>CAZWGV010000027.1:0-10479 GCA_964633595.1 uncultured Coriobacteriaceae bacterium | reverse complement strand
TCGACTCGCTGGGACAGCAGGTGTCGCCAGCGTATCGCGCACTACTGAAGGAGTACTCGCGCATCCTCCGGCAGCGGAACGCGCTACTGAAGACGGAGGCGGCGCAGCGCGAGCAGCACGAGGCACTTGAGGATCAGCTGGTGGCAGCCGGAGCGAAGCTGGCTGTCCACAGAGCGGCTCTCGCCGGGCGGATCTGCGTCCGTTCGCAAGAAGCCTACGCTGCGCTGTCGAGCGGAGAAGGCCTCGCGATGAACTACGCCGGCACCGAGGGCATCGCATCGGAAGAGTGGGAGCGCAGGCCTGCGGTCTCAGAAGTAGAGGACCGCATGCGGAGGGAGATAGCCTGCCGGCGCGCCGAAGAGCGCGTCCGCAAGACCACCCTGGTCGGCCCGCACCGCGACGATGTCCAAGTCGCGATCGGGGGCCGTTCGGCGCGATCGTTCGCCTCACAGGGCCAACAGCGTTCCGCAGCGCTAGCGTGGAAGCTGGCAGAGGTGGGCGTCGTCGAGGACGTTCTGGGCAAGCGCCCCATCCTGCTGTTGGATGACGTGATGTCCGAACTAGACGAGGAGCGCCGTGATGCGCTCGCGTCGCTGGTCCACCGCGATGTTCAGACTGTGGTGACAACCGCCAACCTGGGGTACTTCTCGTCGGCGCTACTGGCCAAGGCAACGGTGGTGGAGCTCGGGCGATGAAGCGACGCGCCAGAATGGTGCCACTCGGCGCCGTCCTCGGGGACGTTGCCGGAGCTATCGATCGACGCGGGGGCCTCGAAACCGTGAGAGCAGCGCAGGCATGGGAGCGCGTATGCGGTACCGAGGTGTCGCGGCACACCCGGCCGGGTGCACTGCGAGAGGGCGAGCTGGTCGTCAACGTCGACTCCTCAGCGTGGGCTCAGGAACTCAGCCTCCTTGCGCCCCGGTACGTGGCCGCCCTGCGTGAAGACCTGGGTGAGGAGCTGGTCAGAGCAGTACGGTTCGTTGTGTCGCCGAGGGTTGGCCGACAGGCGGCTCGGGAGCACGAGAGGGCAAAGGAGGAGGCACTCGGAGTCCCGCAGAGGATCGAGCCCGTCGCGCTCACCGACGCCGAGCGCTCGCAAGTGGATAGCGTTGCCTTGCGGGTGAAGGACGGTCGCTTGCGCCAGGCGCTGAAAGGGGCGATGACTCGGCATCTGGAGTGGCAGAAAGCTCGCTCGGCCGAGAACGGCGGTCGACGGCGCAACAAGGCCGACTAGCAGGGAAAACGCGCGCCAGACGATGGCGGCGACCGCAACAACTTGTGCTAGAATGGGTGTGCCTGCCACGACATCTTGTGGTCGTGGTGGGTGAAGCCATGCAAGGGTGACGCGCGTCAGCGTGCGGCGCGCCGCCGATCGCGAGCGCAAAGGAGCGCCAGTGCCGAACGGCACGTACTCCGGCAAGGACATCCAGGTACTCGAGGGCCTCGAGGCGGTTCGCAAACGCCCGGGCATGTACATCGGATCCACGGGGCCGAGGGGGCTGCACCACCTCGTCTACGAGGTCGTGGACAACTCGGTTGACGAGGCCTTGGCGGGCTTCTGCACGTCCATCGAAGTCCACTTGCGGCCCGACGGCTCGGTTTCCGTCAGTGACAACGGCCGAGGCATTCCTGTGGACAAGGTGCCGAAGTACCGCAAGCCGGCAGTGGAGCTGGTGCTGACCACCCTGCACTCGGGCGGCAAGTTCGGTGGAGAGGGATACAAGGTCTCCGGAGGACTTCACGGCGTGGGCGTTTCGGTCGTGAACGCGCTTTCTTCGAGGCTCGACATCGAGGTCAAGCGCGAGGGGAAGATCTTCGAGCAGTCGTATGAGTTCGGGAAGACTCTGGGGCCGCTGAAGAGTTCCGGGCGCAGCAAGGCCGCCGGCACGCGCATCACGTTCTGGCCAGACCCAGGCATCTTCGAAGAGACAGACTTCGACTACGAGACCATCTCGGCCCGCATGCGCGAAACCGCGTTCCTCAACAGGAACCTGAAGATCACACTGATCGATGAGCGCGAGCCAGAGCCCCTCGTAGAGGAGTATCGCTACGCGGGCGGGATCATCGACTTCGTCAAGTACCTTAGCGGCCGCAAGGACGTGCTCCATCACAAGGTGGTCTACTTCGAGCAGGAGGCCTCCGAGGGCCATGTTGAGGTTGCGATGCAGTGGAACTCCGGCTTCTCGGACTCCGTTCTTGCGTTCGCGAACAACATCAACACTCACGAGGGCGGAACTCACCTCGAAGGTTTCAAGAACGCGCTCACCCGCACGATCAACGACTACGCCAGACGCCAGGGCATCTTGAAGGAGAAGGACGAGAATCTTACCGGCGAGGACATACGCGAAGGTCTCGTTGCCATCGTCTCGGTGAAGCTGCGCGAGCCGCAGTTCGAGGGACAGACCAAGACCAAACTCGGCAATACCGAGATGCGCGGCTACGTGCAGCAAGTGGTGACACAGGGTCTTGCCGAGTACCTCGAGGAGCATCCCAAGCCGGCGCGCGTGGTCGTCAACAAATGCGTTCAGGCCGCCAAGGCGAGACACGCCGCGCGAAAGGCGCGCGAGCTCACCAGGCGCAAGGGACTCCTCGAGTCATCCACCCTCCCGGGCAAGCTCGCCGACTGCTCGGTGAGGGACGCCTCTCTCACCGAGGTCTTCATAGTGGAGGGCGACTCGGCCGGAGGTTCCGCCAAGCAGGCCCGCGACCGCTCCTTCCAGGCCATCCTGCCCCTCAAGGGCAAGATACTGAACGTCGAGAAGGCGGGCATCAACAAGGCGCTGTCCTCTGACGAGATACAGGCGCTCATAACCGCGATCGGAACGAACATCGGAGACGAGTTCGATCTGGAACAGGCGCGATACCACAAGACGATCATCATGACCGACGCCGACGTGGACGGTGCCCACATCAGGTGCCTCATCTTGACCTTCTTCTACAGGTACATGAAGGAGATGATAGAGGCTGGCTACGTCTACATCGCCCAGCCACCCCTGTACAAGGTCACGCACGGCAAGAAACAGGAGTACGCATACAGCGACAAGCAGCTTCAACAGGTACTCGCCAGGCTCCCGGAGGGCGCCAAGTACTCGATCCAGCGGTTCAAGGGTCTGGGCGAGATGAATCCCGAGCAGCTCTGGGACACGACGATGGATCCGGGCAAGAGGACCCTGCTGCAAGTGACGCTCGACGACGCGGCCGCGGCCGAGAAGTCCTTTGCGGACTTGATGGGGGACCAGGTGGAACCGCGCAAGGAGTTCATACAGCGGCATGCAAAGGACGTGCGGTTCCTGGACATCTGACCGGTCCGGCATTCGGAGGGGTCCGGGGACGGAGGACTGCAGGCGGAGGATGACAGCGGCGGACGACCGGCGGCAGAGACGCAGCTTCGAGCCGCCCCCCTGGGAGAGCGAGCAGTACGAGGAACTCGAACGCAAGCGACGCGTCCGAGGGCCGGAGCCGAGCCAGCCTATTGGCCCCGATGTGCCAGGTGGCGCTGCGAACGGCGATGCCCCAGTGGGTTCGGGCGAATCGGCGCAGTCCGCGGCCGGAGCATCTGTCCAGCCGGAGGGGGGTGCTGCCACGGCGGGGCAGGTGGCAGCGGAGAGTCCCGGCCCGGACGACGCCCGGATGGACGTGATGCTCATGCAGCTCCGAGAGCAGGAGCCGCGTGGGGGAGAGCAGGCCTGGCGAGTTGGGCTGATCGCCGCGATAGGCCTAGCCGTCACCGGGGCGATCCTCGTCGTCTGGGGTGCAGTTGGCCTGGCTACGACGTACAGGGTGCCGGCGGGCTGGTTCGGGGCGAGCGTCTTGTTGTTGTTCGGCGCCTTGTTCATCGGCGCGGGCGGTTGGGTGGCAGTGCGTAGCTATCGACAGCGAGGAGCCTTCTAGTGGTGGAAGAGATCGACTCCAGCGGGACCGCGATCCTCCCCATCGACATCGAGCAGGAGCTGAGAAGCTCGTTCATCGAGTATTCGATGAGCGTTATCGTGGCGCGGGCGTTGCCCGACGTGCGTGATGGCCTGAAGCCCGTTCACCGGCGCATCCTGTATGCGATGAGCGACATGGGGCTTACGCCCAACAGGCCCTACAAGAAATGCGCGACCACCATCGGCGAGGTCCTCGGCAAGTACCATCCCCACGGCGACATGGCCGTCTACGACACCCTGGTGCGCATGGCGCAAGACTTCGCTATGCGAGTGCCGCTTATCGACGGGCACGGCAACTTCGGTTCGATCGACGGCGACTCGGCGGCGGCATATCGCTACACGGAAGCGAGGCTCGCTCGCCCCGCGATGGAGATGCTTCGGGATCTCGACAAAGAGACCGTCGACATGGTTCCCAACTTCGACGAGTCCACCTCGGAGCCCAGAGTCCTCCCCAGCCGCTTCCCCAACATGCTGGTCAGCGGCTCGGCCGGGATCGCGGTGGGGATGGCCACCAACATCCCGCCCCACAACCTGGGAGAGGCCATCGATGGGGCGATCATGCTAATCAACGATCCGGAGACCACCGCCGAGGACCTGATGAAGGCGATCCCCGGGCCGGACTTCCCCACAGGCGGGGCGATCATGGGCCGAGAGGGCATCCGCGACGCCTACACCACGGGTCGGGGCTCCATCAAGGTTCGCGGGAAGGCGCACATAGAGCAGACCACCACCGGCCGCACCCGGATCATCATCACCGAGATCCCATACATGGTTAACAAGTCGAGGCTCGTGCAAAAGATCGCCGACCTCGTGCGCGAGAAGAAGCTCACCGAGATCTCGGACCTGCGCGACGAGTCGGACCGCAAGGGCATGCGCGTTGTCATCGAACTCAAGCAGAACTGTGTACCGCAGGTTGTGATGAACAAGCTGTTCAAGCACACCCCGCTGGAGACCGGGTTCGGCGTGAACGCGGTCGCGCTGGTGGACGGAGTCCCGCGGACGCTGGGGCTCAAGGAGATCTTGCAGCACTACGTCGAGTTCCAGAAGGAGGTCGTCACTCGGCGGACCAAGTACGAGCTCACCAAAGCCGAGGAGCGTGCTCACATCCTGGAGGGCTACGTCATCGCCCTCGACAACATCGACGAGGTCATCGCCATCATCAAGTCGTCCGACGACGACGCGGAGGCCAAGAAGCGCCTCATCGAGCGGTTCGGGCTCACTGAGGCGCAGGCCGAGGCGATCCTGGAGATGCGGCTGCGGCGGCTCACAGGCCTCGAGCGCCACAAGATCGAGGACGAGCTCGAGGAGCTTCGCAAGCGCATCGCCTACTACAAGAAGGTGCTGGGCGACATCAAGCTCGTCCTGAAGATCATCAAGGAGGAGCTCGCCGAGATCCGCGAGAAGTACGCTGACCCTCGCCGCACCGAGATCGCGTCGACGGCGAGCGACCTCGACGTCGAGGACCTCATCGCCGAGGAGGACATGGTCGTCACCATCACCAGGGCCGGCTACGTCAAGCGCCTTCCGGTAGCCACCTACCGGCAGCAGCGCAGAGGTGGCAAGGGCGTGGCGGGAGTGAACCTCAAAGAAAGCGACTTCGTAGAGCACTTGTTCATAAGCTCGACCCACGAGTACGTGCTCTTCTTCTCCACCAAGGGCAAGGTATACAGGCTCAAGGTGCACGAGTTGCCGGTGGGATCCAGACACGCCCGGGGCACAGCGGTTGTGAACCTGCTCCCCTTCGAGACGGACGAGAAGATCGCGGCCGTCATCACCACACGGGAGTTCGGCGAGGACGACTACCTGCTCTTCGCCACCAAGCTCGGCATGGTGAAGAAGACAGCGATGGGCGCGTACGACAGGTCGCGTCGCGACGGCATCATCGCCATCAATCTGCGAGGCGGCGATGAGCTGGTCGCAGTGAGGCGCGTGGCTGCCGGGGAGTGCATCGTCATGGTCTCCTCCGCGGGCAAGGCCATCGTCTGGGACGAGGGCGACGCGCGCCCGATGGGCCGAGACACGATGGGCGTCAAGGGCATGTCGGTCAAGGGCGACGATCGCGTGCTGGGCATGGAGGTGGCACCCAAGGGCGCGGAGCTCTTCGTGGTCACAGAGCGCGGCTATGGCAAGCGCACCCCGGTCGAGCAGTACCCGGTGCAGAAGCGTGGCGGCATGGGAGTGAAGACCATCCAGATGACGGCGAAGAAGGGCGACCTCGCCGGCATGAAGGTCGTGACCCCAACCCACGAGCTGATGCTCATTTCCGACGAAGGTGTCGTCATACGCGTGCGAGTGGAGGACGTCTCCCAGATGGGCCGCTCCACACAGGGCGTCAAGGTGATGAACGTCGGGATCGCCGACAGGGTCTCCGCGATCGCCCGCGTCACCGCCAGCAAGAAGAAGCGCAAGCCTGCACCGGAAGGCCAGGAGGAGCTGGTGAGGGAGGACGAGGCCGCAACCGCCGCGAGCGACCGAGAGGCGGAGGCCGAGGAGCTTGCCGCCGAGGAGTTCGAGGACGCCGAAGAGGGCGCCGTAGCCGAGGCCGAGGAGTGAGTGAAAACCCCGCGCCGCGCGAGGCTGGAGCGTGACCGCAGTCACCGAAGGCCCAGGTAGGATATGGTAGAGGGAGAGTTCGGACGATCGAGGCCCGCGCCGGTGCAGCGATGCCCGGGCACCGCCGAAGGGGTATAGCATCAGTCGAGGACTCAGCGACGAGGGACCGGTGCGCGGCTCCGGGCGGAGCGGGCGCCTCAAGGCGAGAGGGCGTTGGGCCGATACCGTGGAAACATGCGCCGCATACGCGCACCAAGGCCTACGTGCCGAAAGGTTGTGCGTGCTACGGCGCTATGCTTCAATGACAACGACATTGCGCGGGTCCGTGAGTTTCCGGACTCCAGGCACAGCGCGCGAAGGGGGGATGAATCCCGGTAAGCGTCTTGAACGGCCCGAACAGGGCCATGCAAGCATTCCGTGAAGTCACCCTTAGCACTCCCGGAACCCACGCAATTAGGCATAGGGACATCGGGACGCCTGCGACGTGCAGGCTCTCGGGTATTACAGGGGACCTGATCAGGTGAAGGAGGGAAAGGCCTAATGATGCATTTGATGCTGCGTTCGAGGCGCCTTCGCAAGGCGACGTCGACGATCGCGACGTTGACCTTGCTCATGTCCATGGTGGTCATCGCGCCCGCGAGCGCCGCCACGCCAACGGTGCCCGCAAGCCTGTCTGCAGGGACGACCAACATCGCGAGCATAGACGGCACCGGTTCGGCTGGCCTTCTCGGTACCTACTCGTTCGAGGTGGCGGGAACGCCGGCAACCAGAGGGAACGTCAGGAGCGACGCGCTCTGGGCGGTCGCGCAGCGCGCGGCCAAGCTGGCCGACATCAACGTCAGCGCTGAGGCGGGCGCCGTTCTGCGGATTCGCGTCGAGCAGCCGGCTGGTACCGAGGTGACCGACACCATCGTCCCTGGGCTGTCGAATCAGTCGACCGTTCAGGACGTTGTGGACAAGGTCAACGCAAGCTTCGGCGCCTGGGTGACCGCTAGCTTCGTCGAGCCAGCGGGCAAGATCCAGGTCAACTCCAACTACATCGGCGACGTCGTGGTTGGCGTCTACGACGAGTTCGATATCACCAATGTGCCTCGCGCTCTTGGGATGGCCGACTGCGTATTCGGCGGCACCACGAGGCTCGAGGGCCAGGATTGGGAAGTGGACGACGGAGCTACCCCCGGTACTGACTACTCGGCAGGCTATGGGGTGCTTTCGGAGTTCAACAGCGATTCGGCCACCTTCACGCCGGTTGGTGGCTTGCCCTACGCGGTTGGCGCTGAGATCGGGTCGTTCGTGAACGGCTCGGGAGCCTTCCAGTCGAGCGAGGACACGCTCACCGGCTTCTTCACTGCCATCAAGTTCACCAGCACCGGCCACGAGTTCACTCTGAAGAGCTCTGGCAGGGATGCCGGCATCGCGCCGGGCTTCGCGTCCTTCAACGCCATCAACGGCGTGCGCGACCCGATGTGGGGCAGCATCACGGTGCTACAGGGTGCGGATGGTCCGGTGCCCAAGGCCGACTGGCAGGCGGGCATGGTTGAGACCATCACGGTCTCGGTGCCGACAACGGATCTTGTGGGCACTGACGGTAGGGAGAACGCGATCAACGGCGTCAAGATCGAGCTGCCTGCGGGCTTCTCCTTCGACACGACTCCCAACGTCACAGTGAGCGAGATCGCCTCGGCGTCGATCGCTGGCAACATGCTCACCGTCGACAAGTTCCAAGTCGACGTTGAGGGCAGCGTTGAGATCGCCTTCCGCGCGAAGAACGCGATCATCGCCAACTACAATCGCACGGGCGCTCCCAGCTACAAGCTCAACGTGAGCACCAGCAACGTGGGAGGCACGGCGTACACGCTCGCCAAGACGGCGGATCTGATGGTGACGTCGAAGAACGTGGTCGCGCTGACGACCGCGTCCGCGACCGAGATCAACGCCGGCGGGTTCAGCAAGATCACCGGCAAGATCTTCGACGAGTACGGCAATGAGATCATCGAGTGGAATCACCGCTGGGACGGTGCCATCACAGCAAGCCCCAGTCCCACCGGCACGCTCTCGCCGACCACGATAGCCACGGACACCCCGGCCTCGCCGGTGACGTTCGAGCTGAAGACCAGCACGACGGCTGGCGTGAACACTGTCACGCTGCGCGTGGATGAGCTCACGGCAACCGCGAACGTTGCGGTCGTGAACGTCGACACCACCGCAGTTGGCGATCCCTACAGGATCATGCTGCTCACCCGGGAGAACCGCTGGAACTACTCGCCGACTGAGACGCCGGAGTTCTACCTCAAGGTTGTCGACGTCAACGGCAAGGGCACCTCGTTCCTGAACGATCGCTGGTTCTACGTGCGCAACTTGTACCAGGATGGCGACAGTTGGACTCAGGAACCGTGGGTCGACGCAGGCTACTCCGAGAGCGAAGACTTCGGCTTCGATGAGGGCGGCAGCGAGCAAGTATGGACGCTCTCTTCGTGGGATCCGCGGGGCTGGGTGCTGCCTTCACCGATCCGCACGGTCACTTTCTCGAAGCTTTTCGCTCCGAACGTGCCATATCGCATCAAGGTGACAGCCAACCCGCCAATCCCGTCGAATCAGATGAGCTGGGATAACTGGTACAACGACAGCTGGTACGGCTATGACAAGACATCGTTCGGGCTGGCTGCTGCGGACGGTGCCGACCGCGTTACCTTCACCGGTCAAGTAGTTGACAGGGATGGGGTTCCGGTCGCTCAGGCAGGCATTGCTGCGACGATGAGCGTCGGCTGGGATCAGGTCGGCAAGCTGAACGCCAACACCGCGGTCACTGACGCGAATGGGCGGTTCACGTTCTACGTCACGAGCGCTACGGGCAGTAGGGGTGAGTCGATGCGGGAGCCGCCTACGAATCAGTGGGCATGGTCCACCTTCTCTCCCATCAGCGTGGAGACCACAGTCTCGCAAGCCAGTGGAGAGTACGACTTCGGCTTCGCCTACTTCTACGCCGGCGTTCTTGATGATCTGGATGCCGACAAGTGGGTCGCACTGGCAAATGGCACCGATCGGGTGGCGGTCACGGCAACCGTCGTAGACCAGGCGTTTGGGAATCCGGTGGCCGATTGGCCGGTTTCCTTCTCCTCAGATGGCGGCAGCCTGTCGGCTACCTCGGCGGTGACGAACGCCGACGGCGAAGCTACGGTCTTCCTGACCTCGAATCGTGTTGGAGAGGTGGAGGTAAACGCAGTCGACAAGTTCGGCAACCGCATGAGCATCGATGTCGATTTCACCGACATCTCCGCGGTGGTCGACGTTCTCGAGACGAATGTGCAAGGTGGCGAGGATGCTACGGCGCGCGTGCGCCTGCGCTTCCAGAATCTGACTGGCGCGCCGGTGTACTTCGACGAGGGAATGTGGAGCGGTTGGGGTTGGGAATGGTGGTGGGCCGCCCAAGATGTCTACCTGGCTGACGGCTCCGTGTCCAACGACCTGCAGTTCGTGCGCGAGGAGACGACCTCCATCAGTGGTGAGACCGTAGTACGGGGGTTGCTGTGGGACGTGCCCGCGGAGGACGCCTACGGCGACTGGTCCGAAGCCGTCGGTGCGCGCACGGCGAAGTTCACGGGGTTCTGGCTACAGCGCTGGAACGGGATCTTCTACGACCGATGGGATGTAGCCGGGACGGGCGAAGCCACTGTGAACTTCGTGAACAACGCGACGCTTGCGGCGAGCTTCGACAAGATCACCCGGCTGTCCACCGTGTCTGGCCAGGGCTTCACTCCGGCCGAGCCGACCTACGACCGAGAGATGAGCATCTACCTCTATGATGACCTCGACACAACCGGTCGCTACATCGGCCCAGCCGATGTAGATCCTACCGGCAAGATCTACCGGGGCCACATCCACTACTGGAACGTCCCGCCGTTCCTGCCCGCGGGTACCTACGACGTGACTGTTGACCAGCTCATCTTCCGCAACGCGCTGACCGTGACGGAGTTCTCGCCGACGAGCGTCTCGTTCA
>CAZWGV010000026.1:0-30237 GCA_964633595.1 uncultured Coriobacteriaceae bacterium | reverse complement strand
GGTTCTGCCGTAGAGACCCCAGGACCTGTGCCAGGTACATCGGGAGGACGGTCATGGGCGACGGAACCGTGCCGGATGAGATGCTGCCGACGGACTTCGACCACCTTGAGGTCCTGCTGATCGCCTGGCGGGAGTCGGGTGAGTCTCGAGACTAGCGGGGGTGACCGCTGTTCGTCACACCGGTGGCACACTCTGGCCCCCGCGCCTACTCCGTACCCAACGCAGCACCACGATAGCGACGACCGCTACCACACTCGCGAGCACGTTCACCAGGATATCGAGAGTATCGAATGCCCTGCTGGGCAGGAACGCCTGGATCACCTCGTCGAGCGTCCCGATCGTAGCGGCCACGGCGATGGCGAGCAGCGCAGGCGCGCGCGGAGGCCATGACCCACTTGCTCCGAGACCGCCTCGTAGATGCATGCGCTCACGATGCCGTACTCCACAAGGTGAGTGCGTTCCTCGGCGATACCCATGCGAACGAACAGCATCAAGTACGCGGCGGCGATCCCCAGAACAGCAGCGATCTCCACTCCGCGAGGTCGGGTGCCGAGAGCCACAGCAGCCACCGTTGCCACCACCAGGAGGACTCCGACGACGAAAAGCGGGCGCGAGCAGGCCTTGGGCGCGTAGCAGCCCGACGGCCGACCGGGCGAGCCCTGGTGTGGAGTAGATGGCAAGGACCACCACCGCGACAGACAGCCACAGCCGCCGTTCCCTGGTGCTCGAGAACACCGCCATGGCCCGCAATGTAGCACGCGTCGACTAGCTGTCTGCGACGACCGTGTTGCTGGTGCTTCCCTGCGGACTCACCGCGCCCTCTCTCGGGAAAGAGGAGTTAGATGCCGAGGGGAGGGGATGGCGTTCATATCGCGAACGTGGAAGCTGAGAAGGGGGCAGGTGCTAGTGGTTGAGGACGCCCGCACTGCGTCTCTCGTGATCATCGCCAGAGATCTGAAGGATCGCGACGACAAGATCGCCGCTGTCGAAGAGGTGCTCCGCAAGCTGAGGGAGTGAGACATGCCCGACATCACAGCGCCAGCTCCCAGTCCCGCTAGCGCAGGGAGCCGTCCGCCTACCGGACCAGGTAGCTGGTTGTGGCTTCGGACCAGACTGGGAAGGACCGCTGTTGTGGCGGGGCTGATCGCTCTCGTCTCCATCATCATCCTCCCCATGCTCACGGTCGCCTTCAGGGATGCAGTCCCCATCGTCGACACCTGGGTCATGCCCGCGACCGAGATGACTCTGCTCGACACGGCGGCGATACTCGGCCCCCCAGCTGTTGTGCTCAGGCGTGAGCGATCGGTGCTGAGCATCGTCACACTCATCGCCACCGGGCTGGCCGGGAGCTTCCTCACAGCGATCCTCGTCTCCAGCGCGATCCTCGGCGTGTAGGATCCGCGGCAGAGGCGGTTGCGAGTGCAGGGTGTACGCATCTCGAAGGGCATGCCGCCAGACCTCACCGAGCAGGTTGCGGCCCTCCTGGTGGAGGCCTTCGGCCAGAAGTACGCCTTCAACCTCCGCCCGAGATCATCCGAGCAGGCCGAGCGCCTCATCGCGCACGGACTAGCGCCCGACCTGGCTTGGATCGCGCTGGACGACACGCGAGCGGTGATCGGCATGGTGGGCGCCGACATCCCCGGACGCCATTTCTCCCGCGTGCCGTTTGCCGCACTGGAGGAGGAGTTCGGCTTCGTCGGCGCACTGATGCGAGCTCTGCGCCTGGGTGCGCTGCGGCTCTTCACGCGAGCTCGCGAGGGGGAGTGGCGAGTGGCCGCTCTCGCGGTAGCCTCCCGCGCGCGCGGACGCGGGGTCGGTACGGCGCTGCTGGAAGCACTCACCGCTGCGGCGAGGGAGGCTGGTGCCAGAACCTTGTTGCTCGAGGTCGTGGACACCAATGAACGTGCGCTCAGCCTCTACGAACGCCTGGGATTCAAGACAACGCGGGTGATGCGCACGGGCACCCTGACGGCCGGGGCGGGATATCGTGGGGTAACCTTCATGCGACGTGAGCTGGTGTGACGTCACCAACTACCGCTGAGTCGAAGGCACGCCGGAGCACTCAGCCCCCGATCGCACCTTGTCAACACACTGCCTCCCATGCTACGAAGCCGAGTAGGCGAGCGGGGGGAGCGGTCGTGTGAGGGAAACGGGGGGGTTCTGATGCATGGTGACGATCAGTCAGGCGAGACTCAAAGCAGCGGTGACTCGAGAATCAACGATGTGGCACTCACCCGGCGCACTCTGCTGACGACAGGAATGGCAGCCGCCGTCGGAGCGCTGACATCGGTGGCAACGCCGACGCCGGCGATCGCAGCCGACGGAGATGCATTGCGCATCGGCCGAGAGAACTTCGGAACGAGCAAGACCGTGCTGTCCTCGACAGCTGGGCCGACGCTGCGGGTCTACTACGACGGACCCGACCCGTTCGGCGAGGCGGGAGTAGCGATCCACGCGACTGGCACCATCAAGGCACATAAAGAAGGCGCTGGTTCTGCCATGTACGCCGAGTCCCGCGGCGCCCCCGCACTAAAGGCATACAGCACAGGCCGTGGGGTCCAATCCCGCGGCGAGGATGTTGGTGTGGAGGGCGTGGCGACAGGCACTCGGGGCCAGACGGGGATCGTTGGCGTCCTGGGTGTCGTAAGGACCTGGGACCTACTCCCAAAAGAAGATGGGGTGGGGGTAGCCGGCTACTCCGGAGTTCTGCCGGGCGAGACGATGCCGAACGGCTGTGGCGTCAGAGGCGTGGGCTCGCGCACTGGAGTGTCGGCTGAGTCGCCCAGCGGCGTCGCACTCGATGTGCACGGGAAAGCCCATTTCACACGCTCCGGCCGTGCGCTCATCGGGGCCGCAAAGACCTACCGGGACATCCCGTGCGCGAACCTCGGCACAGGCTCGATGATCCTCGCGACGTTGCAGGGCTCCGGCGGCACCGGTGTCGCCGTAGCGTACTGCGCGAGGCTCAGCTCCACGAAGTTCCGCGTGGTGCTGACCAGGGCAACCACCCGGAGTGTCTACGTCGCTTGGTTCGTGCTGAACTAGGCGAGCCAGCTCGGCCGGACCTCGATCCCGGGTCATCGTCGCGCCCGCAACGGCCCCGTGTCGTCCTTCTGTGCACGGGGTATGCTCGTGACGCTGACGCACGAGCCGACGGGTGCGAGTACTCCTGTCGGACACAGTACGTTCGCGGCTGGAGGTGCCCGCCCTGCCAGACGACCCCACTCTTGCCGATCTTGGCTACTCCCCGCGCTGGGAGGCCCTCTTCGCGCCCCACGCCGCCGACAACGCCGCGCCCGGCCGAGTGATCCGCAGCGACCGGGGCAGCTCTCTCGTGGCCACTTCGGCCGGAGTCGTTCGCGCACAGCCTTCGGTGCGCCTGCTCAGCAAGGCGGATGACCCCAGCGAAACGCCCGCCGCCGGCGACTGGGTCGCCCTTCACGCGCCACCCGACCTCGACGTGCCTCTCATCGAGGCGGTACTCCAGCGCCACAGCGCCATCGCGAGAAGCGATCCCGGAAAGACATCGGCCACCCAGGTGTTGGCGACCAACATCGACACGGTGTTCGTCGTGCATCCCATCGCCGAGGCACCCAACCTCCGCCGCATCGAACGCGAACTCTCGCTGGCATGGGAGTCAGGCGCGATCCCGGTGGTCGTGCTCACCAAGGCCGATCTCTCTCCAGCCCCTGAGGTCGCCAAGACCGAAGTCGAGATGGTCGCGCCAGGCACCGACGTCCTGCTGGTGAATGCCCTCGGGGGTGACGGGACCGACCACCTCCTCCCATACGTTCGCGGCAACAGGACGGCGGTCTTGATCGGTCCCTCGGGCGCGGGCAAGTCCACTCTCATCAACGCGCTCCTGGGCGAGGAACGCCAGGCCACTCGAGACGTGCGTGTCACCGACGGCCGCGGCCGACACACCACCGTGACCCGCGAGCTCATCGCGCTCCCGGGAGGGGGAGTGCTGATCGACACTCCAGGACTCCGTGCGCTGGGACTCACTGGCTCGGAAGAAGGCATTGCCTCCGCCTTCCCCGAGATCGACTCTCTGGCCTCATCGTGCCGGTTCCGCGACTGCGCTCACACAGACGAGCCCGGTTGCGCAGTCCTTGTCGCCGTCGAGTCGGGCGAGCTGGCCTCAGAGCGCCTCGCCAGCTATCGGAAGCTCATTCGGGAAGCCCAGGTGGCCGCGGTGAAGACCGACGCGCGTCTTCGCGCCGAGGAGGACCGCAAGTGGAAGATCATCCACAAGGCGGCGAAGCGGCTCTACAAGGAGCGTGGCCACCGGTAGGGTCTCGGCATCTTCTATGGGCTATCCTTCACCTTGCGCGTCGCAAGTGCGGGCGCGACGCGCAGTCGACCGCGCGTCTGCGCTACTGCGTCGCCGAAGGGAACCTACACACTTGGGCCGATCCAGCCCCCGGAGGCCGGATCGCCACTGACAGGAGGCGCCGTGTTCTACGACCGCACGATCCTCTCCGACGGCCTCACCGTCCTTACCGAGCGCATGGACGCCGTCCGGTCCGTCGCTATAGGCATCTGGTTCGCCGTTGGCAGTCGCGACGAGACGCCCGCCGAAGCCGGCATGTCCCACTTCATGGAACACATGATGTTCAAGGGCACGCCCACCCGGACGGCAGCCGAGATCTCGGAGACCTTCGACGGCATGGGCGCGGAACTCAACGCCTTCACCTCCAAGGAGTGCACCTGCTACTACGCGCGCGTGCTCGATCAGCACGTGGACGTGGCGATCGAGGTCCTCTCGGACATGGTTGTGAACGCACTCCTGGAAGACGAGGCATGCCGAAACGAGCGCGAGGTCGTTTTGGAGGAGATCGCGCGCATGGAAGACACGCCCGACGACCGCGTGCACGAGCTGTTCGCGAGAACGCTCTGGCCCGAGCACCCCATCGGACTGTCGGTGCTGGGCCGGCGCGAGACCGTCGGCGGCTTCGACCACGCCGCGTCGGTCGGGTTCCGAGAGCGCCACTACCTCACCGGCAACTGCGTCGTGGCGGCCGCCGGCGACTTGCCCCACGACGACATCGTCGAGCTGACCAGGCGCCACCTCAAGCTCACGGGCGGGCCGAGGGCGACTCGGCCAAAGGCGTCGCAGGCCACGGAGTCCCGTCTGGTCATCCTAGAGAAAGACACAGAGCAGACGCACATCTGCTACGGAGTCACGGGACTCGACGCCCGCCACGAGGATCGTTTCGTGCTCAGCGTGCTGGATACCATCCTCGGCGGCGGTATGTCGTCGCGGCTGTTCCAGGAGATCCGTGAGAAGCGCGGTCTGGCCTATGCCGTCTACTCCTACCATGCGCTCTACGAGGACACCGGCCAGTTCACCGTGTACGCAGGCACGCGACCGGACAATACCGAGCAGGTCGCCAAGCTCATCCGCGCCGAGATGGACCGCATGGTCGAGAGCGGCGTCACCGCCGCGGAGCTGAACCGCGCCAAGGAGAGCATCAAGGGCCACCTGGTCCTCGGGCTGGAGAGCACCCGCAACCGTATGAGCAGGCTCGGCAAGAGCGAGGTAACCCATGGCGAACTGCTCTCCATCGACGAGCTAGTGGAGCGCGTCGACGCCATCACCCGTGAAGACGTCCACCGTCTCGCCGGCGAGCTGCTGGGTGGTGGTCGAGTGCTGGCGATGGTCGGTCCGCACGCCAGCGGAGACATCGAGAGAGTGCTGGGCTAGGATGCGAGTTATGGGCCACCGCGGAATCCGTCGGCGTGCCGCAGGCTGAGGAGGGGTAGCCGATGATCAGAGTACTCGTCGCCGGCGCGGGTGGCCGCATGGGACGCGAGGTCGTAAAGGCCGTCACCGCCGAGGCGGACATGGAGCTTGTAGCTGCGGTGGATCCCGCGCACGCGGGCGAGACCCTGCCCGACGAGTGCGGCTGCACGCTCGCGGTGCTGGGCGACCTCGGCGAGGCGATCGCCGCCACCAAGCCCCAGGTCATGGTTGACTTCACCCACCCCGAGGCTGTAGAGAGCAACGTCCGCGCGGCGCTCGCGGGGGGTGTCGACTGCGTAGTGGGCACAACCGGCATCCCGGAGGACACCTTCCGAGCACTGGCCTCCAACGCTCCAACCGGCACGTGTCTGTTCGTGGCGCCCAACTTCGCGATCGGCGCGGTGCTGATGATGCTCTTCGCCGAGCAAGCCGCCAGGCTGATGCCGCACGCCGAGGTGGTCGAGCTGCACCATGACCGCAAGGCCGATGCTCCCAGCGGCACCGCGATGCGCACCGCCCGACTGATCGCCGGAGCGCGTGATGGCGCACCCAACGGTCCCGGTCGCGAGACCGAAGTGGCCGAAGGCGCCCGGGGTGCACTCGTGAACGGCGTGCCGGTCCACTCTGTGCGGTTGCCCGGGCTCGTAGCGCACCAGGAAGTCATCTTCGGCGGACAGGGCCAGACGCTCTCGATACGACACGACTCCATCGACCGCACCAGCTTCATGCCAGGAGTCGTACTAGCCGTTCGCAAGGTCGGAGCCCTCGACGGACTCGTCATCGGACTCGAGTCGCTGCTCTGACCCAGCCGCAAACCCAGACGCGCCCAAGGCCGCGCCAACTGCCCCGGCCGCCTGTGGCACAATAGCCGGAAGAGGAATCACCGCCGAGCACGGCCCGAGCCGTCCGGCGTCGTTGAGTGAGGGAGATGTCCCATGGCCACGCCGCGCTTCGGCCGCCTTCTAACCGCCATGGTCACGCCGTTCGGCCCCGATGGCTCTCTAGACCTGCCGCGTGCCCAGGAACTCGCATCGCGCCTGCTAGAGCAGGGAAGCGAGGGGCTGATCGTGTGCGGCACCACCGGGGAATCACCCACGGTCTTCTACGACCAGAAGCTGGAGCTGTTCCGCGCGGTCATCGAGGCCGTCGGCAGCAAGGCGCCCATCGTCGCCAACGCGGGCGACAACTGCACCGCGGACTCGGTGCACTTCGCCGCAGAAGTGGCAGCGCTCGGGGTTGATGGCATCATGGCCGTCGTCCCGTACTACAACAAGCCGCCGCAAGAGGGCATGTACCTTCACTTCAAGGCCATCGCCGACGCCGTGGATGTGCCCGTCATCCTCTACAACATCCCCGGCAGGTGCGTGGTGAACATGACCGCCGAGACCACCCTGCGCCTCGCGCACGACGTGCCCAACATCGTTGCCGTGAAGGAGGCGAGCGGTGACCTCGGGCAGATCGGCGCCATAGTCAACGGCGCCCCCGACGGCTTCGAGGTTCTCTCGGGCGACGATGAGATGACACTGCCGATGATGGGCCTGGGCGGGACGGGCGTGATATCCGTAGCGTCCCACGTGGCCGGGCCGCGCATGCGCGAGATGATCGACGCGCATGTTGGCGGCGATCACACGCGTGCCCTGAAGCTGCACCTCGAGCTGATGCCGCTGTTCAAGGCGCTGTTCATGACCGCCAACCCGATCATGGTGAAGGAAGCCCTGCGCCTCGTCGGCTTCAACGTCGGCACCGCTCGGCTACCGCTAGTACCGCCCACTGCCGAGCAATCCGCTGAGCTACAGCGCATCATGGAGCGCGTGGGCGTCCTGACCCCCGCGTAGGAGAGACCCCAAGACAGATGAGTGCCAAGAAGAACCGCCTTCGCGTCGTGCCGCTCGGAGGCCTCGACGAGGTAGGCAAGAACATGACCGTGCTCGAGTACGGCAACGACATGGTCGTTATCGACGCCGGTCTGATGTTCCCAGACGACGACCATCCTGGTGTCGACCTCATCCTGCCCGACTACAGCTACGTCTTGAAGCGGAAGGACAAGCTCAAGGGCATCGTCCTGACGCACGGGCACGAGGATCACACCGGTGCCCTCCCGTACCTGCTGCGAGACATCGGCCAGCCTGTGCCGCTCCTGGGCACCAAGCTCACACTCGGGCTGGTGGCCGACAAGCTCGAGGAGCACCGCATCAAGAAGCCCAAACTCCGCGAGGTCAAGGCTGGCGGACACGTCAACCTCGGCATCTTCGGCTTCGACTTCATAGCGGTGAATCACTCGATCCCTGACGGGCTCGCGCTGCTGATACGAACACCCGTCGGCATGGTGCTGCACACCGGCGACTTCAAGTTCGACCAGACACCCATAGACGGCCGCTTCACCGACTTCGCCGCGATCACCAGGGCAGGGGAGAAGGGGGTTCGTCTGTTGTTGTCGGACTCCACCAATGCCGAGCGACGCGGCTTCTCGCGCGCGGAGGCCGAGGTGGGCGAGTCGCTCCGCCGGATCTTCGACCAGGCCGGCCAGCGTATCATCGTGGCGGCGTTCGCAAGTCACATCCACCGCGTACAGCAGATCTGCGACGCGGCCGCCGATGCCGGACGCAAGGTCGTGGTCACCGGCCGCTCGATGATCCGCAACACCCGCGTCGCACGAGACCTCGGCTACCTGCACGTCGAGGATGACAACATCCTCGACGCCTTCGAGACCTCCGAACTCGATCCTGACGAGGTGGTCGTGCTCTCCACTGGCACACAGGGAGAGCCCCTCTCGGCCCTCGCCCGGATGGCCAACGGCGACCACAAGACCATACGAGTCGAGGTGGGCGACACGGTCGTCATCTCGGCGAGCCCCGTACCCGGCAACGAGAGGGCCGTCAATCGCGTCATCAACCGGCTGTCGAAGACGGGCGCGCACGTACTGCACAAGGGCTCGGCCGACGTGCACGTCACAGGACACGCCGCGGCCGAGGAGCTGAAGCTCATGCTCAACATGGTCAAGCCTCAGCACTTCATGCCCATACACGGCGAGAACCGCCACCTGCGGGCCCACGCCGGCCTGGCAAGCTCTATCGGCATGACAGACAAGGACATCTTCGTTCTCGAGAACGGTGACTGTCTGGAACTCACTGAGACCACCGCCAAGGTCGCCAGCCGAGTGGAGTCCGGTGTCGTCTACGTGGACGGCCTTTCGGTGGGCGACGTCGGCCAGGTCGTGCTGCGAGACCGGCAGCTGCTGGCCAAGGACGGCATCGCCACCGTCGTGATCGCCATCGACCGGACCGACGGCAAGGTGATGGGGGAACCCGAGCTAGTGATGCGCGGCGTGGTCTTCGGGCCGAGCGCCGACGAACTCCTCGTCGAGGCTCGCGAGCGGCTCGGGAAGACCCTGGCACGCACGGAGCGCGAGGGCGCCACGGATACACGCGTCATCGAGCGCGCCGTGAGGGAGTCCCTCTCGCAGTTCATGTGGGAGCGCATCCGCAGGAGGCCGATGATCATCCCGATCGTCATGGAGGTCTGACTTGACCGTCCTCCAGGCGATCGTGCTGGGCGCCGTCCAGGGCGTCACCGAGTTCCTGCCCATCTCCTCGGACGGACATCTGATACTCGCCCCTGCTGCGTTGGGGTGGGAGCGCTTCGGGCTAGGCTTCGACGTGCTGCTGCACGCGGGAACACTCGCCGCCACGGTAGCCTACTTCCGCGCCGACGTGGTCCGTCTCGCAGCGGCGCTCTTCTCGAGGGACCCGGCGCGCTCGGCGGATAGGCGCACCGTGATCCTCATCATCCTCGCCACAGTACCGAGCGTGATCCTGGCGCTGGCGGCCGAGCCCCTTGTGGAGAGCGTCGAGACGCTGCCCATGACCCGCCAGGTAGAGATCACCGCCTGGTTCTTGTTGCTCACCTCGGCCACTCTCGCTGCCGCCGAGTTCCTCTCGCGCCGCATGCGCCGCACCGGCGAGGTATCGCTGGCCAGGGCCATCGCGATCGGCACCGCTCAGGGCTTCGCCGTGGCACCCGGACTCTCGCGCTCGGGCGTCACGATAGCCACCGGCGTTGGCTCCGGCCTCGAACGCGAAGCCGCTGCGCGCTTCTCGTTCCTCCTCTCGATACCGATCGTCTTCGCCGCAACTGCCAAGAAAGGACTCGATGCCCTTGGCGGCAGCGCGGAGCTGCCGGGCGTGCTGCCCTCACTGGTAGGGGTCGCGACCACCCTCGTCGTTGGCTACGCGGCGATAGGATGGCTGCTTCCTTATGTGCGGCGTCATACTCTATATCCGTTCGCCGCCTACACCCTCGTGCTCGGCGGGGGCATACTGGTGTGGCGGCTGCTCGGCACATGAGAGAGGATCGTCGCCTGGATGCCTAGCGCACGCGACAGACGCAGCGGAAAGGGTGGCGGACGCAGGTCGTCCGAGGGGCGAAGCTCGGGCGGATCGCGCACCAGCACCTCTCGCGGCCAGCGCAACGGCCGAGCCAGTGGCGGCGGCCCGGGCTACGAACCCGTGCTCGACGCCGAGAGCAGGCGCGACATCTTCGGGATCGCGCTCACAGCAACCGCCATCGCACTCACGATCGCGATGCTCGCACGCGACACCGGGTTCGTCGCCGAGATCATCGCGGGGTGGCTGCGCACCCTCTTCGGCTTGTCCTCCTACGCGTTGCCGTTGGGCCTTCTCGTCTGGGGGCTCAGCTTCTTCGTGCGAACCGCCAAGGTGAACGAGGTTCGCGTCGCGGCGGGTCTCGGCGTTTCCCTGTTGGCGCTCGCCGCGCTTCTGTCCCTTCCCGCGCCGCTCGAGGACCAGTGGTCACGATCGATCCTGGTGACTCACGGCGGCTACCTTGGCGGCGTGATGGCCTGGGCTCTTCGGACAACAGTGGGCACAGCCATCTCATACGTGGTGCTCGCCGCGCTGTTGCTGATCGGCGTGGTGGTGACAGGGGTATCGATATCCAGCGCGGTGACCCGGGCGCTCGAGCGTAGGCGCTCTGCCGCCGAGGAGCGAGAGACCCTGCGTACCTCGCGCTCGCGGGCTCCAAAGACGCAACCCCTCGAAGACCTCGCGGAGCCGGTAAGAGAGCGAGCACACGGCACATCCCGGCGGGAGCGGCGACCTCAGACCGACCCAGAGACCCGTCGCGCCACGGCGCCGACGCCTGGCGTCACCGCACCCAAAGCCATGGAAGGCTTCGTGCTGCCTCCGCTCGACGTGCTGCGCAAGGGTCCCGAGAGAACCTCCGAGCACCGCGCATCCGATCGCGAGCTGCGCCAGACCGCCGAGCTCATTGTCCGCACTCTGGGCACCTTTGACATCCAGTCCAGAGTGACCGGCTGGGTTCCCGGGCCCACGGTAACCATGTTCGAGGTCGAGCCCGCAAAGGGCGTGAAGGTCAACAAGATCACAGCGCTCACCGACGATATCGCGCTGGCGCTTGCCGCTCCCACGATCCGCATCCTCGCTCCCATCCCGGGCAAGTCGCTCATCGGGATCGAGGTCCCCAACGACCTGCGAGCCACGGTATTCCTGCGCGACGTGCTACCCCAGCCGTCGCCGGGGGCAAGTCCGCTATTGCTGGCAGTGGGCAAGGACGTCTCTGGTGACAACATCGTTGCCGACCTGGCAACGATGCCGCATCTCCTGATCGCAGGCGCGACGGGAATGGGCAAGTCCGTCTGCATCAACGCCCTGCTCATGTCTATCCTCATGCGGGCGACTCCTGCCGAGGTACGACTGATCCTCATCGACCCCAAGAGGATCGAGATGTCCCACTACAACGGCCTCGGTCACCTCTACGTGCCCGTGGTCACCGAGGCCAAGCAGGCAGCCTCGGCACTCGCCTGGGCAGTCAACGAGATGGAGTCCCGCCTGAAGAGGCTCCAGAAGTCGAGCGCCAAGAACATCAGCGCCTACAACGCGCTCGTTCACAGTGGTGACGCACCCGAGGGTGCCGAGGAGATGCCCTACATCGTCGTCGTGATAGACGAGCTTGCGGACCTCATGATGGTAGCCGCCCGCGAGGTGGAGGACTCGATCGTGCGCCTCGCCCAGCTTGCGCGTGCCGCAGGGATACACCTGATCGTCGCCACTCAGCGCCCCTCAACCGACATCATCACGGGCCTCATCAAGACCAACATCACCTCCAGGATCGCCTTCGCGGTCTCTTCGGGCATAGACAGCCGCGTCATCCTTGACCAACCCGGTGCCGAGCGCCTGGTCGGCGATGGTGACATGCTGTTCTCGACACCTGCCTGGGCGAAGCCCAAGCGCATCCAGGGCGCATTCGTCTCGGAAGAGGAGATCTCGGCGATCGTGCGGCACGTCAGAGGCCAGGCCGAGCCCGAGTACCACGAGGAGATACTGCACACCAAGGTAGGTGCTGCCGCAGCATTCGAGGCCGCTCATGGGGAAGACGACCCTCTGCTGTGGGAGGCGGCGGACATATTGGTGGGCTCGGGGCTTGGATCTACCTCCTTGCTCCAGCGGAGGCTCAAGGTAGGATACGCAAGAGCCGGGCGCATCATGGACATGCTCGAGGCTAACGGTGTGGTTGGCCCGCCGGATGGAAGCAAGCCGCGCGAAGTCCTCGTTGACGAGGGCGAGCTCGAGGCGCTGATCTATCGCCGAACCGAGGACGACGAAGGGGACGACGCCTGATGGCGACCGTTGGCAATACGCTGGCCGACGAACGGCGCAGACAAGGTAAGACGGTGGCTGACGTTGAAGCTGCCACACATATTCGCGGCAGGCTGATAGAGGCTCTCGAAGATGGCGAATGGGAGCACCTGCCAGCCTCGGCGTACGTCAAGGGATACATTCAGAGCTACGCGAACTTCCTCGGCATACCGGCCGAGCCGCTGCTGGCCTCGTATCGGGCCGAGACGAGGCTGATCGAACCCCGTCCGGGCGCGAAGCTGCCTGAACCGATACTCCCGCCACGCGAGGAAACCCACACCATTCCGGCTCGGGCAGGGGCTATCGTGGCTGCCGGCATCGTCGCGGTACTGCTCATCGGGTGGGGGATAGTGCGCACCGTGGGCGGGGATGACACGCCGCCGATGCCGGCGGTGCCGGAAGGCTCACCAGCCGCCGGAGCGACGAGCACGCCGACACCCTCCGCCGCGGAGTCCGCACCTCTTGGCGGCGCACCAGGAGTGACGGAGACGGCTGACACTGAGGATGGGACTAGCGTCAAGGAGACACAGCCGGAGACCAAGCCCTTCGAGCTGGGGGTCGCGGTAGTCCCCGAGGGCACCTCGTGGCTCCTGGTGAAGGTGGACGGACTCAAGGCGTACGAAGGCACGCTCGTGGGCGGGCAGTCGAAGTCCTGGACCGTGCTCGAGAACGCCGAGGTCACTATCGGTCGTCCATCCGCAGTCACGGTCACCAGAGATGGCGAGGCCGTCACACCGCCAACCGGCAGTGATGTTCCCACGCTCAAGCTCGCGGCAGAGCCGCGCTAGACCGCACGTTCCAGGGAGGCACACATGGCGAAGGACGAGAGCTTCGACGTCGTGTCCGTCACGGACATGCAGGAAGTGGACAACGCGGTCCAGCAGACGGCGAAGGAGCTGGTGCAACGCTACGATCTCAAAGGCAGCGGAGCCTCCATCTCCTTGGACAAGAGCGCCGGATCCGTCACCGTCAGCGCGCCCAGCGACTTCATCTACCGGCAGGTGAAGGATGTCCTCGACAGCAAGCTGGTCCGGCGAAGTGTGGACCTCAAGGCCCTCGCCTGGGGACAGGTAGAGCAAGCATCGGGCGGCACAGTGAGGGTCAGCGCGACCATCGTCTCGGGTATCGACGCCGACATCGCTCGGCGCATCAACAAGGACATCCGGGACGAGAAATTCAAGGTCCGCGTGCAGATCGAGGGCGACAAGCTGCGGGTCTTCGGCCCAAAGCGCGACGAGTTGCAGGCCGTGATCGCGTTCCTGAAGAACCGCGACTACGGCATCCCGCTCCAGTACGTGAACTACCGCTGAGCGGCACGGCGTGCGCGTCTCGTTCCTGACTCTGGGCTGTCCCAAGAACGAGGTCGACACCGACCGGATGCGCGCGACGCTCAGCACCTCGGCGCATGCGGTGGTCGACGACCTCGAAGAGGCGGACCTCGTCGTCCTCAACACGTGCGCCTTCATCGCCGACGCCGTCTCCGAGTCCATCGACGCGGTACTCGAACTGGCCGAGTGGAAGGAGGCCGTCCCGGACCGCTTGCTCGTGGCGGCGGGCTGCATGCCGTCGCGCTCGGCGGACATGGCCGACATGGTGCCATCCGAGACACGAACCGCCAGAGCGCAGGAGCTTCGAGACCGAGCCAACTCGGCGGGAGTTCACCGCGTGGCGTCACGCGTGGGCGAGGTGCTCCACGTACTCGTAGAGGAAGTGGACGAGGATCCCGCACCCGAGGGCGGGACTCACTCCGTCGGACGCTGGAGAGGCCAAGCTCCCGAGATCGACGGAGTGGTATCGTTGGACCAGGTCGTGCCGACCGGTTCTCTGGTTCCCGCACGCATCGTCGATTCCCTCGGCTATGACCTCCTCGGAGAGGTGACCGGATGAGATTCGAGCTCAACCTCGCGACCCGCGTGACGCTGGTCCGCGTGCTGCTCATCCCGGTCTTTCTCGTTGCGCTCCTGGGTGACTGGCCCACCTGGCTGCCAACTCCCGCAACATGGCGCGCGCTGCAGCCTTGGCTGGCTGCGGCTACTTTCACGCTGCTCGCAGCTACAGATGGAGTAGACGGCTACCTGGCCCGCAGGCACAACCAGATCACTACGTTCGGCAAGTTCATCGACCCGCTCGCCGACAAGCTCCTCGTAACTGCCGCTCTCGTCGCGCTGGTGGATCTCGACACGCTTCCGGCCTGGATAGCGATCGTCATCGTCAGCAGAGAGCTCATCGTGTCGGGCCTTCGGATGGTTGCGATCGCCGAGGGCAAGGTGGTGGCTGCGGCTCCCATCGGCAAGGCGAAGACAGTACTGCAGTCGATCGCGGTAGTCTTCTTCATCCTCAAGGGCAACGGGGTGCTCGGCGATATCCTCGGCACCACCCTCAGCAGCGCCTTCACCGGAGTGTCCTGGGTCCTGATGGGGGTCGCGCTCGCGCTCACGATCTGGTCGATGCTCGCGTACTTCTACCATGCCCGCGATGTCCTGACAGGACCGTGGACCCGGTAGTCTCCGCACCGCCCGCGGCCATCGTGACCGTGGGAACCGAGCTGGTGCTGGGACTCCGCCCCGACACCAATGCTCGCGAGATGGCGCGCGGCCTCATGTCGGCGGGCATGAACGTGTGCGAGCACGTGACCGTGGGAGATGACACGCACGCTCTCGCCGACACCCTGCGCCGGCTCGTGGCCGAGAACGACCTTGTTGTGGTCACTGGCGGTCTCGGCCCGACCCACGACGACATCACCCGCGACGCCGCTTCGATCGCCCTCGATCTGCCTCTCGCCGAGGACGCGGCCATCGCCGATGGACTGCGGCGCGTTGCCGCCTTCCATCGGATGCCTCGCGCAGCCGCACAGGTGATGCGCCAGGCGCTCGTGCTGCGCGGAGCGCGGGTACTGCCCGCCGACACTGGTACCGCGCCGGGGCAAGTGGTTCCCACGCCCCGCGGCGAGCTTGCCCTGCTCCCGGGACCGCCCACCGAGATGCGACCGATGCTCGCCGAGGTCCTGAGAGGTCATGCACCGGCCGGGGAAGGGTTCGCTCCGCCGGTGGTCCTGTCGTGCGCAGGTGTCACCGAGTCGGATGCGCAGGTCCGAGCCGAGACGGCGCTGGAGGGCCGCACCGGGATAGGATTGACGCTCCTTGCCGATCCAGCCCAGGTGGACGTGGTGCTGCTCGACAGGGGATCGGGGGCGAGGGCTCTCGCCGAGGCGGGCGGCGCCGTGCGCGAAGCCCTGGGTGGGGACTGCTACTCCGCCGAGGGCACCTCGCTCGCGGCCGTGATCCTCCAGATGTTGCGCGAGCGGTCGATGACGCTGGCGCTCGCCGAGTCCTGTACAGGCGGCGCCGTCGGCGCCGCACTCACCGATGTCCCGGGTGCCTCCGACGTACTCAAGGGCGGTATCGTCGCCTACGCGGACGCCGCGAAGACGGGGCTCCTCGGAGTGCAGGCCGCCACGCTGGCTGTCTCGGGCGCTGTGAGCGCCGAAGCAGCCGCAGAGATGGCACGGGGTGCCCGCTCCGCCCTCGATACCGACATCGCCCTCGCAGTTACCGGCATCGCCGGACCGAGCGGCGGCTCTGAAGACAAGCCCGTGGGACTCGTCTGGTTCGCGATCGACGGTCTCGGGGGCACCTCAATGGCCGACCGGCTGCTGCCCGGTGACCGCGCGGGCATCCGCAGGCGGGCAACCGTGATCGCACTGGATACCCTCAGGCGCTACCTGCAGGAGGAGTGAGATGCCCGACCGGGCGTTCACCGGCATCGCTCTGTCCGCCAACGCGATAGCGTGCGCCTCGGCCGTGCACCACACCATCGTGGGCACAGCACCCGAATGGACATCCGAGAAGTGGGTGGCCGACGAGAACCTACACGTCACGTTGAGGTTCATCGGTTCACTAGTGGACGACCGTTTGGAGGTAGCCCTCGATGCCCTGCGCGGGAGTGGCAGCCGTCACGAGCCCTTCCATTTGCGCCTCGCCGATGTTCGCGCCGTACCTGATCGCAGGAGAGCCAGGATGATCTGGCTCGTCCTCGAAGACCCGAGCGGGGAGTGTGCGAGACTCGCCGAGGACGTCACAGACGCGCTCATGCCTTTCGGGGTCGAACCGGAAGACCGACCGTTCTCGCCACATGTCACGCTCGCTCGCGCACGTCGCAACCGCTCTCTGGCCGCGGACGCGCTCGCGGCAGCGCGATCCGTGCTCGGGGAAGGAAAGGACGCGGAAAGGATTGTGTCAGTGTCGGCGTTCACACTGTACGCGAGCACCCTGGCACCGACAGGACCAACCTATGAAGTGCTCGCATCAGTGCCGCTGAGGGGTGTTGACTACGAACGTCTGTTCGTATAGTCTCAGCCCGTCATCGGAAGGCGACAGCGAGCGCCGGGAGGAGCGATGGCCATGGAGTCAGACAGAGACAAGATGCTCGATGTAACGCGCGAGCAGATCGAGCGCAAGTACGGCAAGGGCTCCCTCATGCGGTTGGGGGAACACGCGAGCGTGATGCAGATAGCAGCCATCCCAACGGGATCGCTGGCCCTGGATGCGGCTCTGGGCATCGGAGGCATCCCTCGCGGGCGCATCGTCGAGATCTACGGCCCCGAGGCTTCTGGCAAGACCACGCTCGCGCTGCAGATAGTCGCCGAAGCACAGCGGCTCGGAGGCATCGCCGCCTTCATCGATGCGGAACACGCACTGGACCCAGCGTACGCCGCCCGCTTGGGGGTCGACATCGACGACATCCTGATATCTCAACCGGACACTGGCGAGCAGGCGCTAGAGATTACCGACATGCTAGTCCGCTCGGGGGCTATCGACGTGATCGTCATCGACTCGGTCGCCGCCCTGGTGCCGCGGGCCGAACTCGAAGGGGAGATGGGAGACATCTCGGTCGGCCTGCAGGCCCGCCTCATGAGCCAGGCCATGCGCAAGCTGGCGGGCTCGATCGCGAAGTCCAACACTTGCTGCCTCTTCATCAACCAGCTTCGCGAGAAGGTCGGCGTCATGTTCGGCAGCCCCGAGACCACCTCCGGAGGCCGAGCCCTCAAGTTCTACGCTTCTGTGCGCATAGACGTACGCCGCATAGACTCCATCAAGCAGGGCCCGGACATCATCGGCAACCGCGTGCGCGCCAAGGTAGTCAAGAACAAGGTGGCACCACCCTTCCGCCAGGCCGAGTTCGACATCATGTACGGCCACGGCATCTCGAAGGAGGGGAGCCTCCTCGACCTGGGCGTCGAGGAAGCGGTCGTCGGCAAGTCGGGCGCCTGGTACACATACGGTGACGAGCGCCTCGGCCAAGGTCGTGAAGCGGCCAAGGAGTTCTTGCGAGAGCACACGAAGATCCGCGACGAGATCGAGAGCCGGATCCGCGAGCGGCTCGAGCTGCCGATCATCGGCATCGGAGCGACTCAGGCCGCGCAAGACGACGGTGACAAAGAGCCCGTGGGCGGCTAGTCGCCGCTTCGTCCCACTGCTCACCTCAGGGCTATGCCCGTCGTCACCGCAATAGCGCGCCACGGCCCCCGCAACTCTGCGGCACGAGAGGTCTCCCTTGACGGGGAGCGTTGGCGGGTCGTGCCCGCCGACGTGATCCGTGCCATAGGCGTGCGCGAGGACGACCAGGTGGATGCGGATGCGCTGGGAGCTGCGATATCTCAGGCGGAGCCACTCTGCGCTCGCAAGCGGGCTCTTCGCCTGCTCGGCTTCCGGGAGCGTTCCACCCACGAGATTTCCGAGCGCCTCACGACCGACGGGTACGACGCCAGCGTGATACGCAGACTCGTGCAAGATCTCACCACTGCCGGCCTGATCAACGACGCAAGGTTCGCTAAGGCGTTGGCCAGAACGATGACCTGCGTAAAGCACATGGGTCGTGCCCGCATCTCCGCCGAGCTGACAAGGCGGGGCATCGACGGTCCGGCGGCGACAGCCGCCCTCGAGGAGTACTGCGACGCGAGATCAGAAGCGGACCGCGCCACTGCCCTCGCAGCCGCATTGTCGAGAACCTGCAGCCAGGACACGGTACGCGTCACCCGCCGACTCATGGCTCGAGGCTACTCCCCGGGCACGGCATCTCAGGCCGCTCAACAGGCGTGTGAACACGGCGCTCACCTGCGCCAATGCTCTGAGGATTCTTGACGTCAGGGGTCGCTCAGAGCTAACATCGATTCGGCAAATGTGATCACCACCGGCGGCCGTCATGTCGTCGGATAGTAGTGTTGCGACCCGTTTCCGCAGTGATCGAACGTCAATCTGCATAGACGAACGCTTCGTAGAGTCACGTGTCGCACACGGGTGTTTCGCACTTGCCGGGCGCCGGGTCGTCCGGCATACGTATGTCGGCGGATATCCGCAGCTGATAGCCGCTATCTCGCACAGAGGGACGACCGACGAGCACACGCTGCGTGACGTATGCGGCGTGCGTTTCAACGAGGCGCTCTTTCAACCAGTTCGACACAGGTCGAAGGGAAGGAGGACGCGTCATGGATCCGATCTACATCGGCATCGCGCTCGTCCTCGGCCTTGCCCTCGGCTTCCTCATCCAGCGCTACATCATTCGCGATCGCGTGGCCCGGGCCCGCGAATCTGCGGAGCGAGTCGTCGCTGATGCAGAACGACAGGCTGAGACTGTCAAGAAGGAAGCCCTGCTAGAGGCCAAAGACGAGATCCACAAGATGAGATCAGAGGCCGAAGTCGAGGCCAAGGAGCGCCGCAAGGAGCTGACAACCCTGGAGAACCGCCTCTTGCAGCGGGAGGAGGGTCTCGAGCGTCGCGCGGAAGGTCTCGACAAGCGGGACACACAGCTCGCCGAAGCGAATGTCCAGCTTGAGGCCCGTCACAAGGACCTGGATACGCTGATGGAAGAGGAGCGTGCCCGGCTGGAGTCTTTGGCCGGAATGACCTCTGACGAAGCGAAGAATGTCCTCATGAATCGCATGAAGGAGGAGGTCAAGCACGACGCTGCAGCATACATCCGCGAGGTCGAGACACGCGCCCGCGAAGAGGCTGACAAGAAAGCCCGCAACATCGTAGGGATCGCCATCCAGCGCGTCGCCGCCGATCACACCGCAGAGTCCACGGTGTCGGTGGTCCATATCCCGAGCGACGACATGAAGGGGCGGATCATCGGCCGAGAGGGCCGCAACATCCGCGCTTTCGAGCAGCTAACGGGCATCAATCTGATAATCGACGACACTCCCGAGGCTGTCATTCTCTCCAGCTTCGATCCTGTCCGGCGCGAGGTGGGCCGCCTGACGCTGGAAACGCTCATCCAAGACGGGCGCATCCACCCTGCACGCATCGAGGAGACCTTCAGCAAGGCGGAGCAGATCGTCGAGGGTCAGGTCCATGAAGCCGGCGAGCAGGCCGTATTCGATACGGGCGTTCACGGACTCCACGCCGAGACCACCCGCACTCTCGGGAGGCTCAAGTTCCGTACAAGCTACGGTCAGAACGTCCTCAAGCACTCACTGGAGGTTGCGTACCTTGCGGGCGTGATGGCCGCCGAGCTGGGCGCCGACGTGAAGCTGGCCAAGCGAGCAGGCCTGCTGCATGACCTCGGCAAGGCTATCGACCACGAGATCGAGGGGCCGCACGCTGTCATCGGGTCCGACCTCGCGCGCCGGTTCGGCGAGAACGCCGAAGTGCTGCACTGCATCGAGGCCCATCACGGCGATGTGGAGCCCGCGACTGTCGAAGCGGTGATCGTGCAGGCCGCTGACGCGATATCCGCTGCTCGACCAGGGGCTCGCCGAGAAACCCTGGAGAGCTACATCAAGCGACTGGAGAAGCTGGAAGCTCTAGCTGAGTCACACGAGGGCGTGGAGAAGTGCTACGCGATGCAAGCGGGGCGCGAGATCCGCGTGATGGTCAAGCCGGACGAGATCTCCGACAACGATGCCGTGGTACTCGCGCGCGACATCGCGAAGCAGATTGAGGAAGGCCTCGAGTACCCGGGCCAGATCAAGGTCATGGTCATTCGAGAGAGCCGGGCTGTCGAGTACGCGAAGTAGGCTGCAGCTCAGTAGTGACCGTGCTTGGGAGATCCAAACCTGCAGCCTTCGACGACAGTGCCGGTGTTGTCCAGCTCGTACGCGCCCTCAGCGGCCGTCGGTGCTGTCGGATCGACGGGCTTGGGAGCCGCTGGACATGTCGGCGGGTACTTGAACTCGGTCATCAGCGGGCTTCCAACAGAAACCAGCCCGACGATCGGGTCGATGCTCGACGCGTTCCCGCCGCACCATGCCTGCGCCGCGCCCTCGATCGTGCGCTGGTTGGAGAAGCAGGTCGCGCGCTCCGCTCGTTTCACGGCCGCCGCGTACGCCGGAATGACCAGCGCCATCAGAACGCCGAGGATCAACACCGTCACCATGAGCTCGACTAGCGTGAAGCCCCGGTCCGTTCGAGCGCCGTGCAGTATTCCCGCGCGGCCGCCCTGATAGCCCGCCGGTTCGAGGAGCATGTCGTCCTTTCTGCCTACTCGGTCATGTTCGTCTATCGTCACAGCCGAGCGGCGACTGTAGCGCGAGGCGCCTCACGGGGTAGTATCGGGTTGGCTACCAGCCGTGCGAAAAGGGGCCGCTCAAGGACCGCCGTCCGGCTCTGCGAAGACGCCGCTATGTCTGGAGGACTGACAGCCGGATGCGGTCTGTCTCTAATACCCGACGACTCCCGCGACCGCTACACTGTGTCCGTGAGCGATAAGGACGCCATCATCGACCTCGTCTCCTCAGTGTCGGGCGAGGTCTACCTCAAGGTCGAGGAAAGCCTGGGTGAAGGCTACGTCAGGCTTCGGGTGTCGGAGGCCGAGCGCCGCCAGGCCCGCCACGATATCCGCGGCGTCGAGGACGTGGTGGTCGAACTGCTCCGCAATTCGCGAGACGCCCACGCGCAGATGGTGTTCCTCGCGAGTTCGCGCGAGGGAGACATGCGCGTTTTTACCGTCTTGGACGATGGAGTCGGAATACCTCCTGCGCTGCACGATGCGGTATTCGAACCGCGAGTGACCTCCAAGCTGGAGACCATGGTCATGGATCGCTGGGGGGTGCACGGTCGCGGTATGGCGCTCTTCTCCGTGCGGTCGAATGTGAGCTCCGCGAAGGTCACTGCATCCGAACCACACCGGGGGGCATCTCTCGCGGTCACCGCCGACACCATCGCGCTGGCCGAGCGAAGCGACCAGTCCACATGGCCGGAAGTAGAACCCGGGGAGGACGGTCGTCCGCGGGTGACGCGTGGTCCGCACAACATCATCCGCCGAGTGGCCGAGTTCGCGTGTGAGCACCCCGAACTCGACGTCTACATCGGCACGCCGACCGAGATCGTCGCGACGCTGCACTGTCTCGCGAGGGAGACGGGCGCCTCGTCCAGACTCCTCTTCTGCGACGATCTGTGTGCTCTCCCATTGTGGCAGCGCCCTGCTGCGGCATCTGATGCCGCCGAACTCGTGGACATCTCGGCGTCCATCGGGCTCGAGATCTCCGAGCGCACGGCACATCGGATCCTCGGAGACGGGCTGGAGCCGCTGACGACGGTCGTTGAGCACCTGTCACCCAGAAGACCAGTCGCGGAACCAGGAGTACCCGATATCTACAAGGATCGACGCGGTCTGCGGATCCACGCCACGGATCTGGCGGAACTCAAGCGCGGTCTTCATCGGGCGTTCGACCCGATCGCCGAGCGCTACTACGTGCAGCTGCGAGGCGAACCGCGCGTGACGGTCGGGCGCAACCGCATCCGGGTGACCTACGAGATAGAGAAAGACGAGTAGGCCGCTTTCGAAGCGATGACCTGCGACGCAACACGTTGACTCCCCCTCATCTGCGCTATACTGTGTGCGCTCGACGAACCCGCGTCAGGACTTCCGTTCCCGACGCGCATAGCCGATATACAGTCACGACAGCAGACACAGCTCATTCGCCCCAGGGGAGGCACGAGTGGAGGTCCTCAAGGTCTCGAGCAAGTCTAACCCCAACTCGGTGGCTGGCGCGCTCGCGGGCGTAATACGCGAGCAAGGCGCCGTCGAGATACAAACGGTCGGCGCCGGAGCGCTCAACCAGGCCGTCAAGGCGATCGCGATCGCCCGCGGATTCATCGCGCCATCCGGCATCGAGCTGGTCTGCATCCCCGCCTTCGCGGACATAATGATCAACGGCGAGGAGCGCACCGCCATCAGGCTGCTCGTGGAGCCGCGGAGTATGGGCCGCTAGGGCAGCCCCTGCGGGTCCGGGATGGCGATAGACCTACACGTTCACAGCACCGCATCCGACGGCACTCTCGCGCCCTCAGCGTTGGTCGAGGAGGCCGCAGCACTTGGGCTGAGCGCACTCGCCATCGCCGACCACGATTCCGTGGATGGCGTGGCCGAGGGCATCGCAGCCGGATCGAGACTCGGGGTAGAGGTGGTGCCTGCCGTCGAACTCTCGGCTGCAGACCAAGGACGTGACGTTCACGTGCTCGGCTACTTCGTCGACTACGCCGACGTCCAGTTCAGGGAGCGGCTAGCGGCGCTCCGTCAGGCCCGGCTCGCGCGTGCCAGACGCATCGTAGAGGCCTTGCACCAAGACGGGTTCGCCGTCGACCTGGATGAGGTGCTCTCCCTGGCGGACGGAGCTGCCGTGGGTCGCTCTCACGTAGCACGAGCGCTTGTGGAGCGTGGACATGCCGAGGACGTCGCTGAAGCGTTCGAACGATTCATCGGCAGGGGGAAGCCGTATTACATCGCCAAGGAGGTAACGTCTCCCGAGGAGGTCGTGTCCCTCATCGCCGGTGTAGGTGGCCTCGCCATTCTTGCACACCCCGCCGTCTCGGAAGTCGAGGACCTCGTAGAGCGACTGGTTCCCTGCCGCCTTGCGGGAGTGGAAGCCTACCACGCTGAGCACACCACCGAGCAGACAGACAGCGTCTTGCGCCTGGCTGTCGCCCACGGACTCCTGGTGACCGGTGGCTCCGACTATCACGGCCCAGGAACGCACGGTGCGATGATGGGGGACCCTCACGTGCCCGACGAGGTTCTCGAGCGGCTCCGTGAGGCGGTGGCCGAGTGCCGTAGCTAGTTCCTAGCGCGTCTGACCTGCGCCGACCGCACTCGCCGTGCTACGATACCTCGGCCATGGACACCTACCTCGTACGCACCTTCGGGTGTCAGATGAACAAGCATGACTCCGAGAGGATGTGTGGCCTCTTGGAGGCAAGCGGCCTTAGCCGCGTGAACGACCCAGCCGATGCCGATATCATCGTCTTCAACACCTGCTGCGTGCGAGAGAGTGCCGACGAGAGACTCTACGGCCAAGTAGCGTCGCTCAGAACTCTGGAGAGGGAGGGGGGACGTGGACCGATCATCGCCGTCGGAGGCTGCATCGGACAGCGTGACGGGCAGGAGCTGCTTCGCAGGCTTCCCAACGTGGATGTTGTCTTCGGCACGCACAACATCCCGCATCTTCCTGGCCTACTGGATGCAGCCGAGCGCGCCCGCGCCCCCGTGGTGGAAGTGCTCGCCGGTACCGACCACTTCACGAGCGACCTCCCCAGCGCAAGAGAACACGATTGGCACGCTTGGGTCCCTGTAACGATCGGCTGCGACAACGCGTGCTCCTACTGCGTGGTGCCCCAGGTACGCGGTCGCGAGCGAAGTCGCACTCTCGAGGAGGTCATCGCCGAGTGCGAGCGTCTGGCCGACGAAGGGGTAGTGGAGGTAACGCTGCTCGGGCAGAACGTGAACTCCTATGGTCGTGATCTCTACGGTCTCCCGCGCTTCGCCGAACTCCTTGCCGCCACGGCCGAGACAGGCGTGCAGCATATCCGCTTCGCAACCAGTCACCCCAAGGATCTTTCGCCGGACACAATAGAGGTCATGGCGTCCACCCCCGGAATCTGCCGCTACCTGCACCTTCCCGTACAGGCCGGATCAGACGGGATCCTCCGGGCGATGAACCGCGGCTACACCCGCGACGACTACCTCGCCCTGGTGGAACAGCTCTACGACGCGATACCGGACCTCGCGCTCTCGACCGATGTGATCGTCGGCTTTCCGGGCGAAACCGAAGCGGACTTCGTAGACACCCTCGCGGTCGTAGAGACCGCCGAGTTCGACCATGCGTTCACGTTCATCTATTCACCCCGCGAAGGCACGCCTGCCGCCTCGCTGCCGGGAAGGGTGTCCCGGGAAGAGACGCACGACAGGTTCTCCAGGCTGACCGACGCGGTCAGGGCCTCTGCGCTGCGCAAGAACCTGGCCTACGTAGGCACCGAGCACCGCATACTCGTCGAGGGGCCATCGAAGCGGGATCCGCAAGTGCTGACCGGCAGGACCGACACCAACAAGCTCGTTCACGCCCCGGTGCCGGATGGAAGCGATGCTGAGACGCTCTCTGGCACCCATGCCGACGTGATCGTCGAGGAAGCGCACTCCTGGTTTCTCGTCGGCAGGTTGCGGGGATAGCACGAACGAACCCGAGTCGCGAGGGGGCGACAGGCTTGCCGACATCGTCATTCGGAATCATCGCGCCGCACCCGCCGATACTACTGCCCGAGGTAGGGAAGGCCCGAGCGTACGTGACATCCGCCTCCCTGCGCGCGATGGAGAGGGCTTCGGCGATGCTACGCGCCTTTGCTCCCGACACCGTCGTCGTGATGTCTCCGCACAGCCCCGCGTTGGGCGACGCATTCGCGGTGGACACTGCCGAGCTGCACGCTGGAGACCTCTCCGACTTTGGGGTGCCCGGTCTCCGGCTCTCATACCGGGGTGACCCCGAGTTCGCGTACGCTGTCATCGAAGCTGCTGACCGGGAGGGCGTGCCGGTCGTGGACCGCGCCCTCGTCCCCATGTTGCGCTCCGGCACTCTCGATCACGGTGTCACCGTGCCGATGAGCTTCCTCGACCCGGACAGCACTTGGCCGCTCGTGACGCTTTCCCTCTCGCACCTGCCGCTCCCATCGCATCGCGCGCTCGGCGGAGTCGTGGCTGAGGTGGCCCGAGCACTCGGCAGGCGTGTCGCCTTCATCGCAAGCGGGGACTGCTCCCACCGGCTCACCCCTGACGCACCCGCAGGCTTCTCGGTCCGCGGCAAGGAGTTCGACGCGGTGCTGGTGGACCTTGTCGCAGCGGGCGACCTCCGAGGGCTCATGGACATCGACGAGGGTATCGCCGATGAGGCGGGGGAGTGCGGCCTGCGCTCGTTCGTCACGCTCGGGGGCTTCATCCGAGAACCCGACACACGCGTTCTCGCGTATGAGGGTCCCTGGGGTGTCGGTTACTTGACTGCCGTCGCGGCTCCCAAGGGGGAGCTGGACGCTCTGCTGGCCTCGGCCACACCCGACACCGGAGCCGCCGGGGGCATGCCGGGCACCCCGGAGGGCGAGCTCCCCGCACTCGCCCGCAAGGCGATAGAGACATACGTGCGCGACCGCCGGGTGATAGAGGCTCCCTTGCTTTCCGACCCGGAGCTTCCCGCGCGCGCGGGCGTGTTCGTCAACCTCCACGCCGGTGGGGAGCTTCGCGGCTGCATCGGGACGATCTGCCCGTCTCAGGCCACCCTAGCCGAGGAGGTCGTACACAACGCGATCGAGGCCGCGACCGCAGACCCGAGATTCGACGCTGTCAGCGCCGACGAACTAGCAGGCCTGAGTGTGAAAGTGGACGTCCTCCACGAGGCAGAGAGCTGCGAGATGGCCGATCTCGACCCTCGAACGTACGGGGTGATCGTGTCATGCGATCGCCGACGAGGACTCCTGCTGCCAGATCTGGAGGGTATCGATACTGCTGACCAGCAGATCTCTATCGCGAGACGCAAGGCGGGGATTGGCCTCGCTGAGCATGTGCGACTCGAGCGCTTTCGGGTCGACCGGCATGAGTGATGGCGTGCTGCCCTGAGCGCTAGGAGCGCATCCGCACTGCGAGTCCTGGCCATCGTCGGGCCCACCGGCGTGGGCAAGACTACAGTGGCCGAGGAGGTCGCCTCGCGGCTGGGAGGCGAGATCGTCTCGGCCGACTCGATGCAGGTCTATCGCGGGATGGACATCGGTACAGCCAAGATGCCGGTGGCCGAGAGTCGCGTCCCTCACCACTGTGTGGACCTAGTAGACCCCGGCGAGCCCTACTCGGCCGCGCTGTACCAGCGCGATGCGCGCTCGGCGATCGAGAGCATCGCATCGCGTGGAGCGCTGCCGATCGTTTGTGGCGGCACGGGTCTCTACGTCCGCGCCGCACTCGACGACATGCGTTTTCCTGAGGGTGAGCTCGCTTCGCTCCAGCGCGCGCGCCTGGACACGCTCGCGTCCACGCTCACCCCTGAGGAACTGCACGGTCGGCTTGCCGCCGTCGACCCTGACTCGGCGGCACTCATCCACCCCAACAACGTGCGACGTGTGGTGCGGGCTCTGGAGATGGCTGAGCGCGGGGTGAGCTACGCCGAGAACCTCGCGGGCTTTCGGCGCAGACGCTCTCTCTACGACACGACCTTCGTGGGACTCAGGATGCACCGCGACAGCCTGTACAGGCGGATCGACGCCCGTGTCGAGCGGATGATGGCTGGCGGGCTCTTGGATGAGGTCCGCCATCTCCTGGCATCGGGCTGCCAAGAAGCGCTCACTGCCGCGCAGGCGATCGGCTACAAGGAGCTTGTGCCAGTGCTGGACGCTGGGGTCGCGGACCGGCCGAGCCTCGCAAACGCGGTCGCATCCATCCAGCAGGCCTCGAGGCGCTACGCCAAGCGCCAGCTGACCTGGTTCTCGGCGGACCCGCGCGTACACTGGCTCGCGGTTGACGAGATGGACACCGCCGAGGCGGCCGACCGCGTAGTCGAGCTGCTAGACTCGGGGAACGCTGAAGATGGGCCCAACGGCCCTGTAGCCGAGTCGAGCGCCGCTGTCGACGAGAGGGAGTGATACCGTGAACCTCCAGTTCACCAAGATGCACGGACTAGGGAACGACTTCGTCGTGTTCGAGGATCTCTCGGCCGAGCTGGCGCTTTCGCCTGAGGCCGTGCGGTGGCTCTGCGATCGGAACTTCGGGATCGGCGCGGACGGAGTGATCCTCGTGCGGAGGGCCGAGGCAGTGCCCGGCGGGCTCGCGATGGCCTACTTCAACGCCGATGGCACACAGGCCGAGATGTGCGGCAACGGCATCCGCTGCTTCGCGAAGTACGCCGTCGATCGTGAGCTGGCCGTTCTCGATCGCGATTCCATGGAAGTGGAGACCCTCGGCGGACTGAAGTCGCTCACCGTCTCACTCGACTCCCGAGGCGCCATGGAAGCCGCCACAGTCGACATGGGCATCCCGGTCCTCACTCCCTCGGACATCCCCGCTAACTTCGACGGTGAGTACGTTTACGAGTGCCCGATCGAGACTGAAGAAGGCGAAGTGCATATCACCGCGGTATCGATGGGAAACCCCCACGCCGTGATCTGGGTCGACGACGTCGACGAGGCTCCAGTGGACACGCTCGGGCCGATCGTGGAGACCCACGCCGTCTTCCCGAACCGCACCAACGTCGAGTTCGCGCAGATCGCCGGAGAGGACCTCATTCGCCTTCGTGTCTGGGAGCGCGGAGTGGGGGAGACGCTCGCCTGCGGAACGGGCGCCTGCGCGACGCTGGTGGCGGCGGTGCTGGGTTGTAGAACAGGACGCTCAGCCACCATCGAGCTGCCTGGGGGTGATCTCGAGGTGCGCTGGGACGGCTCCGACGAACACGTCTACATGACCGGCCCGGCAGCCGAGGTGTTCACCGGGTCGCTCTGGCTCGACGAGGACGCTGGGGAGTAGGAAGCAGACCGGGGGCGACACCCCCCGCGACGCCCCGTCTACCCGTGAGCTACCTGCCGCACACCTGCCTTGCAGCGCGTGGCGCCTAGCGCCTCCCGACGCGCCTGCGGCGACCACGGCGGCCCATGACGCGCCCACCGTAGACCGTGTGCGGAGTGGTCTTCACGGACCTGTCCTCCTTGGGCACGATACGGTCGGCCGAGTACGCGAACCCTTCCAGGTCCTCGCAGCGCAGCGTCTCACCGAGGTGCGACTCGACCTCGCGCAGACTCGCGTGCTCCTCGGCGGCGACGAACGTGATCGCCGCGCCGCTGCGACCTGCGCGCGCCGTGCGCCCGATGCGGTGGATGTAGTCCTCCGGCGAGTTGGGGAAGTCGTAGTTGATGACGTGACTCACACCCTCAACGTCGATGCCGCGCGATACCACATCCGTGGCTACGAGCACACGGTGCCTACCTGAGCGAAAAGCGTCCAGTGCGGCCTGGCGCTGAGCCTGGCTCCGGTTGCCGTGGATCGCGGCGCAATCCACTCCGTGCCTGCGGAGCATCCGCGTGAGCCGATCGGCCCGGTGCTTCGTGCGAGCGAAGACCAGCGTTCGCGAGAGCTTGCGCTTGCGAACCAGTTCGACCAGCAGCTCGGTCTTCTGCATGCCGCTCACCGGAAACACAACCTGATCGATGGCGTCTGCCGGCGTTGCGGCGGGCGCCACTTCCACGCGCACCGGCTCGTTAAGGGCGGACGCGATGACGCGCATGACCGCAGTGCCCATAGTCGCCGAGAACAGCAGGTTCTGCCTGGCCGAGGGCAGCAGCGCGAGGATCTTCCGCACCTGCGGCCAGAAGCCCATGTCGAGCATTCGGTCGGCCTCGTCCAGCACGATGACTTCAACGCGCGAAAGATCGACAGCGCCGCGTTCGTGCAGGTCGAGCAGACGGCCGGGGGTAGCGACGAGTACGTCAACGCCCTTGCGCAGCGCCTTCAGCTGAGGATCGTAGCCCACGCCCCCGTACACGACGGCACTGCGGTGTCCTGTGTGCTCGGCTACCGCGCAAACCACGCCGTCGATCTGCAGCGCCAGTTCGCGAGTGGGAGTGACAACAAGTGCGCGCACGCGGCGATGTCCATTGCGTGACGAGTCCGCTTCGCGCAACCGTTTCAGCATGGGGAGCACGAACGCCACTGTCTTGCCGGTGCCTGTCTGAGCACAACCGACCACGTCGCGGCCTTGAACCACGTGCGGGATGGCGTCCCGCTGGATAGGGGTGGGCTCGGCGTATCCCATCGCCTCGACCGCCGCAAGCGTGCGGTCGCAAAGCCCCAGGTTGTCGAAGAGCAAGTATGGACCTCCTTCGTGTGCATCCGCTCTCGGAGCACGTCTCACAGACGCAGCCGATCCGAGCAGGCACGACGAAGGAGCCGAGGATGACCGAGTCTTAGGTATAGGCACTCGAAGCGGAAGTATACATGCCAGGAGCTGGAAAAGCGAGTCATGGCTGCTAGCAGCCGTGCGCTTGGGATGACGAATCATGTGGGTATGCAGTTCCGAGTCCGTCACCTGAGATGCTGAGGGGAGGTGACTGGAGACCATGAAGGCTTTCGTACTCGTGCTAGCCGTCACGGCGATAGCCCTCTTGGGCGCAACGGTAGCCTACGCGCTACCGGGCAAGCCAAGCTTCGAGCCTGGAGTCCATGCGGACGGCGTCGCGTGGGGCACTAAGGCCACAGCGCCGCTGCCCGCTCCCATGGGCAACAATCGCCACTCATACGACAACCTTCTCGTCGTTCTGGGCGGCAACAACCCCGGAATGCAGCTGCCAGTTGGCGAGGCTGCACCGGGCAACCCCGCGTACAACGGTGGCCGGTGGATCGTCTACACCGCCACTTGGAACGCCGCGGGCATAGCTCATCACGGCATCGTCCCGATCCTCGAGTCGATGCCCGAGCTTCGGTTCCACGAGGCGCTCGGTCACATCGATGTAGTACTCGGTCCGCCAGCGGGTCCCGGCGCTCCACCCCCGTACTTCCAGTGCCCGCTATTGCCTGTGAAGTAGCCCA
>CAZWGV010000025.1:0-30324 GCA_964633595.1 uncultured Coriobacteriaceae bacterium | reverse complement strand
ATCATGCTCGGCACGTACGCGCTCTCGGCTGGCTACTACGACGCCTACTACGGCCAAGCGCAGAAGGCTCGCACGCTGATCATCCGGGACTTCGCTGATGCGTTCGAGCGTTTCGATGTCCTGCTGACGCCGACATCTCCGACGGTCGCTTTCGGCATCGGGGAAAGGACCGAGGATCCTCTGGCGATGTACCTCTCGGATGTCTATACGATCCCCGTCAACCTCGCCGGGAACTGCGCGATCAGCATCCCGGCCGGCCTTTGCCCCGCCAGCGGTCTTCCGATCGGCTTGCAGATCATAGGCGATCACTTCGCCGAGGCAAAGGTGTTGCGCGCCGCCGCCGCGTTCGAGGAGTCGGCCGCCTTCGACGCGACGCCCCCCCTCGTGAAGCGACACCGGGGAGCCTAGCGGACGTTCGACCGGGCGAGACTCGCCCAGCTCGGCGAGCGCTGCCTGGCCAGGCGGGCTCTTCCTGCGCTAGGTGCGTTCCCCCGCGAGCACCTCGAGCACCCGCTCGACGCCCCATTCAAGATCGGATTCCTCGATCACTAGGGGAGGGGCGAGCCGGATGGTCGTCTGGTGGGTGTCCTTGGCGATCACGCCGCGCTCCCCTTGTGTGAGAAGTCGCTCGCAGTACCCGCGCGCGGCACCCGCTGCAGGATCGACATCCAATCCCGCCCAGAGACCGCGCCCGCGCACTTCGCGGACCGCGGGCGGTGCACCTCGACGCAGCTCTGTGAGCATCCGCTCGCCCAGCTGGGCTGAGCGCTCCTGGATCTCTCCCATTCGGATCAGCCGAAGCACCTCCAGGCCGATCGCGCAGGCCAGGTGGTTGCCGCCGAAGGTCGAGCCGTGCGTGCCAGGGGTGAGCAGGCCGAGTATCGCCGAGTCTGAGACAACCGCCGACACAGGCATGATCCCGCCACCCAGTGCTTTGCCGAGGATGTAGATGTCGGGCGTCACCCCCTCGGCATCGCAGCCGAAGGTGTGGCCGGTCCTCCCGAGCCCCGTCTGGATCTCGTCGGCGACCATGAGGACGTTGTGGCGGGTGCAAAGCTCGCGTACGGCGCGAAGGTAGCCGTCGGGCGGAACGAACACGCCAGCCTCGCCCTGGATAGGCTCGAAGATGAAGGCAGAGACCTCGTCCGCCCTTTCCTCCAGCAGTGCACGCAGGGCGTCGGTGTCTCCGAATGGGATCGCTGCGAAGCCCGGCGCGAACGGCCCGAAGTCCTCGCGGGCCACAGGGTCGGAGGAGAAGCTGACTACCGTGGTCGTCCGGCCGTGGAAGTTGTCTTCGCAGACGACGACAAGCGCGCGCTCGGGCTCTATGCCCTTGACGCGATAACCCCACTTCCGCGATACCTTGATGGCGGTCTCGACCGCTTCCACGCCGGTGTTCATCGGGAGCGCCATGTCCATGCCGCAGATCTCTGCGAGAGCGCGCGTGAAGGGACCGAAGAGATCGGAGTGCACGGCGCGGCTAGTGAGCGTCACTCGGCCCATCTGCCTGATCGCGGCGTCGACGATAGCGGGATGTCTGTGGCCGAAGTTCAATGCCGAGTACGCCGAGAGCATATCGAGGTAGCGTCGCCCACCGACGTCCGTGACCCAACAGCCTTCCGCCCCGGCAACAGCAACGGGCAGGGGCCTGTAGTTTGGGGCGCCATACCTCTCGGCGAGTCTGATCGCCTCCGGTTGTGCCATCTGTCCGCCCTCTGAACCTCCGCCAACTGGACGGCTTCCAGCCATGTAGATTCTCCCGTGCGTTCGCGACATCGGCTGTGATATGCAGTTGCGCTGCCAAAGTATACGTATCCGGCCCGGCGGTCCAGGTCGATCAGGCGTTCCTCGGCGGCCTCCGTCGCAGGCCCGCCGCTTGGGCTAGAATCGTCGGGTGCCCCGAGGGGAAGGAGTTCGACCCGCATGCCCAAAGACCGGCTGCTGGAGGTCTTGGAGCGATGGGAACCGGTCATCGGTCTCGAGATCCATACCGAGATCACCAGCGTGAACACGAAGATGTTCTGCGGCTGCCCGGTGGAGTTCGGGGGCGAGCCCAACACTCGCACGTGTCCGGTCTGCCTCGGCCTGCCAGGAGCGCTCCCGGTTCCCAACCGGGTGGCCATTGACGCGACCGTCCTCGCGGGACTTGCCACGCAGTGCGAGATAGCGAGGCGGAGTCAGTTCCACAGGAAGAACTACTTCTACCCGGACATGCCCAAGAACTATCAGATCTCCCAGTACGACCTGCCGTTCTGCGTCAGTGGGCACATCGACGTGGACATCGGCGGGGAGGGAGTAGTCGAACGGGTTGACCGCAACTCGTTCGTCCCGCCCCAAGCAGCCGGGCACGAGGGATCGTCTCGCACGGGCTCGGATCCAGATCCCGATGCGTATGTCACTCGGATCGGCATCACCCGGATACACCTGGAGGAGGACACCGGGAAGATGGTTCACGTCGGGGGAGCCGAGGGCAGGCTCGCCGGTGCCACGCACTCACTCGTGGACTTCAACCGGGCAGGGACTCCGCTCATGGAGTTGGTGACCGAACCGGACATCCGCACGCCGGAAGAGGCGCGCCGCTTCGCACAGAAGCTGCGGCTGGTCTGGCTCACCCTCGGCATCTCGGACTGCAACATGGAGGAAGGATCCATGAGGGTGGACGCCAACGTTTCTGTCCGCCCCAGAGGTTCGGTGGAGTTCGGCACGAAGGCCGAGGTCAAGAACATGAACTCCTTCAAGGCGCTTCGTGACGCTCTCGCCCACGAGATCGTGCGGCAAGCGGAAACGCTCGAAGGTGGCGGGCGCGTGGTGCAGGAGACGCGGCATTGGGATGCCGGCGCCAAGCGCACCAGCGCTCTGCGGTCGAAGGAGGAGGCGCACGACTACCGCTACTTCCCAGAGCCTGACATGGTGCCCTTCGAGTTCTCCGACGAGTACGTCGAGAGAATGCGGTCTCGTCTGCCCGAGCTGCCCGACGCGGCCAAGGCGCGGTTCGAGAGCGCCTACGACCTGCCGCCGTCCGACGCGACAGTCCTCACAGGCGACGTCGAGATGGCGGCCTTCTACGAAGCGGCGGTGGACATCACGGGCATCGAGCATGCAAAGGCCATCGCCAACCTCTGCGTGAACGACTTCTCGGCCCACCTCAATGCGGAGGGCATCAGCGCGGGCGACTCCAAGGTGACGCCCGCTATGTTGGCCGAGCTGGTATCGCTGGTCGCCACCGGGAGCATATCTACCAAGCAGGCCAAGGATGTCTTCGCCGAGATGGCCGAGGACGGCAAGGCCCCCTCCGACATCGTCGAGGCGAAGGGTATGACCCAGCTATCCGACACGGGCGAGATCGAGGCGGTTGTTGACAAGATCCTCGCTGAGTATCCGGACAAGGTGAAAGCGTACCGGGGAGGGAAGACCGGCCTGCTAGGGTTCTTCGTGGGACAAGTGATGCGTGAGACTGGTGGCCAGGCGAATCCGCAGGTCGTCAATGACGTGCTGAGGGCGCGCCTCGAGGGGTAGGGACGAGTGCCCCGTGATTATCGGGGCACGAAGACCACACGAATCCAACACCCGCACACCACGGTGTGCCAGCGAGACCGCGCTAGTATCTGGTGACGTAGTCGGTCGGAGGGAGACCAGTGATCCGTGCAACGGCAGGGCGTAGTAGTGGCAGACCCGTCACGGTCCGCCTCTTTTGGATGACCGCTTTGGCGTCGCTCGTGCTCGCGCTGCCGCTCGTAGGGTGTCAGAGTGGGAGCGACGAGGGCGATCTCAGCTCGGAGCCCTCATCGGGCCAGGGCGTGCAGATCGACGAAGACCGTCCCGGCGTAGAGGGACAGGTACTTGGCGTCGGGGACGCGGGCGAGATCGGCGGGGTGAACCTGGTTCTCGAGCGAGCTGGACGTGTGGGTTCGGGAGACGAGACCGCTGGCCAGGCCAGCACGCTGGTGGTTGTGCGGATTCGCGTCTATCAGTCGCAGGAGTCGTCCCACACGCCGGCCATGAACACCATCAGGCTACATGACCCCGAGGGTCGAACCTTCATCCCCGTCTCCTTCGACCAGCGCCCGGTCGCCTCGGAGTCCGAGGCGCAGACTGCCCCACCCGCTCCCGGTGGATCGCGCAGGCCGGAGACGGCCTTCGTCGCCGAGATGGTCTTCGAGGTGCCCGAGTCCGCCAAGGGCCTAAGCCTCAGCTACAGGCCAGAGACGGGGGCCGCTTCTGGACTGGTGTGGGAGGTAGGTGATGTCGCGGATCTGGACGCTCTCGGGGACTGAGCCCGCTCGTGGGGAGGTGAACGGACATGGCTGATAGCCCGGACCCGCGAGTCGTTGTGAGCAAGGACGGCCCGTACTTGGTGCGCGGGGGTCTCCCCATGTCCCAACAGGTGATCGGGACCGACTCGGAGGGCGAGTGCGTCTGCTTCGAGGAGGGGGAGCGATATCCGGATGCGGATGGTTGCTCCTTGTGCCGCTGCGGCGCCTCCGGTGCCAAGCCGTACTGCGACGGGTCTCATCTGGATGGCTTCGATGGAACTGAGACAGCCTCAAAGAACGTCTACTCGGAGACAGTCGAGCCGATCGAGGGTCCGACGCTATCGCTGATGGATAGCCGAGGTATCTGCGCGGAGGCGAGGTTTTGTCATCGGGCCGGCGGTGCATGGACTCTCGTCCTCGAAAGCGACGATCCGGCCAAGCGCGACATCGTCATTGAAGAGGCAGAGCTGTGCCCCTCGGGGCGATACACCGCTGTCGACGGGGCAAGCGGGCAGGTGTTCGAGCCAGAGCTCCAGGCCTCGATCGGCCTGATCGAGGATCCCGCCCTAGGCGTCAGCGGTCCGATCTGGGTGCGCGGTGGCGTGCCTGTCGAGAGCGAGGACGGTCGCAAGTACGAAGCCCGCAACAGGGTGACGCTCTGCCGATGCGGGGCGTCGGCGAACAAGCCGTTCTGCGACGGCAGTCACGTGCGTGTGCGGTTTCGCGCCGAGGAGTGAGGCGCGCCGTGTAGGCGGGTGTCTCTGGGTGTCTAGTTGGGATCAGGCACGAAGCAGCTCGAGCACCCTCGGGTCGTCCGCGGTGCTCATGATCACGGCGACGGTGTCACCGGAGTAGTTGGCTGCGTACAGCAGATCGATATCCACCTCCGCCTCCGCGACACGCTTCGCCACTTCGTGCAGCGCGCCCACGCGGTTGGGTAGTTCCACACCGATCACAGCGGCCTCGCTCACTTCGGCACCCATGTCTCGCAGCACTTCCATGGCTGAGCCGTTGTTGTCGGTTACCATCATGAACTCGCCACGCCCTTCGAACTCGTATGCGCATATAGCGAGTATGTTCACGTTGGCATCCTTCAGGGCGGCGGTGACCTCGGCCAGCAGTCCTATCCTGTTGGGGAAAGTCGCGTAGAGCTGCATGGCTTGCATCGCGTTCATCTCGTACCTCCCGTGGGCGCTGTTGCGCCGTGACGCTTCTTGCCCGGCGCTGAACGCTATGAAGATGCCCCGAAGTGGTCCGGAAGTAGCGCCTGTCGCGATATACGCGCGTCGCGTATTCGCTCGCCGCGATGGCGCTGCAGCGGCCGCCATGGCGTTCGGCTAACATGTGATCGGGCAGACATCGCGTGGGGGAGGGGCGATGGCTACGCGGAACTGCACCTCGTGCGGCACGCCGATGGAACAGCTCCAGGACTTCCCACTTGGCGACCTAAGCAAGCGCTTCTGCTCGCGGTGCGCGAAGCCTGATGGTTCGATGAAGTCCTACGAGGAAGCGCTGCAGGGGATGGCGGCTTTCATGTCGAGTTCGCAGGGCATCCCGCTCGAACGCGCGGTTTCGGTAGCGCAGCGGTACATGGCAGAGATGCCGGCCTGGCGCGAGTACGCGCCGTAGTCTTCAGGGTCTGCCCACAGGCACCAGGTAGTAGGGCTGATGGTCGGCGGGCATGCCGAGAACGTCGCGCACGTCGCCGTCGTTGAATGCCCCAACCGGGCAAGCACCCAGTCCGAGCGCGGTGGCTTGGAGGAGGATGTTCTGGCAGACGTGGCCCGCCTCGAGCGCCACGTACCTCTCGGCACGGCTACCGTACTTGCCGGCCGTGCGGTCCTCGACGCCCAGCACTGCCACAACGATCGGGGCACCGGCTATCCAGGACTGTCCGGCCGCCGCTGCGGCCAGCGATTTGCGCGGGTCGCGTTCTGCGACACGGACGAGCGCATGTTCCGCCGGTAAGTAGCGCCACGCGCCCTTGCGATCGGCGACGACCAGTTCTATGGGGTAGAGGGCTCCCGCCGAGGGAGCTGTGCGGCCTCCCGTGCGGAGGTTCGTGACGCCTTGGGCTGCCCACATCAGCTGACCGATATCGGCCAGTTCGAGTTCCTTGTCAGCGAACGAGCGCAGGGACCGTCGCCGAGAGAGCGCTAGTTCCAGCGCCACGGATCCCGTGGTATCCGGAGAGGGGAGTTCGATGACATCACTCGGACTCAATGCGTCGGCGTCGCCGGGAGCGGGTTCGCTGGAGGGGGGCACGCCAGGCAAGCCGGTGCCAGGAGTATCGCTGCCGGCGCACGCCGCGAGGACTACCAAGGCTGCAAGCACGGTGATGAGCGCGAGAACGGGGAAGAGCGCGGGGCCCCGCGCTCGCATGACGAGGGGGATACTTGTTCTCACTTCCCCTCCTCGGACGGATGTATGTCTCCGGCAGGCCGAGAACGACAAGCGGCTCATGGTCAATACTAAGCTTGCGTCCGCAGGATGTCAGTCCTAGACGCTACTGTTCGCCTACGAGGGGCGAGGACGCGGAGGTGCGACGGTGAACAGGCGTGCGCCTGGGCTTTCGAAATCCAGGTTCCAGTTGGGCCTTCAGTGCATGAGGGCGCTCTGGCTGAGATGCCACAGGCCGGAGCTCGCTGATCCGGCGAGCGAAGGCCAGCGAGTGATCTTTGCCGATGGCGCCCTGGTGGGCGAGTTGGCCCGCGATGTCTATCCCAGGGGTGTACTCGTCGAGGCTGACCACACACGTTCGGCGGAGGCGCTGGAGTACACGGCCGAGCTACTCGCCGGACCGAGGCGCCGTCCCATCTACGAAGCCGCCTTCGCACACGACGGCGTGCTCGTTCGAGCGGACGTGATCGTGCCGGCCGGGGCCAGCATGTGGGACCTGGTGGAGGTCAAGTCCTCGAACAGCCTCAAGCCCACCCACATAACGGATGTTGCCGTTCAGCTCCACGTGCTCGAAGGTGCGGGTCTCGAGATCCGTAGCGCATACGTGGCTCACCTGAACGGCGCGTACGTTCAAAGACGGACTTCCTCGCCCGACCTTGACGAGCTCTTCGTTGTCGAGGACGTCACTGAGGACGCTCGGGTACACGCCTACGGGGTGCCGGCCCTGATAGCGGAGATGAAGAGCATGCTCGCCGACGATCTTCCAGCGATCGAGCCGGGACGTCACTGCGACAAGCCGTATCCCTGTGCGTTCAAGGGGTTCTGTCGCAGCACGCTCCCCGACTTCCCGGTCCAGGATCTGCCGCGCGTGGACGCGGAACTCCTTGGGGCCCTACTGGAGCAGGGTCTTGCGTCAGTGCAGGACGTGCCCGACGACTTCCCCGGACTCACATCCAGGCAGCGATTGGTCTGCTCGGTGCATCGCTCGGGTGAGACCAAGGTGATGGGAGACATCGCATCCGCGCTCTCTCGCGTCCGCTATCCCGCGTGCTTCCTGGATTTTGAGACAGTGAGATACGCGGTGCCGAGGTTCCTGTCCACGAGACCGCACCAGAACGTGCCGTTCCAGTTCTCTTGTCATCTTGTGGCCTCGCCGGGATCGCAACCTGTCCACCATGAGTATCTGCACGAGGGCGGGGGCGAGGATCCGCGCCCCGGCCTTATCCGAGCACTGCTGGCCGCGACATCCGGCGATGGCAGCATCGTCGTCTACCACCGCCAGTTCGAGGAAGGCAGGATTCGTGAGCTGGCGAGGGACTTCCCGAGTCATGCCAGACAGCTCGAAGCCCTGCTGCCTCGTATCTTCGATCTGGAGCGTGTTGTGATCGATCACGTCTGCCACCCGGGGTTCCGTGGCCGGTCATCATTGAAGGCCGTGTTGCCGGCTCTGGTGCCGGACTTGGGCTACGACGGGATGGCCGTGGCCGACGGCGAGGATGCTTCCCTGGCCTACAGGCACCTGGTCGACGATGGTCTACGCGACTCGGAGCGCCTCGCGCTACTGGAAGCACTTCGCAAGTATTGTGCGCTCGACTCACTGGCAATGGTCAGGGTTTTCGACCAGCTCGGCGGGTTTGGCAAGACCGCCTAGTCCCTGCCACCGCGACTGTGAGATCTGTCACTCGCCGAGGCTCAAGGTCTCGAGCGGCTAATCCGATACCCCAGCTGGACCGGCAAAACATCACCTTACTCGCACACGGACCGGGCAGGACATCAGTGGATGCTGGGACTGACAGGGGTCGGAGCGGTCATGAGCCAGTCCATCATCGACATAGGGTCGAGCGCGACCGGTGTCGAGCATGCCCTCGGGGAGCTCGAGGCGACGCGTACGCGATGCGGCTCCTGCCATCCCGAGGTTGCGCGGTGCCTATCGAACCTCGGTGTTGCGCTCATGGAGGAGCGGCGCCTGTCCGAGGCTGAGGAGGCCTTCCGCGAGAGCCTGTTCATCCTGTCTCTCTCAGATGAACCGACCGATCGCCGCAAGGCCATAGTCTCCTGCCAGCTCGCCGAGCTTCTCCAGTTGACGGGTCGCTACCTTGAGGCGGAGATCCTCTACCGCGACGCCCACGATGTGTTCTATCGCTTCCTGGGGGTTGAGGATCCCATCACGCGGGCAACCGAGGAACGCCACACTGCGGTGCTCCGCCGGATGCAGCTGCCGAGCTAGCTCGCCTTCAGGGGTCCCGCCCCCGCGTGTCCAGGCGTCCCCGAGGAAACCTGCCGGACGGTCGCCCCATGGCCGCAGTAGGTCGGAAGAAGCCGACGAAGCTGCGGGATTGGCCGACGTGCGGCGGCGATGCACGGAGTCCCCGGTGCTAAAGTGATGTCTCCACATCCGTCCACATGGGCGCTGTCGTTCGCTGTGCCCATGTCGCGCCTCGCGATGATCTCGCGGACGCCAGGGGGCAGGGGGCACGCAAATGGAGACCTCGGGCATCGACCTAAGGTCGCTGCGCCTTGGGTGCCCACGCTCGTTGCCTCGGTCACCTGGCGCGAGTTCGGGCACCCATATCGAGGATGGGTCCTCGGTGTTTCCCATGAGCCGTCGCGATGCGCTCAAGGCGGCAGGTGCCGCAGCTCTGACCGCCACTCCCGCCGCCGGTGCCCTATCAGCCCTGCTCGGCGGGGCCGATGCGGTGAGTGTCATCTCCACACCACGCACCGTCACCCTCGCTAGCGGTCTTGGCCGCCGAGTCACCATTGATGTTCGGCGGTTCGGAGGACCCGCAGTCATCACCAGTACGGACTTGGGCGAGGGCCGTGTCGAGGTCAAGCTGTCCAACGCGCGGTGGCCGGGCACGGAGTTGCCGGCCGACATGCGGATCCAGATCGACACGTCGCCGGGCGGGATCGCGCTCCTCGAACTTGCGCTGGGCGGGCTGCTCGCGGCGGTTCCGGCGGCGGAGTGGCTGGCTGGTACCAAGATCGCTGCCGGTCGTGTGCATCTCGGACGCACCGTGTGCTCACTCGGCGATTCGAGTGCGATCCGGCTCTCCGGCTCGGCCATCGCCTCACTCTCCCCCGACCTCACCCTGCACCTGACGGGACGCCGGCTGGCATCGGCGGACGTCTTTGGCGAGAGGCTGTACGCAGACTCGTGCTCGGTCCGGATGCTCGATGGGACAGAACCCTCGTACATCAAGCGCAGGCTGAAGCGCAGGTCGACCATCACACTGGAGCGAGGCGGAAATGAGTGGCGGATCGAGCCACGAACGCTCGCACCCGGCTGGGGGACCCTCGACTGGAACGGCAAGGGGTTCGAAACCCTCACGATCGAGACGGCCGAGAGCACGCTTGGGAGAGCCTATCGGGTGCTGGTCGCGGACGCGGTTGCAGGTCCCGCCGCCACGATCAGGCTAGGTCCGAAGGCCGGGCTTGCGGGCAAGGTGTCCCTGTCGGGGGTTCGCGTCGCGTCAGCGTTCGAGAGCGCTGGCGATGGCGTTGCTCTAGTGGCCGATGCGACTGATGCGCGCTGGCTTCGGGGTAACGGGGTCAGCTACCTCGTTGGCGCCGACGGCGCCGGATCGACTTTCGAGGCGGCGGGGCGCGCGGGGCGCGCGAGGCCGTCCTGGACGCCGCGAGTGCAGGCGATCGCCGCCCCGCTGCCTGACAACTCGACCGGCGGACTGGCAGGTCCGCTCCGCTTCCCCCAGGACACCGAGGTGCTGCTCGACCTCGGGGGACGCATCGACCGGAGCGTGAAGGCGCAGGCGGCGGGAGGTGGGGGCATCCCGATCGCGCCGATCATCATCGACCTGCCGCCGACTGGAGTGATCCTCCCCGGGGGCACGGTGCTCGAGTACGTGCGGCCCTCGGACATGCTCCACATCCGCTTTCGCTTCTACAACTTGAGCGTCGTTCCTGGAGACGCCGGCAAGCGGCTGGTCCGGACGAACAAGTCCGAACCCTCATATCTAGTTGCCGAGTTCCAGCCGCAGTCCATCCTCGAGCAGGCGTTTCCGTTGGGGACGGCGCCGTCCTACGGACCTCCCGTGCGCTCGCTTATCTCGGGGGAGAGTCAGCTCGCCTTCAAGATCCCGGACGCCAAGGCGGACGCGGGCATCGACTACGCTCTGTCCTCGCTGCTCGACTGGGGCGCGTACACTCCGTCTCTCCAGGAGCACGCCAAGGTCTCGCCCAGCGTGGCAGTTGGTGTGGGCGGGCTTGCGCCCTCGGATCCGCGGCTCGGCGGCAAGACCACCTACATCGAGCAGCCCTACCGGATGTTCATGTCGCCCAACGAGTACGGGCGGTGGCACCACTATGTAGACCCGCACACCGAGGGTGACTGGACGGCCTTGTGGCACACGCGTCTTCGGGAATTCCGGTTCTCATCCCTGTTCGGTGCGCTAGGGCAGGGTGATGTGAAGTCGGCTGCGGCCGCTCCCACCTATCCGCCCATAACCCCGGTCGTGCCCATACCTCCAACAGGCATGTTCGCTCGCGAGATCACACCCACGATGCGCGCGATCTGGTCGCCTGACTACCCCAACGCGGGCGCGGTCCAGTTCACGCCAGTGCAGGCGATGAAGCCGGTCGACAGGCGAGACCTCGTTGCACTCATGGCCTACTGGAGGGAGGCTGCCGCCGAAGCACCGCTCGTGATGCTCACCTCCCTCGGGGGATGGCTGACGCTCGGCGGACGATGGATGCGGGACAACCCATCTCTGGAGCAGTGGCAACACCGTGCCACGCTCGGACGTGACCACTACGTTCGGATCGTCCGGGGAGGCTATCTCTACCCGTTCGGCCACAGGGCGATCAAGGTAGAGGTCACCGAGCGCCTGTTCGCCACCGGCCCATCGACTGGGCGAAAGACGGCGTTCCTGTTCAAGCGCACATTCATCGTGGTGCTCGAGAGGGAGCGCAGCTACTCATACCCGGGCAAGTCCCGGGAGCGGATGAACCCGTTCCGGAAGCTGCGGGTCATCACTCGGCAGACCCCGAACCTCGATCTCCCGCAGGCCTTTGTCGCCGGTGTTCCACTTCCGTCGCCTATCGGTCCCTGGCCGGCATGGTCGGCCGACGAGGCCTTCTTCCCCAAGGTGGGCGGCAAGGACTTCCTGTTCGACGTCGAGGCCGAGGACTGGGAGGGTCGCACCATCACCTTCGGGACTCCCGCCGTCTGGATCGACAAGGCATACGAAGCGGGTTACGAGGGGCCGACGGATCCGACGCCCAGCTACGACGTCAGCAGGCGGCGACATCTGAGCCTCAGGCAGTACTACGTCGGCGCGGCCAAGAGCGCCGCGATGGAGAACCAGAAGGTGGCGTTCGCCTCGGCGGGAACAAAGCCCAACTCCACCACCGCCGAGGTCGAGAAGATGTACTTCACCGCCGAGGTCCCCGACTCGACGGACTGGAACGCTATCGGATCGGGCCCGCACTTCTTCCTGCTCATGCATCACGCGGGAGTGCGGATGACCGAGGTGTCACAGCTGGCCGGCACCGACGCGGCAACGGACGTAGAGTACTATCCGAGCTTCGTCAACAGCGGGTTTGGCGCAGGCGAGATCTTCCTGCAGACGACAGCCGACCTCAACGTCGGCGTCTCGGGCCAGAACAGCGGTGGTCTGGCGGCGCCCGCGGTGCCCGTACGCGGCATCTCGCGCCGGTTCGGGCCGGTTGGCGCGGCGGGAGCGGTCACGGCGTCGAGCGTCCACGATGATGCCGTGCGTCAGGCCTCGCTCCCCGTCCGGGCGAGCAGCGTCCCGGGCCTGGACACGTTCAACGGCGGCACGTTCGATCCCAAGCAGTACTTCGGCGACGTGCTCGACGCCACGCTGCTCGGGTCGGTCAAGCTTGCGGATGTCTTGCTGAATCAGGCGCTGGGCGCGTCGGACTCCGCGCTGGCGCCCAAGTTCTCCAGCAGAGTCGAGGGCAACGACATCGTCGTCTCGCTCGAGTGGCGATACGGCTGGAACAAGAACGGTAGCCTCGGCCCGTTCAAGTACTACAACGGTACGACGAAGCTGGACCTCAAGGCTGAGATCCGCACGCCCAAACCGGGGGCGTCGGGTCAGACGATCGCCCGCACTACCGGCGAGCTAGCCAAGTTCGACATCGTGTTCCTGCCCGGGGACTCGGACCCCTGGATCACGGTGAAGTTCGACAAGATCACCTTCGGGGTCCAGACGGGGCAGTCGGCCACCGTCGAGCCCCTCATCTCCACCATCCAGTTTGGCGGTGCCCTGAAGTTCATCGCTGAGCTCACCAAGTACCTCGGTTTCGGCGACACCGGCGGCTCGGACGTGAAGGCGGCCGGACTCTCGGGCGGCCTGGCGATCGACATCTCGGGCTCAGGCATATCCGTCAAGCTATCACTCGCGCTGCCCTCGATCGGTGTCGGGCTGTTCTCGCTCAGCAACATCGTGTTGGGTGCCAGGGTCTTGATCCCGTTCACCAGCTCTCCCTTCGAGCTGGGATTCAACGTCTCGTCCCGAGAGAAGCCGTTCATGCTCGCCATCTCGTTCTTCGGCGGGATGGGCTTTGTAGATCTCGTGCTCACGCCGGACCAGGACCAGAAGATCAAGTCGCTGCAGATACAGTTCGAGTTCGGCTGCATGCTGAGCCTCGATGTGGGTGTAGCGAGCGGCTCGGTATCCATCACCGCCGGCATCTACTACAAGCAGGAAGGCGCGGCGGTCACGTTCGAAGCATTCATCAAGATCGCCGGCGAGCTGTCCATCCTCGGCCTCATCGAAGTCAGCCTCACGATCATGTTGATCCTGCAGTACCAGAACAAAGCCGTGTCCGGCCGAGAGATGCTGGTTGGCATCGCCACTTGCGAGGTCTCGGTTGAGATCTTGTTCCTGTCCTTCAGCGTCAGCTTCGAGGTCCGCCGCGAGCTCGACGGTAGCGATCCAAAGGTGATCGAGATGATCCCCACTCAGAGTGTTTGGGACGAATACTGCGACGCGTACGCGTCGCTGCCCGGGGCGGGAGGCTGATCATGCCTAGTCAGCATCTCAACTGGACGGCGCTGCCCTTCGCCGCGACGAAGGCGGCGAGCGCGGCGGACTCCAAGTTGCACTTGTCGGTATTCCTGACGCCGCGTCTGACCGGGACGGTGTTGAGGCCGTCGCTGGGGCAGTTCCCGGACTTCTGGTCCCTCACGGGCGGGTGGCCATCGACCGTTGGCGGACTGGGCTTCCGGGTCGAGTTCCGTGTGGATGGCACAACGACGACCGTTGGAGCCACGGCTGTGGTCTCGAGTGCCGCCCCGGAAGACGCGCTCTGGCGGAAGCTCTTCAAGAGCACCACACCCGTGTCGCCTCCCACCTTCAAGTCACACTTGGATCGAACTGTCCTGTCCTACCGAGCGGACCAAGTGATGGCTCTGGTAAAGGACCAGTATCGCGCGGTGGCTGAGAAGCCGGAGCTGCTGCACAGGCTTCCGGACGCGGATCGTCTGATCGTTGCGCCCAGCCTCCAGAATCCTCCGCTCGTGGGCGCGAGAGGCATCTTGGTACAAGCACAGGATGTCCAAGCCCAGGATGATCGGAGCACGCGAGACGCCCCGCTCCCGCGGCAGGTGCGGGTGCAGGGTCTTGAGCTGGAATCCATCGCCCTGCCTCAGATGGAGATTGTGGCCACACCGAGCACGCAGTTTCAGCAGTTCCGGGCCTTCCACGAGAAGCCGAAGGTGCCCCCGGACGTGGCTCCGCGCCCACAGATCCCGACGACGGACTTCCACAAGGCGCTCTCGTCGCTCACGAACTACCGAGACCTGATGCGCAGGCTGGGCATCGTGGTGGACTTAGAAGTGCCGCTGTCGCTCATCGCCGCCAACTTCACGGCCAAGACGGGTCGCGTGCGCGTGATCGCTCAATGGACCCGAGGACACAGCCACGGCACGGGAGTCACCCACGAGGATGCCTACCCGTGGACGCGATTCCGCCTGGACTGGGCGAAACGCGACCCCTTCCTCGTTGCGCCCAGGACGACGTCCCCGCAGATTCGCGACGGCGAGCTGTTGCTGCGTTCGTCAAGTGGTGGGACGTCGGATCCCTTCGCAGTGCTCCAGGTGGACGTTGACGCGGCAGCGATGGCGTTCTTGTCCACCTCGGCCAACCTCCTGGTGCCCCCCAGGACCACGAGGACGGTGCGGGCTCTGGATGCCGGTGACTCCGGGGACGCCTCCGGTGGGACCGATGCAGCCGCGGCCGACGTAGGTGCGGCAGACGTCGGCGCAGCAGAGGTGCAGGCTGCGGCCACCGACCTCATCGTGACTCCCGCGGGCGGCGAGGCCAGTCTCCCGGCCCTTCGCACCGTGGCGCCCACGCTCTATCAGCGCAACGTGGACTCGCGGTTCAGGGCGCGCCAGCAGCGAGCCAAGGATCTGCACAAGCAGATCGTGGAGGATGGCGCGTTCGATTCGGCGGAGCTATTCGCCGAGGACGTCACTCAGGGATACCGGATAGACGTCTGGGACGACCAGTCGGGCAAGTGGCACACCCTGTGTGCTCGAAGGGGACGCTACATCCTCGACGGCGCCCCGGTCGTCTGGGACGGCGAGGGCGAGACTCACGCCGACGAGGGCTTCATCGAGCAGGCCCTGACGTTGGAGCCGCGGGCGGCTGGAGGAGCGGACTCAACGTCGGCCGTGCGCATCCACGAGATGATGTTCGGATGGGACGGTTGGAGCTTGGTGGCCTCTCGGCCGGGCGTTCCCATCCTCAACGGCGTCGACGCCGCCGGCAACACCCGCATGGGAAGCACTGAGATGAAGGACGGCAGGCCCTACGATGTCGGTCACTGGGTGGACCCGGCCTTCCCGCTCGACACGCGGTTTGTGGCGGCCCCTGGCACTCTCCCCAGGCTCCGATTCGGCCGCAAGTATCGCTTCCGAGCCCGTGCGGTGGACGCGGCGGGAAACAGCATCCCCTTCAGGGAGACTGATACGGACTACGCGCGACTGGCGGTTTCGTCCGTATCTGAACACAAGCGATACGAGCCGATCTCGGCCCCGATGGTCATCCCCAAGACGCCGTTCGGCCTGGCCGAGTCGGTGACCCACATCGTGGTGAAGAGCGACTTCAACACTGCGCCAGGCAAGATCAACGCGTCCGAGCGCCACATCGTGCCGCCCAAGACGTCCGTCCAGATGGCCGAGCAGCATGGCGGGTTTGACAAGACGGTCGGTGGGCAGAGCGTCGTGGACAAGGCCGTGTGGCCGCTGATCACGACACGCGACCACGACCTCACGCCGATGGGCCAGACCGCGACCCCGGTTGCGTCGATCCCCAGCCCGTTGCCGTATCTGCCCGACTACCTGTCTCGAGGTGCGGCATTCAAGGGGCTGCCGGGCGCGATAGCAACCTCGGGCGACAAAGTGCAGGCGGCGGCGATCCCGATGGCCTCTCTCGTCTTCAGCGGCATCAACCTGGTTGACTCGGGAACGAGCGTGAACGTGACCACCACGAAGGTGAGCTTCGAGACGGGCGGTGCCTGGCACGAGCGGATGCCCTTCATCTTGAAGGTCGTCGGGGCCGAGGCGACCGACAAACGTGTGGCGCACCACTCGAAACCTGCGGCTCCCAAGTGGGATCCGGACGCGCGAGTGCTCACAGTCCAGCTCCCCAAGGCGGAGCAGATCACGGTGGACCTGTCCTCGTACGTCGACGGCGACTCGGCGGGCAAGGACGTGGACAAGCTGGGCGTTATCGACTGGTCCCGCGAGCGGCTGAGCGCGACTTCGACTACCAGGTCGACCCTTGATCGGCTCGCTGCCGTGGGAAGTCACTGGATGGTCACTCCGCCCGAGAAGCTCACCCTCGTCCATGCCGTGAAGCACCCGCTCATCGCACCTGCTTGGACCAGCAAGAAGAAGGTCCTGCGCAGTGCGGGAGAGACCTTCGCGACCATCACGGACGAGATGGCGATATGCGGCAAGAGCACCACTCAACTCGACCTAATGGCCACCTGGCGCGAGGTTGTCGACGATGTCTCCAAGCCCAGGTGGGAGAGGGTGGAGCACGCCACGTCCCGCGCATTCGGGGTCGAGATCGAGCGCGACGACACGATCGCTCTCAAGGGGACGGCCATTGCCGAGCGCAAGCTCCAGCGACACCATTTCGGCGATACGAAACGGCGCACCGTCATCTATCACGGGGTGGCCACCTCGCGATACCGGGACTACTTCGTACTCCGGGGCACGCCAGCTCCGCCAGGCGATGACGGTTTCGTTCGCGTCGGCGATGCCTGGAAGACCACCGTTCCGAGCTCGGCTCGCCCGCCTGCGCCCAAGGTTGCGTTCCTCATGCCGTCGTTCGAGCACACGTCCCCGTCATCGACCTCGAAGCGCCGCCGAGGCGGCATCCGCGTGTACCTCGAGCGGCCCTGGTTCGCATCCGGCGATCAGGAGAAGCTGGGGATCGTGTACTGGAAGCCCGCATACACGAGGACCGGGTTTCTGAACACGACGGCCTTCAATCAGGTCCGCTCATGGGTTAGCGAGTGGGGAGCGGATCCGATATGGCGGTCCGCCAACCTGCCTTCCGACTACGTGTCCGCGTCCAGCTTCCCGGGCTCGGTGACCCGTGACGGCTTGCAGCTTGCCGAGAAGCCCCCGCTCAAGATCGGCACGAAGGTCGTAGCGTCGTATCCGGTATCCGTCGCCGGCTACCCCGTGAACTACGACGAGGAGCGGGAGATGTGGTTCGCCGACATCCGCATGGAGACGGGGTCCGCGTACTTCCCGTTCGTCAGGTTCGCGCTGGCGCGGTACCAGTCTGCCTCGGTATCGCCGCTACACCTCTCGCCGGTGGTGATGTGCGACTTCATCCAGACCGTGCCAGATCGCCTGCTGTCCGCGACACAGAAGGCCGATGGCTCAGAGGTGACCGTGGCCCTGTCGGGCGGAACCTACTCCTCCTCGGGCTATGGATTCTACAAGAGCCAGATACCGTCTGCGCCGGCGGATAAGCGCCTGGTGGAGGCATTCATAGAGAGGCGTCCCACCACTGTCGAGCTCGACTGGACCGTGATCGGCAGCAAGTACGAGCTGGTCCCTCCAACCCTCAAGGTTGCGTATGCACCAGGGTACGTCACCGTCAAGGTGCCGATCCCCACACGCTCACCGGGGTACGAATACAGGCTGCAGGTTCGGGAGTACGAGCGCCACGCGGGGAGGAGTGCCGCGACAGACACGGACGGCAAGGTCGCCGAGACGAGGTTGGTGTACGCGGAGACGCTTCCGCTCTGACAGGCGCCCAAGGTACGCTCTCGTGTCCGCCCGCTGGCCGAGGTGACACGAACGTCTGCGCTACGCTAACCGAAGGGAGCACACCGCTCGGCGGTCTGGACGGTAGTCGCCGCGTGCGCGGCATGGAAGATGCTGGCGTATTCGTGCTTTGTCATCGGCACTGGGCGGCGCGCGGCTCGCACGCGGACCGTAGTGAGTACGGTGCGGCTCTGTTGGCCAGGAGGGCAATGCCACAACAAGGGGGCGTGACGCTTGTTTAGGATTAGCGAGGTCCTCAATCTGCTCCTGGCCTTGGGGTTGCTCCCCATCATCGCTTCGGTGGCGAATCGCATGCGGGTACCCGCCGGGCGTGGGCCGTTCATAGCGGCTTACCTCACGATGTTGGCCGCATATGTTTTTACCAACCTCGAGAGCGTTATCGTGCCGGAGCTGTTCGACCTTCTCGAGCATGTCTGCTACGCCGGGTCGGGTGTACTATTCGTCTTCGCCGCTCGTGGCGCGGCAGCAGCCGCGCGCGACACGGGGATCGAGTGACGATGGACAGTCTGGTTGCGATCGTGGACGTCGTCGGTCTGGCAGCCTTCCTCGTCGCTGTCGCGGTCGTGCGGTCCATCCCTGTCCGCCGCGAGAGCCTCATTGGGGGTGCCACCAAGTGGTTCATGGTCGCCGCTATGGCAACGTACGTCTTCGTGATGTTCTCCAACGTGCTGGAACACACCGGGCTCACCGACCGGCTCGATCTTGTCGAGGACTACATCGAGCTGCTCTTTGCCCCCCTCGTGTTCTACTCAGCCCACTCGCTGGTGATGCGCCAGAGCCTAAATGACGCCCTCAGATCACAGCGGCAGCTGCGCAGTACTCATGAACTGCTCGAGAGCATTGTCAGTACGGCGCCCGCAGGCATTCTCATACTCGATGACCGCGGCCATATCACCTACGCTAACGATACCGCCTGCAGGGTCTTAGACCTGGCAGAGGATTCATCAACTGGCGGCTACCGGAATCCGGGCTGGGTGGCTCAGGATGCCAGAGCCCCCCACATTGAGCCTTCGCCGGACTTGGGCGTGCTGGTGGGGTCCGACGAACAGGCGAGTGTACCGCTGGTCATCGAATGGCCTACGGGCTGGAGGGTGCGCATCACGGCAGCTTCGAAGCCGATGCAGGATTCTCTCGGCCGAGTTGGAGGATTCGTAGTCGCCTTCCAGGAACAGCCTTCCTGAACGGCTCCTAGGTCGAAACCGAGGCCGTCTCGCTGAGGCGGCGATGCGCGGTTTGCGCGCCGTCGGCGGAAGCTGGAGGGTGCTATAGTGGGCGAGCAAGACACGCGGCGCCCTAGTCTCGGGCCCCGGGTAGGAACTGCGGCATACAACGGAGGTGCGTGATGGAATCCCGCAAGCGAGCTGCCCTCTTCGCTCTCGCCATCGCAGTCGCGGTGTCACTCGGCGTCCCGGCGGTGTCGTCCGCTGGCGTGGATACGGACGCCAGGCGCGTGATCGTGACGTTCGATGACGGTGCCCTGAACGCTCCGGCGCTCGATCGTATCCAGCGTCTTGGCGGCGCGCTCGTGAAGGAGCTGCCGTTCAGCGACGGCGTGGTCGTCTACCTGCCGAGCAGGGCGGCGCAGAGCGCTGTCGGGGAGCTGCCGGGAGTTGCGCGCGTCGAGCCTGATGTGCGCGCTCAGGTTGCGGTGAAGCCCGACAGCCCTGGCAGTGGAAAGCCGGGCGGCGGCGGGAAGCCTGGTGGTGGGCGCAGCAAGCAGAGCCTGCCCTGGGGTGTCGACCGCATAGAGGCCGATCTCGTGTGGGGCACCACGACAGCCGATCCTACCAAGGTGGCTGTGATCGACACGGGTATCGACCCCTCGCATCCCGATTTGGTGGACAATATCAAGGGTGGGGCGAGCTTCGTCTCCTACACCTCCAGTTGGGCCGATGATGACGGCCACGGCACGCATGTGGCCGGGATCGTGGCGGCGGCCAACAACACCGTCGGTGTCGTGGGAGTTGGGCCTGCGGCGGATCTCTATGCGGTGAAGGTGCTCGACGGCGATGGCAATGGATGGGTCTCCGACATCATCTCGGGGATCGACTGGGCGATCGCCAACGACATGGATGTGGTGAACATGAGTCTCGCCGCATCCGGATACTCGTCGGCATTCGAGGACGCATGCACGCGTGCGAGTGATGCTGGCGTGGTGGTGGTCGCCGCGGCCGGGAACTCCGGGCCGGAGGAGAACACGGTGCTCTACCCGGCTCGCTTCTCAACGGTGATCGCCGTGTCAGCAACGGCGAGAGACGACACGATCGCTTCCTTCAGCAGTCGCGGCCCAGAGGTCGATCTGGCCGCGCCGGGCGCTGAGATCTACTCCACATACAAGGGCGGCCGGTACACGACGCTGAGCGGCACATCCATGGCGGCTCCTCACGTTGCTGGTGTTGCCGGACTCGTGCTGAGTACGCCTGCGGGCGTATGGGATGTGGACGGGGATGGGTGGGATCCGTCTGAGATCCAGGCGAAGTTGCAGGCCAGGGCGCAAGATCTCGGCGGCGTCGGATTCGACACGTCCTTCGGCCACGGTTTGGTTCGTGCGGACTGGGCTGTCGCGCCGTAGGGCTCTGCGCCATAGGACTCTGATCACATAGCGTGTTCCGGAGCGCCGCTCAGGTTAGCGGCGCTCTGCTCGTGGGACTGCCTCAGAGCACAGCGCGGCATGAGGCATGGCCTCGTCAGCGGTTGGGCGAGATGGGTTCGTCCCTGGCCCGCAACCCCTCCAGCTTCACTTCCCGGGCAGGCGCAGCGGCCAGCTCGCGGTCGATACGACTCGCTCGGCCGACGGAAGCGAGAGCGAGCAGACCAGCGGAGATGCCGCCAGCGATCATGGTCGCCTGCACTCCCAGGGCGGCGGCGAGGCTCGCCACGAATGCCAGGGGGACCAGTTCGCCGGCGTTTCGGTGGACCTCGGCGATCCCGATGACCCGTCCAACGGCATGTTCAGGTGCGTCACGGTGGATGAGCGTGCGAACAAGCGGCTCCATCACGCCTACCACAACGCCCCATATGACGATCGCCGCCGCTATCACGCGCAGGTCCGGAGTGGCCACGTAGAGAGAGAGCGCGAGCCCGTTGAGTGCCACGAGGAGCGCGAACCCTCTCGCGGAGATGAAGCGGCGGGGGAGTCGTGGCAGCAAGGCCGCACCGGCGATGAAGCCAAGGCCGCCCAGCGAGTTGACCCATCCCAGCATAGACACGTCGGTGCCAACGACGTCGCGAAAGAACAGGGGTTCTAGGGCGCCGAAGGCCCCGAAGCTCAGCCAGACCACGGTTCCCATGAGCACGTAGTAGCGCAAGGCGTGGGACGAGTACGTGACGATGAGACCCTCCTTGAGTTCCCGCAAGGGATGCCGGTCGGCCGCCTGCCCCTGTCGTTGGGGCGGCCGAAGCGGCACCGTCCACACGAAGGCGGCTGCAGCGAGTGATGTGGCGGCGTCCAGTACGAACACCCATCGCACATCCGCCATCAGGGCGATGGCGGCACCGAGTGCCGGACCCGCGACGAACGCGGCGGAAGCGGCTCCTTCGATCCAGGCGTTGATGCGCTCGAGTTGGCGTGATTCCGTGACCAGGAATGGTGCGAAGGACGCGCCGGCAGTCGTCACCGGCGCTCCCGCGAAGCCCCAGACCACCACTAGGGCCGTCATGGTTACGAGGTCGTCGGCCAAGGTCAGAGCTAGGGCGGCCGGGATGTAGAGAACCTCGGCAATGGCCAGGACGGTTTTCGGTCCATATCGGTCGACCAGCAATCCGCTTGCAGCGCTGCCCAAGATCACCGAGACGCCGAGGGCGAACATGACGACGGCCAAGTCGGCGGCGGTGCCGCGCATGACGTACGCTACGGCTCCCCAGATGCCCACGAAGAACGCTGCCTCACTCCCGGTACGGGAGAGGAATCGTGCTGCGATGACTCTGTAGGTGTGAGGAGCCATAGACACCGGTACTCTACCCCGAGTCCGGAGGGTAGCTGCCTGAGAGAGGCATGTCTTGTGCGAAGTGGACCCGAAGGGGCCCTCGGGCCGAGGGAGGTGGCGCTCGTGCACGGGCGACCAGTACGCATCGAGATAGAAGAGATCCTGATCGGCGGGTGTTGTCCCATAGGCTTGTCCACGGGCGACACTTGGGTTGTCGACAGCGCCGTCGTCCCTGAAGGAATGTGCTCGTGGGCGTTCGCGGCCATGCACCCCTTCTTGAGCGTGCTGCGCTTCGGCGGTCGGCTGCCCTGGGAGGTGGGGGAGGGAACCCGGGTCTGCTGCCCGGATTCCGCGAATCCGGTGGTGTTCCGTCTCATCCCGGTAGGGCCAGATGGAAGGCCCGACGTAAGGCCCGATGGGGCGTAGGTGAATACCCTTCAGGGTAAGTACAGGTCAGGAGTGCTGTACGCGTTGGCGCTCGAAGGGTGTGAAAACGATGACCACGAGGTTGAGACCAGCCACAGTCGTCGATGCTGTGCTCGCGGATCCCAGATTCACTACCTTCTCAGCGGTTATGAAGGACGCAGGACTCGCTCGGATCCTGTCGGGACCGGGTCCGCTGACGGTGTTCGCTCCAACAGACCTGGCGTTCGAACGGCTGTCCAGGGGTGCCATGAACGCGCTGGTCTCGGATGTCCCTAGACTCCGAGAACTGCTGGCCTACCACGTGGTCCCGGTTCGCGTAGACTCGCGTGGTCTCTACCTGGCGAAGGAACTGGCGACAATGTCGGGCGAGCTCCTGCCGATATACGTCGCCGACGGGCTGTGGGTGGATGGCGTGCGTGTCGTGGAAACCGACATCGAGGCGGACAACGGGGTCGTCCACGTGGTTGACGGCGTGCTGATGCCGTGAGAGACGCCAGCTCTGGCGCAGGCCGCACATCAGCTGGCGTGGGGTGTAGTCTGGGGCGGAGTCTGATCTGACGCTCGAGCTGCTTGCCCTGTTGGAGGTCCGATGACTCGAGCCGGCGACCCAGCATCCGCTCCTGGAGCGCTGCATACCGATCTGTACCAGCTGACCATGGCGTACGGCTATTGGCGCTCGGACAAGTCTGAAACCGAGGCGTGTTTCCACCTCTCCTTCAGAGAGAACCCCTTCGGCGGGGGATTCGCGGTGGCGTGCGGGCTTTCTCAGGCGGTGGAGTACCTCGAGTCCTTTCGGTTCGACGAGTCGGACATCGCGTTCCTCTCGGCTCAGACGGGCAACGACGGCGGGCCGCTCTTCGACGGAGAGTTCCTGAACGCCCTGAGAGATATGCGGTTCTCATGCGATGTAGATGCGGTGCCCGAGGGGACAGTGGTGTTTGCCAAAGAGCCGCTGCTCCGCGTCTGCGGCCCCATAGTCCAGGCTCAGGTCGTTGAAACCGCCCTGCTGAACATAGTCAACTTCCAGACGCTGGTGGCTACCAAGGCCGCACGGGTCTGCCTTGCCGCGCAGGGCGACGGCGTCATCGAGTTCGGCTTGCGGCGGGCCCAGGGACCCGACGGGGGTCTCTCGGCCAGCCGAGCGGCGTATGTGGGGGGCTGCAGCGGGACATCGAACGTCCTCGCTGGGCAGAGATACGGTATCCCGGTGGCCGGGACGCACGCGCACAGCTGGGTGATGACGTTCGACTCGGAGCAAGAGGCATTCGACGCCTGGGCCACGGCCATGCCGAACAACTGCACGTTCCTGATAGACACGTACGACACGCACCAGGGCGCTCGCAATGCCGTCCAGGCAGGACTGCGCCTGCGCGAGCGAGGGCACGAGATGATCGGCGTTCGCATCGACTCAGGCGATCTTGCGAAGCTCTCGATCGATGTGCGCGCGATCCTCGATGAGGCCGGGTTTCCCGACGCGCTCATCTTCGCCAGCAACGAACTCGACGAGTACACGATCGAGAGCCTGAAGGACCAGGGCGCAGCGGTAGACGTGTGGGGCGTGGGTACCAGGCTGGTCGCGGCTCACGGCCAGTCCGCGCTGGGGGGAGTGTACAAGCTCTCCGCGGTGCGCCAGCCGGGCGAGCCATGGCGAGCGCGCGTGAAGATATCCGAGCAGACCGCCAAGGTGACGATCCCGGGCCTGCTCGGGGTGCGCAGATACTACTCTGGCGAGGACGGACGTCCGATAGGCGACATGGTCTACGACGCTGAAAGCCCACCGGAAGGTGAGACGGTGGCGGTCGATCAACTGGATGCGACTCGAGTGTGGCGCTTCGAGGCCGAAGCTCCGGCTGAGGATCTCCTCAAGCCGCTGTTCCGTCGCGGCGAGAGGGTGGCCGAGATGCCAACTCTCGCCGAGGTCCGTCTGCGAGCCCTCGGCCAGGTTGGCGCGCTCGGCCCGGCCGTGACCCGCTTCTTGAACCCGCACGTCTACCCGGTTGGTCTTGAGCGAGGTCTCAGCGAGGCGCGAACAAGGCTCATACTCGACGCGCGAGGTGTAGAGGGGCGCGCGTCGTCTGGCGGGGCCGGCGGGCAAACCTGATCTGGGGGTTGGGGACGATGGATGCTCTGATCGTGGTTGACGTGCAGAACGACTTCGTGCCGGGCGGGTCTCTCGCTGTGACTGACGGTGACGCGGTGGTGCCTGTGGTGAACGCGCTGATGCCGGGTTTTGGGCTGGTGGTGGCGACACAAGACTGGCACCCGGCCAACCACGGCAGCTTCGCCACGAGTCATCCGGGAACCGGGCCTGGAGACATCATCCAACTGGATGGGGTACAGCAGGTGCTCTGGCCTCCGCATTGCGTGCAGGGGACGTCCGGTGCGAGCTTTCACTCGGCACTGGCGGTCGAGCGCTTCGACCGCGTCGTGCGCAAGGGCACGGACGAGGGGATCGACAGCTACAGTGGCTTCTTCGACAACGGGAGGCTGAAGGCCACAGGACTGGATGCTCTTCTGCGGTCCGAGGGAGTGGGGGCCATCTTCGTCTGTGGGCTGGCAACCGACTACTGCGTGAAGTTCACGGCGCTCGACGCGAGGGACCTGGGCTTCACGGTGAGGGTGGTTGGAGATGCTTGCAGGGCTGTGAACCTCAACGAGGGAGACGGCTTGCGCGCTCTCGACGAGATGAGGTCGGCCGGATGCAGTGTGGTGGAGAGCGCAGACGTCCTGGGACCGACCAGATAAGCGAGGTAGGGGGCTCGGGTCCTCGGGGTTCTGTGCCCCCCGCAAGAGCGACCCGAGCCCCGTTCTCGTCACGCCAAGACTTGTCCGTAGTCCCGAATGAGCTGGTGCCTGCGACGGAAACGCCACTTAGACGACGAGATGTCTCGCCATGCTCTCCGAATGCGAAGTCCGGAACCCGGAGCCTCCAGCACCAGGGCATTCCCGTGCGCGTCTCCGCGCTCGTAGAGCACGACATGACCGGTCTGGGATCCTGTGCCGTCTGGGTCCGGATAGCCGACCGCGTCGGCTCTCCACGCACTCGAACGTGAGATCGAGTACCAGTGGTAGGTCGTGTTGAAGATGTGATGCGTGCCGTATGGGTGGTAGTCCTCGGAGATGGGTGACAGTCGCGGCACCTGCCATGCCTTGATGACGAATCCCGAGCAATCCGCGCCCTTCCAGTCGCGGTCGTCAGGATCCCAGGCTGCGTGACCCCACCAGTACGGACTGCCTACACCTGAGATCGCTGTGCTGATAGCTGCGGTGTCGATGCGGGTGGGACACGAACAGGCAAGGGCAGGCGGGGGTGCGATCGCGCAGGATAGCAGGAACGTCATAGCCAGTCCCAACGAGGTCATTGCTCTTCGCGCCGACAGCATGATCACTCCCCCCTTCTTGTCGCGGATGATGATGCCGGGGCCAGGGTCCATCGCAAGACCTGTACGCCGGTTGCGTTCTCCGCGAGCTGATAGACGTCGCCGTTCTCGGCCACGCTCACCCTCCTGTTGGCCTCAGGTGAGTCGTCGCTGACGGTTTCTGCGCTGGCTATCAGACGGCCCTCGCTGTCGTACTTAGCGAGAACTAGCTTCCCGATCACCTGGTCCGGCTGACCGGCGCTCTCTCTGTAGAGTGCGTACGCGAGCAGGACGTTCCCGTTGCCGTCGCCGAAGACGTCGACGATGGAGGCCAGATCGCGCGAGGAGTGCACGCGCACCTTCGCTTGGCGATCGCCGCCGGGTGCTATGACGTCATACGCGATGTTGTTGCGATCTAGCTTCTTCGCCCTGACGAAGTTGCCGTTTGGCAGCGGCACGCCGTGGAATGCCGCGTCGATCTGTCGCTCGGCGGGGACAGGCGTGCCGTCAAGACGGCATATAGCGTGATAGGCCATGGTGTTGCTGCCGGGGCACTCAACGTAGACCGTGTCTCCCGCGATACGCATGCGCAGAACGTCGGGTACCGCCGCGTCGATGGCGCACGAGGCGACAAGCCCCTCTTCGGCGTCGAACAGCAGGACGCTACGTTCGTCGAATCGGTGGAGTACCGCGAAGCGGTCGCGTTCCACCGCTATGTCGTCGAATCCCGTATGGGGAAGTGAATACTCGACGTCCACGCTGTGGTTGGCGAACCGCACCACACGCTGCTTTACCTGGTCCAGCAGGTAGACACGACCCCTGTCGTCTACGCCGAATGATGCTGGACCACGCGTTTCCCCCTCATAGGTGATGCCTGCCTGATCGCGCGCTTCTCCCCAGGCGAGCGCGACGACGCTCTCTGTGCTCCCGCAAGACCCGGCGAAGCCCTCGCCGGGGAGTTCGGAGTCCCTGACAGCCATGCGGCTCGCTCCGATGGACACGGCCAAACCCCAGGCTGTGGCCACCAGTACGATGACCGCAGCAGCCACGGCTCGACGTCCCCAGATTGATGTTCTCATGTGACCTCCATTCCTATACGACCGACCGATCTCCCCGCGCGGGAGGTCCGGCGAGACGTCGCGTGGACGCGCGGGGGACTCGGGGTGCCCTCGCCGGTCGTCTCGGAATCTAGGCCTTCTGCCTGAGCGGTCTCCAAACACTTCCAGAGCGCTATCCGACCCGCGACACAACCACGCGCCTCTTGCGTACTCGGCCGCGGTGGGCTAGAAGCCGAAGACAGAATGCCGACCGAGACGGAAAGGGCATGACGGTCCCACTGATCATCGGTTCAGCGTTGGGCTTCTTGCTCCTGCTCGCCGGGTGGCATGCCGAGCGCCGTCGCCGAGTTGATGCCTTCTTGGCGCTGGCAAGGCTCGAGGCACACACTGCCGTTCGGCCGCCAGCGCTGTTCGTCCTCTCCGTCGCAGCCGGGGGGTTGGGCGCCCTGCTCGGCATGCCCTCCGAGAGCTTCGTGGGCCGGGCCACTGCAGCCCTGCCTCTCCTCATCGCGCCCTGGCTCGTTTGGCTGGGCATCTGGTCGTCATACCGCGGACTCGTGGATGCCGCAGTGGCAACGCAGGATCACACGCCGATGGCCGAGCGCCCAGCAGAGGCGTTCGTCCCGCCGCGCGAACTTGCGCTCTCGTACCGACCGCTGACCGTAGCACTCGTGCTCTTGGGCGCTCTGATCGGCGGGACGGCCACACTGCTGGTGGGAGGGCGCTTGCTGGGAGCTCCCTCAGGTGGGCTGGCGGCGGCCGCTTGGGGCTACGCGGTGGCGGTGGGGGCCTACTTCCTGCTGCGAGTTCGGCGCTCCGTCGCCGCTGAGCGCCAGCTCCGCTTCAGGCTCGGCAACCTCGACGCAGCCACGCGTTCACAGCTCTTCGACGCGCTCCGGGTGAACCCGCGTTCCAGAGCCGTTCTCGAAGCCCACGCGGATGCGCTCGCCAGCGCGGGGGAGGTCGACCAAGCGCTCCTCGAGTACCGCGCGGCTCGGCTGCGTGCTCCGCACGATGTGGCGCTGAATGAGAAGATCGAGGCCATTGCGGCGACAGCGCTCACGCGAAGCGAGGCGTGGTCCACCGGGACCCTTGTCAGGGAGCCATTCGCGGCGGCTCCCGCCATGGTGGTGGAGTCGCTGGAGATGGCCGAGGATGCAGTAGTCGTTCGCGTTCTCGACCCCTCGGCCTTCGTCGAGGTCCTGTTCGAGTTCGATGCCAAGGACGCACTCATAGACATCGACGGTGCGCTGGATCCCGAGACCTTGAAGCAGCTGGAGAAGACCGTCCACCCCATCCCGATCCTGGCGAAGGGTCCGCTCGACGGCGGCAGGACCTACAGCCTGGACGACGAGTCTAGAGCCGCACTCCGCTCGTTTGTGGCCGAGCGGGGAGCCGAGGACTGGCATCGCGTGCGCCTGTACACGCCGGAGGAGTTGTTGGTGGATGCGGACCGTGGCTTCAGGGATGTCCGCATGTCGCAGGGTTACTATGAGGTTTGGTACGAAGAGCTTCGCAGGGCCGCAGCCATCGCGGCCGCCGAGCCGTCCGCCTGGGCGGGGGAGAGAGAGGGAGCGCAATGAAGGTAGTGGCGATCAACGGTTCGGCCCGAGCCGACGGGAACACCGCCATCCTGCTGCGCGCGGTGCTCGCCGAGCTGGATTCCGAGGGCATCGAGACCGAGCTCGTGCAGTTGGCAGGCAAGAAGGTGCATGGTTGCACAGCCTGCATGAAGTGCCGAGAGGCCCAGAGCCGTCAGTGTGAGGGTCTGCGCGACTTCGGCAACGAGTGCATCGCGCTCATGGACGAGGCCGACGGCATCTTGCTCGGATCGCCCGTGTACTTCGCCGACATCTCGCCGGAGATCAAGGCTGTCATCGACCGCTCGGGCTACGTGGCGAGGGGCAACGGTCACATGTTCGCGCGCAAGGTGGGAGCGGGCGTGGTGGCTGTCAGGCGCGCTGGCGCCATGCACGCTCTCGACTCGATCAACCACTTCTTCCTGATCTCGCAGATGGTGATCCCGGGCTCCAGCTACTGGAATCTCGGGATAGGCGGTCCGCTGGGCGCGGTCGAGTCCGACGAGGAGGGCTTTCGGACGATGGCCGACCTCGGGCGGAACATGGCTTGGGTGATGAAGAAGCTCGCCGAGTAGGGGAGCCAGCGCCGAGCGCCGAGCACCGGCGCCTCCACTGCGGTCGCGCTAGCTTCCCAGTCCGCGCTCGTCGAGGAAGGCGTCCACCACGTCGTCGAGAGTAGGACGCCCCGCATCCTCCACGCGGTATGTCGCCCTCACGACCGGCCTGTCCACATCGATCACTCGGGCGAGGTCTACGGGCGTGCCCACTACGACTACGTCCGAAGGCGTTGCGCGCACAGTTGCCTCGAGGTCGGCGAGTTGCTGCGGTGAGTAGCCGACGGCGGGCAGGACGTCGGTGAGATGCGGGTAGGCCGCGAGCGTCTCGGCGATGGAGCCAACTGCGTGCTCACGCGGGTCGACCAGCGTGGCACCGTGCTCTCGCGCCGCTATCGCGCCCGCCCCGTATGCCATCCCGCCGTGCGTGACCGTGGGGCCGTCCTCGATCACTAGTGCGCGTGCGCCCGCGAGGGGCCCTGGATCGCTCACCGTGATGCCCGAGCGGGTCAACACTACCTTGGCGCGCGAATTGTGTTCGGCGGCTGTGGCGAGGAGCGCCTCGACGGCTGCGGCCTCGGCGGTGTCTACCTTGTTTACGACCAGAACGTCGGCACGCAGGAAGTTGGTCTCGCCGGGGTGGTAGAGGCGCTCGTGTCCGGGACGGTGTGGGTCGAGGGCTACGATCTCCAGGTCGGAGCGGACGAACGGCATGTCATTGTTGCCGCCGTCCCAGATGATAGCGTCGGCCTCGGATGCGGCGGCGGCCACGATCGCCTCGTAGTCGATACCTGCGTAGACTACAACGCCCGCCTCCACCAGGTGCTCGTACTCCTCGCGCTCCTCGAGTGTGATGTTCGCCGAGTCGAGGTCGGCGATGGTGGCGAATCGCTCGATCCTCGTGCGAGTGAGGTCTCGGTAGGGCATCGGGTGGCGTATGTCGACAGCGCGAACGTGGCGGCGAGCCAGCGCTTCCCAGACCCGTCGGCTGATGCCGCTCTTGCCCACGCCAGTGCGGACTGCACACACGGATATCACGGGGATGGGCGCGGGCAGCATGGTGCGCTCGGGACCGAGCAGCACGAAGTCCGCGCCCTCGGCGAGCGCGACGGATGCCCGGTGCATGACCTCCTCGTGCGAGATGTCGCTGTACGCGAAGACAACTCGCTGCACGCGGCGGTCGCGGATGAGTGACGCAAGGTCCTGCTCGGGCAGGATCTCTATTCCCTGCGGGTAGAGGGGGCCAGCGAGTTCAGGCGGCCAGATCCGCGAGTCGATGCCGGGGATCTGGTTGGCCGTGAAGGCCACGACCTCAGTCCCAGCGTCGTCCCGGTAGCAGGTGAGGAAGTTGTGGAAGTCGCGCCCGGCGGCGCCCATGATGATGGTTCGTGTGCGCGACATGGAACCTCCAGTGATCGGCGCACTTGCGTCCAATGTATACCGTGGAGCAGCGCTCGTGCGCG
>CAZWGV010000024.1:12780-30478 GCA_964633595.1 uncultured Coriobacteriaceae bacterium | reverse complement strand
TGGGCTCCGCAAGGCCGTCTTCAAGCAGGCCGAGACCGGCGGGGTGCTGCTGACAGGCATGGGCAACGACAAGCCCTACCTGCGCATCTTCGACCACCTGGTACTCGACGCCTGCCAAGTGACGAACCCATCCATCGACCCGCTGCGCGAGCCGATGGAGCTGCGCACCTACCTTGGCCACAAGCCGGACGCAGTTGAGGTGACCAGCGACGGCAATGGTCGATTCGAGTTGGCCGAGGGCGGGGGACTAGCCAACAACATCGAACTCGCCACGCCCATCATCTTCTCGCCGATGAGCTACGGCTCGGTCTCGCTGAACGTGCACAAATCGCTCGCGATGGCTGCGCAGTCGCTGGGCACGCTGATGAATACCGGCGAGGGCGGTCTGCACCCCGACCTCTACCCCTACGCAGACAACGTGATCGTTCAGGTGGCGTCGGGGCGATTCGGCGTGAACCCCGAGTACCTGAACCGAGGCGCGGCGATGGAGATCAAGATCGGTCAGGGTGCCAAGCCGGGCATCGGCGGGCACTTGCCAGGTGAGAAGATCAACCGCGAGGTGTCCTCGACGCGGATGATCCCGCAGGGCTCGGACGCCATCTCGCCCGCGCCGCACCACGACATCTACTCGATCGAGGACCTGCGCCAGCTCATCTACTCGCTGAAGGAGGCGTCTGGCTACAAGCCGGTAGGTGTGAAGATCGCTGCCGTGCACAACGTAGCGGCGATCGCGAGCGGCATCGTGCGCGCCGGTGCGGACTACGTGTACCTCGACGGCTTCCGTGGAGGCACGGGCGCCGCCCCCGCCATCATCCGCGACCACATCGGCATTCCAGTGGAGGTGGCGGTGGCCGTGGTCGATCAGCGGCTGCGCGACGAGGGCATCCGCAATAGGGCGTCGATAGTGGCGGCGGGATCGATGCGCTCATCGGCCGACGTCGCCAAGGCCATAGCGCTCGGCGCCGACGTGGTGGCCATCGCCTCGGCCGCGCTCATGGCTCTTGGCTGCCATCTATGCCAGGGATGCCACACGGGATCCTGCTCGTGGGGCATCACCACGCAGAAGCCCGAGCTCACCAGGCGGATCGATCCCGAGTGGGGCGCCCAGAGACTCCAGAATCTGGTGAACGCTTGGAGCCACGAGCTTCAGGAGATCTTGGGTGCGCTTGGGGTGAACGCGATCGAGTCGCTCCGGGGCAGCCGGGAGCGGCTGCGCGCGGTGGGGCTCGACGAGCAGACGTGCAAGGTGCTGGGCGTGAAGCCGGCTGGGATGTAGGGAGACGACGATGACCATGACTCCTGAGCGCACAGAGCCTCTGGAGGGCTACTCGCAGGTGACCCCGACCGTGGAGCGCGACGGTGATGTCGCGATGGTCGATGCCGCAGGCGTCTACTACAAGCACCTCAACGAGTCCATCAGAGATGCTCTGGCCGGGGGCGCCAGGACCGTTGTCGTCGAGAACGTCAACGGCCAGCGCTACATCGGCACCGGCGTTCGCGGGCAGGGTGTGCGGATAGAAGTTCGCGGCACGCCAGGCAACGACACCGCGATGTTCATGGACGGCCCGACGGTGGAGGTCTTCGGGAATGCCCAGGACGGCGTCGCCAACACCATGAACGCCGGGAAGGTGATCGTGCATGGCGACGCGGGCGACGTACTCGCCTATGGCATGCGCGGCGGAAAGGTCTTTGTGAAGGGCGACGTGGGCTATCGCGTCGGTATCCACATGAAGGCATACGAGGGGATGACGCCCATCGTCGTGTGTGGGGGTTCGGCGCGGGACTTCTTTGGCGAGTACATGGCGGGCGGCATGCTCGTCCTGCTGGGCATGAACAGCCAGTTCGAGGGCCCGATGGTCGGCGGCTACGTGGGCACCGGCATGCACGGCGGGGTCATCTACCTGCGCGGTGAGGTCGAGGAGTGGCAGACTGGCCGCGAAGTTGGCGTGTTCGCCGCCTCCGTCGACGACATGGCCGAGTTGCGACCGGTGCTCGAAGAGTACTGCGCCAACCTCGGGATGGACATCGAAGAGGTCATGGCGACTCCGTTCACCAAGCTGGTACCGGTGAGCCACCGCCCCTACGGCAAGCTGTACGCCTACTGAGGCGCACCAGTGTCCCACCCGGCGCCCGAAGCGCGGATGTCCCATCAGGTGGTGTGAGAGAATGTTGGCTGCTGTCGCCGATACGCGCACGGAGCACGACACGTGCGAAGCGGGCTCCGGCGGCAAGTCCGGCACCTCCACCGCGTACCCTCGGAGGCAGGGTGAAGCGACGCCTGCAGATCGTGCTGCACTGGCTGGCGGGCCGACGCAACGGCGTGACGCTCAGCAGGCTGGTGGCCTGGTTCTTCGAGCCGCGCTGCGGCACGAAGGCCGCGCGAGTGATCGAGAGCGCGGAGGCGGACGAGCGTCTGGGCATGCTGCGGGTGAAGCTTGCCGGTATCGAGCGCCCACTTTTCTACCCGGTCGAGTTCAGCCGGCACTCACTGGACCTGGTCATCGCGGAGCAGTTCAACCCGGAGGACTGGCACTACTACGAGGTGGCAGAGACCCGGGTTCGGCAAGGGGACATCGTGCTCGATGCCGGCGCAGCGGAGGGGATGTTCGCGCTGGTCGTCGCAGTAGGGTGCGAGCGTGTCGTCGTGGTGGAACCCCTCGGCCGCTTCGTGGAGTCGCTGGGTCTGACCTTCGATGGCGTGCCGAACGTGGAGATCGTGCCCATGGCGCTCTCGGACGAGGAGGGCGAAGCCATCATCTCTGCGAAGGAAGTCCACTCAGGTATCGAAGACTCCGGAGATGGCGACAGCGTGAGGCTCACCACGGTCGATCGCCTGTTCGAGGGACGGCGGCTGGACTACATCAAGGCCGATCTCGAGGGCTACGACGTGCGGATGATGATGGGCGCTCGCAAGACCATCGCCGAGCACAAGCCGCGCATCGCGATCACCACGTATCACGCGAAAGAACACGCGGACGAGATCGAGCAACTCCTCAGGAGCCTGGAGCCGCGCTACCGGGTGCGAGTCAAGGGGATCGAAGAGGTCAACGGCGCACCGGTCATGCTCCACGCCTGGGTGGAGTAGAACTCCGGCCCACGCTAAGCGGAGCGCCGAAGCCGCTGCTCCCTGCCGCCCAGAAGGCCTGTCCAAACCGCTGTGGCTCGGTCTCCTCGGCCGAAACCTCCCCGAAACATCCGGCACTTACCATCCGATCATGTGGAGACGACCGACGGGTCGGACCGCTCGGTAGGCCCTGACGGAGCAGGAGGAGATCGTATGGCAGCGGAGTTTGACAGGGACTACGTACTGCGGACCGTAGAGGAGCGGGACATCCGGTTCATTAGGTTCTGGTTCACAGACGTCCTTGGCTTCCTGAAGTCCTTCGCGGTTACCGATAGCGAGCTGGAGACTGCGTTCGAGGAGGGCATGGGCTTCGACGGCTCCTCGATCGATGGCTTCACGCGCATCCAGGAGTCGGACATGGTCGCTTTCCCGCTGGCCGAGACGTTCCAGATCGTCCCGTGGCGTCCGGTCGAGGCCGGAGTTGCGAGGATGTTCGCCGACGTGCGCACTCCTGACGGCGCTCCGTTCGATGGGGATCCGCGCCACTGCCTGAAGAGGGTTCTCGCCAAGGCGTCCGAGATGGGCTACACGATGTACGTCGGTCCCGAGCTGGAGTTCTTCTACTTCCATGACAGCAACGGTACCGAGATCCTCGACAAGGGCGGCTACTTCGACCTTACGCCGCTGGATGTCGCGAGCGACCTGCGTCGCGAAACGGTGCTCACGCTGGAGAAGCTCGGCGTTCCGGTTGAGTACTCGCATCACGAAGTGGCCCCCTCGCAGCACGAGATCGATCTCCGCTACTCGGATGCGCTATCGATGGCCGACAATGTGATGACATACCGGCTCACTGTGAAGGAAGTGGCGCACGCCAACGGGGTCTACGCCACGTTCATGCCCAAGCCCATTCAGGGCGAGAACGGCTCGGGCATGCATACCCATCAGAGTCTATTCAGCAAGGACGGCAACGCCTTCTTCGATGCCAACGACCCCGAGGGCTTCCACCTGTCGGCGGTGGGCAAGAGCTACATCGCCGGTCTCCTCAAGTACGCTCCCGAGTTCTGCGCTGTCACCAATCAGTGGGTGAACTCGTACAAGAGGCTCGTGCCCGGGTATGAGGCTCCCGTGTACGTGACGTGGGCGCGCCGCAACCGCTCGGCGATGGTGCGAGTGCCGATGTACAAGCCCGGCAAGGAAGCCGCCACCCGAGTTGAGCTGCGGTCGCCTGACCCGTCGTGCAACCCCTATCTCGCCTTCGCTGTGATGCTGGGAGCCGGTCTCAAGGGAGTCGAGGAGGAGCTGCCGCTGCCCCCCGAGGCCACCAACAACATCTTCACGATGACCGACGAGGAGCTGAAGGCGGCTGGCATCCGGACGCTGCCGAAGAACCTCGGAGAGGCAGTCGAGCTCTTCGAAGAGTCCGAGTTCGCGCGCGAGGTGTTGGGTGCCCACATCCACGACTTCTTCGTGGCCAACAAGAGGGCCGAGTGGGACGAGTACAAGGCGTACGTCACGCCGTGGGAGCAGGACAAGTACCTGTCCGTTTTGTAGGAGGGATGGCGGGCGCCTTCGTGCTCGCCGCTTGGGCGGCAACGGCGCCGTGCGGAGTGACCGCACGGCGCCGTGCACTTGCTGGGAAGTGAAGCGCCCCGGGTTTCGCGGCGGCTTCATCCACCGCATCTGCGTGCTGACGAACGCCGACGGCGGGTAGGTTAGGAGAATGCACAGGCGAAATGTGCTCATCGCGTCCGATGACGCCCACACGCGAGCGTGGTTGGCCAACGCGCTGCAGCGTTTGGATGCGGCCATCGAGCAGGGCGCGCTCGAAGATCTGGCCGATCGCCTGCGGCGCGGTGAGGTCGACCTCGTGGTGGCCGATGGAGGGCACGATCCCGCATCTCTCGTCACGATCTTCGAGCAGGTTGTGCGGGACGGATCGGATGCCGCGCTGCTCCTCGTTGTGGAGCGGGACGCGCTCAGCCGGTTCACTTTGCCGGCCAGCTGGCGCACGGACTTCGTAGTACGCGGAGGGGACTCGGCGGAACTCGTCGCTCGAGCGAGAAACCTGCTGTGGCCCGGCGAGGAGAGCTCGGCCGCGGAGATCGTGCGCAGTCATTCCCTGACGATCAACCTGGCCACATACCAGGCTCACGTCGGCTTGACTCCTCTTGACCTCACATACCTGGAGTACGCTCTGCTGTCCTTCCTGGTGACCCATCCCAGCAAGGTCTACGGGCGCGAGACGCTTCTTCAGAGGGTGTGGGGAACCGACTATCATGGCGGCGCTCGGACGGTCGACGTCCACGTACGCCGGGTACGCGCGAAGCTCGGTGCCGAGCTGGCCCGGAGGCTGGAGACGGTGCGGAGCGTCGGCTACATGTGGCGAGGCTGATCCGCCGGGGCAGGACCTCGTCCCGGTAGTCGTTCAGCTAACGCGGCGTGGGCGTCATCCCGGGACCGTGCCGCAGAAGTAGTAGTTCGGCCATCTGGTGGGAACGCAATCACCCTCGATGCCGTGTTCGGCGAAGAACGCGCACATCATCTCCGGCGTGTGAAAGGCGCCGGGTTCGCCGAGGAGCTTCTCGGCGGCGACGATCAATCGCACCACCACTCCGCGCGGGTCGAGCTCCAGCACCAGCACCCCGCCGCCGGGGCGAACCACGCGAGCGATCTCGCTGACTGCACCCGCCTGGTCGCGGAAGTGGTGAAAGGCGTCGGAGACGAGCGCGGCGTCGAAGGAGTCCGACTCAAGGGGCATCGACTCGGCCTTGCCGAGCACTGTGCTCACCGCCTCGTCGTCCGGCACATGGGCGAGCATCTCGGGCGTCGGATCGAGGACGGTCACGCGGCACTGCAACGCCGTGGCAATGCGGTGAGCCAGCGCGCCGGTCCCGCCGCCGAGATCAAGGACGCTCCCACCCTCGGGGACCGAGGGGCCCAGCAGCTCTGCGAGCTGGTGGATGTCGTCGTTGCTCCAACGGTCTCCATAGCGGGCGAACAAGGGCGCCGCCCATCTGAACATCCCCACGGACCCTCCTCGGAGCCGCCACTGGCGTACAATCGGACTCGCCACTCGGGTCGCTGTATGCGCCGCCTTTGGTCTGTCAGCCGAGCCGGAGGAACCCGGATTGACCGCCACGAAGCGCCGTACTCTGGCAGTTGTCGACGGCAACAGCCTACTCCACAGAGCATTCCACGCGTTGCCACCCACCATGACCGCGCCTGATGGCCGACCAACGAACGCCGTGTTCGGCTTCATCTCCATGCTGGTGAAGCTGGTGCAGGAGCTCAGTCCGGACGCCGTTGTGGTTGCGTTCGATAGGGGGAAGCCGGCGTTTCGGACCCAAGCGCTGGAGCAGTACAAGATCCATCGCCCTCCCACGGCCGAGGAGCTCAAGTCGCAGTTCCCGATGGTGAAGGACATGCTTGGGGCACTGGCCGTTCCCGTCGTCGAAGTGGAGGGATGGGAGGGTGACGACGTCTTAGGCACGCTGGCCGAGCGGGCCTCCCGAGAGGACATGCGCGTGCTGTTGGTGACGGGCGACCGGGACGCGCTACAGCTCGTGGACGACAACGTCTCGGTGGTCACGACACGCAAGGGGATCACCGACATCACCGTATACGACGCCGAGGCTGTGTTCGAACGTTACGGTGTCACACCGGCCCAGGTTCCCGACTACCTGGGGCTCAAGGGCGACACCTCCGACAACATACCCGGGGTGCCTGGTGTGGGCGAGAAGACGGCGGCGAAGCTGATCGCCGCCTACCGCACGCTCGAGGAGGTGCTTGCGCACGCCCACGAGCAGTCCGGGAAGCTGAGAGAGAACCTTACGGCTCATGCGGATGCCGCTCTTGCTAGCCGGACCGTAGCCACCATCCGGTGCGACGTGCCGGTGGACCTCGATATCGCCAACGTGCGCTGGGGCAGCTGGGATCCGCGTGAAGTCGCTGAAGCCTTCGGGGAGCTGCGATTCACATCCTTGCTGGACAGGATTCTGTCGACGGCCGGCGGCGGTGGGTCCGACGTCGAAGCCCCCCAGAGACCGCGTGAGGTGTGGGAGGTGGAGAGCGGCGCGGCGGCTGTTGGCTGGCTAGAGGCCCAACTCGCGGGGGACGGAGAGATGGCATTCGGCGCAGCCTTCGACGACGGCAGCACCACCTCGCTCTTCGCGGACAAGCTCGAGGTCGCGCTGGCGCGTGAGGGAACCGTCGCTGTGCTTGCGGGTACGGTCGCTGTTCAGGCGGTCGGGAATGTTCTGGGCACAGGGGTGCTTGCTGCGGGCGATACGAAAGCTCTGTTGACTGCTGTGTGTGCCGAGGAGTCAGCCGAGGGCTCATGCGTGCTCGACAATCTCGATCCGCTACGGTTGTTCGACTGTGGAGTGGCCGCGTACCTGCTGGAGTCGTCCCGCTCCTCGTACGAGCTGCGGGGGCTCTCGGCGGACTATCTGGGGGAGGTGCCGGCCGAGCCGGGCGAAGACGGGCCCTCTTGTGTCGCCGAAGCCCGCATGGCGGCCAGACTGACCCCCGTGCTGCGGGAACGGCTCGAAGAAGACGGCTCCATGGACTGCTTCCGGCGCATCGAGATGCCACTTGTGCCTGTGCTGCTGCGAATGGAGTCGGCTGGGGTGGGGATCGACTCTGCGGCGCTCGGCGCGCTCGCCGACGAGATCCGCGGCCGCGTCGGGGTTCTCATGCGGGAGATCCATCAGCTGGCAGGTGTCGAGTTCAATGTCGACTCCCCAAAGCAGCTGGGAGAGATCCTCTTTGAGAAGCTGGGTCTTCCCGCCGGGAAGCGAACCAAGACCGGGTTCTCCACTGACGCTTCGGTGCTGGGAGGGCTCGCTCCCGCCTTCCCCATAGCGGGCAAGGTGCTGGAGTATCGGGAGCTCACCAAGCTGATGTCGACCTACATCGAGGCGCTCCCTCGACTGGTCGGGGCTGACGGACGGCTGCACACGACGTTCAACCAGACGGTGGCCGCAACTGGGCGCCTATCGTCCTCCAGTCCCAACCTGCAGAACATCCCCATTCGTACCGAGCTGGGCAGACGGATCCGCGCAGCATTCGTCCCTGCGCGCGCGGGCGACGTGATCGTCTCGGCGGACTACTCCCAGATCGAGCTGAGGATTCTCGCCCACTTGTCGGAGGATCCTGGACTGATCGAGGCCTTCACGTCGGGCACCGACTTCCACGCGGCCACAGCTTCTCGGGTCTTCGGCGTGGACATGGGCTCGGTTACGGCCGAGCATCGCAGGCGCGCCAAGGCCGTGAACTTCGGCATCGTTTATGGCATATCCTCCCACGGGCTGGCCGAGTCCCTGGGCGTGCCTCGCGCGGAGGCCCAGACGATGATCGACCGGTACTTCGCCGCCTATCCAGGCGTCCGCGAGTTCCTGGACCGGACCGTGGCCGAGGCCTACCGCGATGGGTGGGCGACTACCCTGTTCAGTAGGCGGCGGCGCATACCAGAGCTGAAGGCCGCTAGTCATCAGGTGCGCTCGTTCGGGGAGCGCACCGCGATGAACCACCCGATGCAAGGGACCGCAGCCGACATCATGAAGCTCGCCATGATCGAGGTGGACAAGCGGCTTGGCGGCGCCGGCTTCGAGGCGAGAATGGTCATGCAGGTGCACGACGAGCTGGTATTCGAGTCACCCGCCCCGGAGACTGAGCGCTTGTCTGAGATGGCAAGAGGGGTGATGTCGGGAGTGACGGAGCTGTCCGTTCCGCTTGTGGTCGATGTTGCGTTCGGACCGAACTGGGCGAGCTCGAAGTAGTATCGATCGATGCTTACGCCCGAAGAACGTGTGAGGTAGAATGACAGACTACTGTCGAGCTGAGGTCTGGCTCGGCAGATGACAAGTACGGCCCCGAGGACATGTACGGAAAGCTAGCGATCGAGACGTCCAACCACGCCAGAGAGCAAGCGACCGGTACTACGTGATCGACGGGGCCCCGGATGTGGAAGGGGCCGAAGGCTTTGGAAGAGTCGCAGGACGGCGGCGTCACACAGGAAGACAGCTTCACACAGGACGGCGGCGTCATCGAGGGCGAGCGCGAGTACACGTCTGAGGAGATGCATGCACTGATCGACGAGACGATCACCGACTTCGACGACGGAGATCTCGTTTCGGGCACGGTCGTGGGAGTCGAGAAGGACGAAGTCCTCGTCGACATCGGGTACAAGTCGGAGGGCGTCATTCCCGCCAGGGAGCTCTCCATTCGCAAGGACGTCGATCCCTCGGAAGTAGTCGCAATTGGCGACCAGATCGAGGCTCTTGTTCTCCAGAAGGAGGACAAGGACGGGCGTCTCATCCTCTCCAAGAAGCGTGCCGAGTACGAGCGCGCCTGGGTTAGCGTTGAGGAGAAGTTCTCCTCGGGCGAGGTCGTGGAAGGCGAGGTCATCGAAGTCGTCAAGGGTGGCCTTATCCTGGACATCGGTCTTAGGGGCTTCCTGCCCGCGTCGCTCGTCGATCTCCGCCGGGTCAAGGATCTCAGCGTCTTTCTGGGTCAGAAGCTCCCGGCTCGCGTTATCGAGATGGACCGCAACCGCAACAACGTTGTCCTTTCGAGACGGGTGGTGCTCGAGGAAGACCGCCGCGCCGAGCGACAGGAGATCCTGGGCAAGCTGGTGAAGGGGCAGATCCTCCCAGGAGCCGTGAGTTCGATCGTCGACTTCGGCGCCTTCGTGGACCTTGGTGGCATCGACGGTCTGGTGCACATCTCCGAGTTGTCGTGGAGCCACGTCAACCATCCCTCCGAGGTTGTTCAGGTGGGCGATGAGGTCGAGGTCATGGTTCTCGACGTCGACCAGGATCGCGAGCGCATCTCGCTGGGTCTGAAGCAGACCCAGGAAGATCCCTGGAAGCAGCTCGTCGAAAGCTTCCCGATCGGCTCGGTCATCCAGGGCAAGGTCACCAAGCTCGTGCCGTTCGGTGCTTTCGTGGAACTCGGAGAGGGCATCGAGGGGCTCGTGCACATCTCGGAGATGGCGCGCGGGCACGTTGAGACGCCCGAGCAGGTGACATTCGTGGGCGAAGAGGTGCACATCAAGGTGATGGACGTCGACGCGGAAAGGCGGCGTGTCTCGCTTTCGATCAAGGCTGCCGCCGAGGAGCTGGGCATCGAGATCAAGGAACCGCCAGCGCGTGAGGAAGACCTGGCGGAGGAAGACGCGGAATCCTACGCGGGAGAAGCTGAGGCGACGGAGACGGGCCTCGAGGACGATACCGCGGAGGTGGCCGAGGAGCTCGCGGAGGAGCCTGCCGAGGAGCCTGCCGAGCTCGAATCGGACGAGGAGCAGTCCTCCGACGATGCGCTGGGTGATGAAGCCGGAGAGGACGCTGCCGATGCGTCTGACGCCGAGCCGGAGAGCGAAGCTCTCGCCGATGAGGCTGCGGAGGATGAGGCGGCAGCTGACGAGCCCGCCGACGAGCCCGCCGAGGCACCGATTGACGAGCCCGCCGACGAGCCAGTCGCCGCCGACGAGCCCGAGCCCGCCGAGGAGCCCGAGCCCGCCGAGGCACCGGTCGACGAGGACGAGATCGAAGAGGGCAAGGGGTAGCAGGGGACACCCTGGACTTGCCCGAGCGCAAGGTGACGGGGCCGGGCTCGCTCAAGTCGAGCTCGGCTCCGAGTTTCGTAGGAGTCGCCCATGTTCGTGCTGGCCGTCACCGGGGGGATCGGAGCCGGTAAGAGCGCCGCCGCCGCCTTCTTCGCGCGGCGCGGGGCATTCGTCGCGGATCTGGACGACATAGCCAAACGGTCGTACGAACCCGGCGGCCCCGCATATCAGGCAGTAGTAGACGCATTCGGGGACTCGGTCACGGAGCCCGACGGCAGGGTGTCGCACGACGCTCTCGCCCGGGCTGCGTTCACGTCCACCGAGGCGTCACAAGCTCTTGGCCGAGCCGTACATCCCTCAGTCACGCAAGCCCTGTCCGTCACGCTCGATGAGCTTGCTCTTGCGGCGGATCCGTACCGAGTGGTCGTTCTTGAGATCCCCTTGCTCGTCGAGGTTCCCGAGATACTCGAGATGGTCGACCACGTGCTGGTGATAGAGGCGTCAGAAGACGTTCGGCGCGCACGGCTCGCTGAGAAGGGGATGCTCGAGCAGGATGTCGCACGCAGAATGGCGCTCCAGAGCACCGAGGGGCAGCGGTCCGAGATCGCTGATGCGGTGATCCGAAACGAAGGTGACATCCAGGAGCTGGAGGCCCGCCTCGCTGAGTTCTGGGACCGCGAGGTGGTCCCGCGTGTCACGTGAGGGGCGCCAAACACTGCTGCGCTCTGCGATAGTCGCCGTTCTCCTGTTGCTGGGGGCCGACCTTGCCATGAGCGCTCGCGGACCTATCTGGTGGCAGAAGCGGCATCACCCCCTCAAGCACCGGTCCGTCATAGCGGCTGCGTCCGAGAGGAACGGGGTTGACCCATACCTGGTGGCCGCCGTCATCAACGCGGAATCCGGCTTTCGCGAGAGCGAGGTATCCGAGGCGGGGGCGGTCGGCCTGATGCAGCTCATGCCGTCGACGGCCGTAGAGGTGAGCGGCGGCAGCGTCGTACGTGGCGACATCGGTCCCGACCGGCTCAAGGACGCCAAGGTGAACATCGAGCTTGGCACCCGACACCTGGGCCGGTTGCTCGGCAAGTACGAGAGCACCGAAACCGCGGTGGCAGCCTACAACGCGGGAGCCCGGCGAGTCGACGTATGGCTCGCCGAGTCGCACGACGGGAGCTTGGCGGTTGGCTTTCCGGAGACACAACGGTTCGTCGAGAGGGTATTGAGGGAGTTGCGCCGGTACGCCGAACTCTACCCGACGGCGTTCGCGGAGGTGGCTCAGGAGTGAAGCGCTTCGTCGTGAAGGCGTCCTTTGAGCCCGAGGGAGATCAGCCCAAGGCCGTAGCTCAGCTCGCCAAGGGCATCGATGAAGGGATGCGCTACCAGACCCTGCTCGGCGTCACCGGCTCCGGCAAGACCTTCACGATGGCCAAGGCCATAGAGGCCGTCCAGCTCCCCACGCTCATCATGGCTCCCAACAAGACTCTGGCGGCCCAGCTGGCGGCCGAGTTGAGGGAGTTCCTGCCAGACAACGCCGTGGTCTACTTCGTCTCCTACTACGACTACTACCAGCCCGAAGCCTACGTCCCGAGTACGGACACGTACATCGACAAAGACGCGCACATCAACGAGGAAGTCGAGAAGCTCCGGCACGCGGCCACCTCGGCCTTGCTCTCCCGTGGAGACGTTGTTGTGGTCGCGTCTGTGTCATGCATCTATGGGATAGGCTCACCCGAGGACTACGCATCAACGGCGGTGCTTCTCGATGTCGGCCAACAGATGGATCGCGACACCCTTGTCCGCGCTCTGGTGGACGTGCAGTACGACCGCAATGACTACAGTCTCACGCGTGGCACCTTCCGGGTGCGGGGCGACTCGATCGATGTCTTCCCGCCATATGCGGATCGGCCGGTACGGGTGTCGCTCTTCGGCGATGAAGTCGAGGCGGTCACCGAGATCGATCACGTGACAGGGGAGGTGGTCTCCGAGTACGACGCACTCGCTGTCTGGCCGGCCACTCACTACGTCACGGTTCCAGAGAAGCTGCGGCAGGCTCTCGTCACGATCGAGGAGGAGTTACAGGAGCGCCTCGCCGAGCTGCGCGACTCGGGCAAGCTACTCGAAGCGCAGCGTCTGGAGATGCGCACCAACTACGACCTCGAGATGCTGGAGACGATCGGGTCTTGCGCGGGTGTGGAGAACTACTCGCGACACCTCGACGGTCGCGCTCCGGGTGAACCTCCGCACACGCTGATCGACTACTTTCCTGACGACTTCCTGTGCGTCATCGACGAGTCGCACGTGACTGTGCCGCAGGTACGCGGAATGCACGAGGGGGACCGGTCTCGGAAGCTCACGCTAGTCGAACATGGGTTTCGCCTGCCGAGCGCGCTGGACAATCGACCGCTGCGATTCGATGAGTTTGAGGCGAGAGTCCCTCGGTTCGTGTACGTTTCCGCGACTCCGGGCGATTACGAGATCTGCAGGAGCTCTCAAGTGGTCGAGCAGGTAATCCGCCCCACAGGCCTCGTGGATCCCCATGTCGAGGTGCGCCCGACCGCGGGGCAGGTCGACGACCTGATCCACGAGGTGCGCGAGCGCACCGCACGCGACGAACGCGTTCTTGTCACTACGCTCACCAAGAAGATGGCCGAGGATCTGACGGACTACCTTCTCGAGCATGGGCTGAAGGCGCGCTACCTCCACTCGGATGTGGCCACGCTGGAGCGAGTCGAGATACTCCGCGACCTTCGCAGTGGTGTCTTCGACTGCCTGGTTGGCATCAACCTGCTCAGAGAGGGACTTGACCTCCCCGAGGTGTCGCTCGTAGCGATCTTGGACGCTGACAAGGAGGGCTTCTTGCGCGATCAGCGCAGTCTTATCCAGACCATTGGCCGAGCAGCGCGCAACGTCTCGGGTGAGGTTGTCATGTACGCAGACAACGTGACTGAGTCGATGCGGGCGGCCATCGACGAGACGGAGCGTCGCCGCGAGCTGCAGATCGCGCACAACTTGTCCCATGGAATCGAGCCTCAGACCATCAGAAAGGCGATCAACGACATCGTCCAGTACGTGCGGGAGAGCGAGGCGGGCCTCTCGGTGGCCGAGGAGACAGCCAAGGAGCTGGCCAAGCTGGACCGATCGGAGGTCATCCGATTGGTGGCGGTGCTCGAAGAAGACATGGCGTCCGCAGCCGAGGCGCTCGACTTCGAGGCTGCGGCCAGGCTTCGCGACCAGGTCGTGAAGTTGCGCACCGAGGTGGAGTCGAGCAGCGAGGACGATGTGCTGGCGCGACTCAAGCGTGGCGCGCGAAAAGGGAGCGCGTTCGGCAAGAGGAAGCGGCGCTGAGCGCGCCTCGCACTAGCTCACGCTCGGGCGGAACGCACTCGTCGGTGCTGCGGGAGTTTCAGGGCAGGTACTGCTCGGCGATGCGGATGATCTGGCCGTCCTTGATGGTGATCCAGTAGGGCGCCTCGGACAGTCGGAGGTTTGCCCGTGATCCGCCGGGCATGACCTCCACCCAGTCGGCCCAGCGGACAGGTTGCTCGGCTACTCCATCGGTTTCGATCTCCCATGTGGACATGATCACTACGACACCCTCGGCGACCGGGAAGGTGCGCAACTTGGGATTGCGGTTGCGCAGGTAGAAGAGCTCGCCTTCTATGGCGCCCAGTCCATCCGCGCGGTGAGCGCTGTCGGCGGCCTCGCCCGTGAGCAGTTCAGCGTAGTCGATGGTGAGACGGTGCGGTTCAGCGGTGGTGTCGATCCGCGTGATGAAGCCTACGTGGCGGGCCACCCCAGCAGGCCTGGTTGGCTCCTCGGCTCCGGCGGGTGGTGTGGCACCGTGCAACTGCGGCGGAATGGCCGGCACGCTCGCCTCCAGCGCCTTCTTCAGCGAGTCAATGCGCTGCCCTAGCTCGGATGCGCTCGCAGCAAGGCTAGCTGAGCGGGAACGCTCCTGTTCGAGCGCGGAAGTGATCTCCGCGATGTGCTGCTGCTGGAGGAAGGCGAGTACGGCAGCGACGGCAGTGACGAGGAGTATTGCGGCCACGGTCACTCCCACGACGGTGAGACCACTGGCGGGTCTGTCGGTCTTCAACCCACACCTCCGCGTGCGATCGATTTGGGCCGGGATCGCCATCACACGTCACTGTGGCCCAAGCATACTACCTGTCTCGGCGACGCGGGTTGACGACGTTTGGGTACGGAGTATTCTGAGAATATGAGCAGACATTCATATAACGACGGAATGGCCGACCGAGACAGCGGAGGGAGTGGGGCCGCCGTCGGGGCCGAGTGCGAGATTCGCGTCGTCAACCACAAGGCCGTGGACCAGGTGCGAGCCGGACTTGCCGGGGAGAGCCGGCTCAAGGCTCTTGCTGATGTCTTTGGAGCGCTCGGCGACCCGACACGGCTGCGCATTCTCCTTTGCCTGAGGCAGCAGCCTCTGTGCGTATGTGACCTGGCGGCCGCTGTCGGAGTAAGCGAGTCGGCCGTGAGCCATCAGCTGCGCCTGCTCCGCAATCTGGATCTGGTCGCGTTTAGGCGTGAAGGCAGGAGGGTCGTCTACCGCCTGTCGGACGCGCACGTCGAGGCTCTTCTCGGGCAGGGGATGGAGCACGCCGAGGAGCGGATCGGTGGAGGCGCCGGGTGACGGGAAGATTCACACACGAGGCAGCCATCACGATCCAAACCCCGTCGCCTTCTGTGTGCCCGGAATGCGTGGGCGGGGTGCGGTCTGCGGCCGAAGGTCTTCCCGGGGTCTACTCCGTCCAGTTGGAGGACACTACATCTGCCCTGCACATCACGTTCGATCCGGCGGTGGTGGCTGCCGACCGACTCGAGGATGAGGTGCGCTCGCTGGGCTTCCTTGTGTCGGCACCGGTGGAGAGCACGGCATACCGCGTCACTGGCCTGGACTGCCCGGATTGCGCCCGATCGGTAGACCGGTCGATCGCCTACCTCGATGGCGTGGTTTCGGCCGAACTCAACTTCACGAGCGGTGTTCTCGTGGTCGAGTACGACGTCTCTGTGGACCCGCGGGATGAGGTGGCGCGCACCGTTCGCAAGATGGGGTACGAAGTCGAGCCGCTCGAGCATCGACCGCCGGGAGCTCTCGCCGAGTTCGTGCTGCCGGGCGTGGACTGTGGGCGTTGTCTTAGTCGCGTCAGAGACCAGATAGCCGCACTAGAAGGCGTGAAAAGCGTATCGGCCGAGGCGCCCGAAGCCAGGGTATCGATCACCTACGACAGCTCCACAACGACTCCCGGAGCGTTGATCGAGGCGCTCGCATCCGCTGGGTATGAGGCGGAACGAGCCGGTGAACCGCAAGGAGCGCCGTCGGCCCCGTCGCGGCTGTCGGCGATCAGTAGGCGCGACGCACTGCTGGCGATCGCGTTGGTCTCCTACGCCGCCGGTTGGGCCGTTGGGGCTCTCGACATGCAGTCCTGGTCGATCTTGGGGTTTGCCCTGGCGATCCTTGCGGGCGGCACCCTAACAGCCAGGCGGGCGCTGGGCTCGATACGGGCGCGCTCCCTGGACATGAACGTGCTCATGACGATGGCTGTGATCGGGGCGGCCTCCATCGGGGAGTGGAGCGAAGGGGCAACAGTGGTGGTGCTCTTCGCCGTCGGGAATGCGCTCGAAGCGAGGTCTCTTGCTCGAACGAGGGCGTCGATAAGGGCGCTCATGTCCCTCGCGCCCGCGCGCGTGAGGGTGAAGCGCGGCAGCGCGGAGGTGGAGGTCACTCCTGCCGAGGTGGCAGTGGGCGAAACGATAGTCGTGCGCCCGGGCGAGCGAATCGCACTGGACGGGATGGTTGAACGCGGCGCCTCAGGAGTCGACGAGTCGTCCGTCACTGGCGAGCCGGTAGCCGTGGACAAGGGCCTGGGAGACAGGGTATTCGCCGGCACTCTCAACACTTCTGGTCTTCTAGAGGTTTCTGTGACCGCCACGTCCGCCGATTCCACCCTCGCCAAGCTCATACACCTGGTGGAGGAGGCACAGGCCTCCAAGGCTCCCACGCAAAGGCTCGTGGACCGCTTCTCCGCTCGGTACACACCGGCGGTGCTGGCACTGGCCGTGGGCATCGCGACGCTGCCTCCGCTGCTGGGGCCTTCGCTCGGCTTTGAAACGGGGGACTATGGCGAGTGGTTCCGCCGTGCGCTGGTCCTTCTGGTCGTTTCGTGTCCATGCGCGCTCGTCCTGTCCACGCCCGTCGCGGTTGTCTCCGCGATCACCACTGCTACGCGGCAGGGGATCCTGATCAAGGGTGGCGCCTTCCTCGAGGCAGCCGCTCGCGTCAAGGTAGTCGCGTTCGACAAGACCGGTACGCTCACGTATGGCGTCCCCGAGGTGGTCGAGGTGCGGCCGTTCGGCGGCGTTGCGCCCGAGACCGTCCTCGCCGTGGCCGGCAGGCTTGAGTACGGCTCCACACACCCCTTGGCGGAAGCAGTACTTCGAGCGGCGGACGGCGCTCTGGCCGAGGGAGAGCTGGAGGGCTTCTCGGAACTCCCCGGTCGAGGAGTGGTGGCGATGCTCGGCGGAGAGCGATACATGCTGGGAAGCGTCGACTTCGTCAAGACTGAGGGTGCCTCCTGGGACGCCGTATCCAAGGCTGCGGAAGGTCTCGAGGCCGAGGGCAGGACGGTTCTTGCACTCTCGGCCGATGGCCGAGTACTGGGACTGATAGCGCTCGCCGATCGGGTACGTGAGGAAAGCAGGGAGGTAGTTGACGCCCTTCGCGCGCAAGGAGTCACGCGCTCAGTGCTCCTGACGGGTGACAATCCGAGTGCGGCTTCGGAGATCGCCGCGCGAGCGGGCATCACGGACTTCCACGCCCGCTTGCTGCCTTCGGACAAGGTCGACGCGACGGGTCGCCTGCGCGAAGCGCACGGGCCGGTGATGATGGTGGGTGATGGTGTGAACGACGCACCGGCGCTGGCCCTGGCGGATGTGGGAGTTGCGATGGGTGCCGCCGGCAGCGACACCGCTCTCGAAACCGCGGACGTTGCGCTTATGAGCGATAGCCTCCGAGGTTTGCCCGAGCTCGTTCGCCTCGGCAGGCGGACGGT
>CAZWGV010000024.1:0-12680 GCA_964633595.1 uncultured Coriobacteriaceae bacterium | reverse complement strand
GCTGCCTGGGCGCTGTTGCACGAGACTGCGGACGAAGGGTGGAAAGCAGCGATCGAGCGCGGTTCCGGAGCGCCGCTCGATTCCATGGGGGAGTCACCGGATGCGTTCGTGGACGGCCTGGCAGCGCTGGTGGCCGAGGAGAAGGAGCGCCTGAAGGCGAGACTCGCTGGCAGGTCGCCCGTCGACTCCGAGGATGTCACTGGCACCGGCCGAGCTGTGGACGAGCTTCGATTCGAGGTGTCTGAGCTGCGTGGACGCATCGAGAGCCTACAGGCGTCGGTGGATGCGCTGCTCCACGGGCCGGGCGAAGAGGGGTAGGTCCAGTGGGTTCGCGGCCTCTCCAAGTGCTGCGTGTGGCCGCGCGTCGTGGCAGCTCTGCAGCGGTCAGGTGTCGGCTCGGGCTCGTCTCGGCCACGCGAAGGAGGGCGGCCGTCGCCCGCGAGCTGCGTCTGGCGTGTGAGCAACTCGGCCCCGCCTTCGTGAAGTTGGGGCAGCTCGTCTCGGTCAGGCCGGACCTCTTCTCGGCCGAGACGGTCTTCGAGATGCAAAAGCTGCAGGACGAGGTAGAGCCTCTAGACGAGGCGGTCGTGCGGCGCACTATCACCTCCGAGCTGGGCGCATCTCCGGAGTCCCTGTTCTCGAGCTTTTGTGCCGACCCGGTGGCCTCCGCATCGATAGCCCAGGTGCATCGCGCTACTCTGCGAGAGCGCTATCGGCCGGTCTGGGGCGACGCGCTTGCAGCCGGAGCGTCGGTCGCTGTGAAGGTTGTCAGGCCCGAGGCGGGACGGACTATCGAGGCGGACCTGGCCGTGGCCGGCAGGACTATCGGTCTGCTGAAGCGCTTCGGGTTCATGCGCCGTGTCGACCTGTCCTCCCTGCTGGATGAGTTTGCGAGCTCACTGCGCAGCGAGCTGGACCTGCGGAATGAGGGCAGGGTCGCCGATCGGTTCTCATTCGACTTCCGCGATGACCCCGCCGTGCTCACCCCTAGGGTCGTGTGGCCTCTGACGACGCGACGCGTACTCACGATGGAGTATGTCGAGGGGTGGCGCCTGTCCGAACTGGACCAGGCGGCCCTCGCGGGTGTCGACGCTCGTGCGCTCGCCATCCACGGCGCTACCGCGTTCATGCGTCAGGTGCTAGTGCACGGACGCTTCCACGCCGATCTCCATCCGGCGAACATCTTCGTCACGCCGGACGGCCGTATCGCCTATCTGGACTTCGGCATCGTAGGCCGGCTCACGCCGAGAGAGCGGGAGCATATCGCTCAAGTTCTGGTTGCTCTGGCCTACGGCGATGCGGATCGCGCCTTGCGTCACTCGGCCGAGCTGGGGGTGGAAGTACCGGCCGAATCACTGGCGGCCGTCACACACGATCTCTCGGTGCTGATCGGCAGGACTCTGGGCGGCGACAGCGTCGACGTGAGGCATTTCGGGGTTGGATTCCTGGCACTGTTGGGCAGGCACGGCATCGGCATTCCGGTCGGCTACGGACTGCTAGTGAAGTCGCTTGTAACCGTGGAAGGTGTGGCACGCGCTCTATACCCGGAGATAGACATACTCGACACCGCGAAGCCGTTCGCCACGGGCCTCGTCGCGCAAGCCATCGGCAGGCCGAGTGTGCTCGCCCAACGTCTGCCGCGCGCGATCCGAGCGGCACTCAGGGAGCTTGTGGCCTGAGTGCCTCGTTCAGGCTGCCACTTCTGAACCCATCGAGGTCCTGAGCGGCGTAGATGAAGCCAGCCTCCTTGAGCAGGACGGCGATCCTCTCCCGCATCGCCCACGCGGTGTCCATCTCGTCGGCATCGACCTCAAGTCTGGCCATGTCGCCATGACACCTGACGCGGAACTGTCTGAAGCCCAGGAGGCGGAGCTCCTCCTCGGCCGAGGCGACGCGACGGACCCCCTCCTCCTCGATCGGCATTCCATAGGGAAAGCGCGACGCCAGGCAAGCCATCGAGGGCTTGTCCCAGTTCGGCAAGTCCAGCATCCGCGCAACCTCGCGGATGTCGGCCTTGGTCATCCCCGCGTCCCGAAGAGGGCTCACGACTCCGTACTCGGCCGCTGCCCGCTCGCCCGGCCGGTAGTCCTCAGTGTCGTCGGTGTTGCTCCCATCCACGAGACACTCGAGTCCACGGCTGTCCGCGATCGTTCGGAGCAGACCGAAGAGTTCGGTCTTGCAGTGATAGCAGCGATCGGCCCCATTGGCCCGAAAGGCAGGGAGAGTGAGCTCGCTCGTCTCCACCTCCATCACGCACAGGCCGAGTTCGCTCGCGGTCAGGCGTGCCGCGTCGATCTCGCTGGTTGGATACGTGTCCGAGCGGGCCAGAACAGCTAGGCATCGATCGCCGAGGACTGCATGAGCGGCGAATGCCAGTAGTGTGGAGTCGACGCCTCCGGAGTATGCAACGAGGACCCCAGCCATGCCCTGGAGGTTGGCGATAAGGGTCTCGTACTTCTCGGTCGCTGCCGTCAAAGCCCCCTCCGGCTGGTCGAGTGAGACCCCAGTATACTCCTGCCGCGTCACAGTGCGATGTCCGTTCGGCGATCGCCGTGAGGTTGCGCGGAGTGCGCTCGCGGCGCGACCAAGAGGCCGCACTTGTCGCTGATCGCGCCTGGGTTGCGCCAGCAGCCGGGATGGCCGTCGCGACGGCAGCCGAGACGAGAGTCGCGCCAGCAGCCGCGACGGGGAAGATAGGTAGCGTGCCCGCGTCTGACAGCAGGAGGGGGCTATGCCACACCCGGAGAGCAAGGAGCCAGACCCAGGAACGTCAGGGGCGGGGGAGCGGGTCTTGCAGCCCCCCGAGGACTTCGCCGCCGCCGCCGTCGTGAGCGGAATGGAATCCTACCGCGAGCTCCACACCAGATCACTGGACGACCCGGACGGCTTCTGGGGTGAGGCGGCAAGGGAGCAGCTCGAGTGGATGGAGCCGTTCGGCCGAGTGAGCGATGGAGGTTTCGAAGCGCTCGACTACACGTGGTTTGCCGGTGGGGTGCTGAATGCATCGGCCAACTGCCTTGATAGACACCTTGTGACGTGGCGGCGGAACAAGGCGGCGCTCATCTGGGAGGGCGACGACGGGTCGACACGTACGTTCACGTATCAGCACCTCCACCACGAGGTGTGCAAGGTCGCCAACGTGCTGCGCAAGAAGGGCGTCGGCAAGGGGGATCGGGTGGCGATCTACCTCCCGATGATCCCCGAGCTCCCCATCACGATGCTCGCGTGCGCCCGAGTAGGTGCCGTCCACTCCGTGGTATTCGGGGGCTTCTCGGCGAGCGCGCTCCGCGACCGCATCCGCGACTGCGGGGCCAAGATCCTGTTCACAGCCGACGAAGGGATGCGGGGCGGGCGCAAGGTGCCCCTCAAGGTCGCAGCCGACGAAGCGCTCTTCGAGTGCCCCAGCGTCGAGGCATGCGTGGTCGTCTCGCGGGGTTCGGGTGATGTGGACATGGAACCGGGGCGCGACACCTGGTGGCATCAGGAGATGACGGCGCCTGAAGTCCACAAGGAGTGTGCCGCGGAGCCGATGGACGCCGAGGACCCTCTCTTCATCCTCTACACATCGGGCTCGACAGGGAAGCCCAAGGGCGTTCTCCACACGACCGCGGGCTACTTGCTCTACGCGACCTTGAGCTTCAAGACGGTCTTCGACCACAAGGACAAGGACGTCTTCTGGTGCACCGCCGACATCGGCTGGATCACGGGGCACAGCTACATCGTGTACGGGCCTCTGGCGGCGGGCGCGACGACCATCATGTTCGAAGGTGTGCCCACCTATCCCGACCCCGGCCGATTCTGGTACATCGTCGACAAGTTCCGGGTTAGCGTCTTCTACACCGCCCCGACCGCATTGCGTGCCCTGATGCGCTACGGCGACGAGTGGCCCGAGAGATACGAGCTGTCGAGTCTTCGGCTGCTCGGCACGGTCGGCGAGCCCATCAATCCTGAGGTGTGGGAGTGGTACCACCACGCCATCGGGGGTGGCAGGTGCCCGATCGTGGACACCTACTGGCAGACCGAGACGGGCGGCTTCCTCATCACGCCCTTCCCCGGTGCAACACCGCTGAAGCCGGGCTCAGCATGCGTGCCGTTCTTTGGCGTCTCACCCCGAGTCCTTCGCGAGGATGGCCAGCCTGCGGACGTGAATGAGAGCGGATACCTGGTGATCGAGAGCCCATGGCCGGGCATGCTCCGCGGAACGTGGGGGGATCTTGAGCACACGCGCATGCGCGAGGTCTACTTCGACCGCTTCCCGGGCGTCTACTTTACCGGTGACGGGGCGCGCGTGGACGAGGATGGCTACTTCTGGCTTCTGGGCCGAGTGGACGACGTCATCAACGTATCCGGTCATCGTCTGGGTACGGCGGAGATCGAGAGCGCGCTAGTGAGCCACGAGTCGGTGGCCGAGTCGGCTGTCGTCGGTTTTCCGCATCCTGTGAAGGGGGAGGGCATCCATGCTTACGTGGTCCTTCGTGGCGACGAGGCGCCCTCTGAGGACCTGGCCGCGATCCTCTCTGGTCACGTCCGCAAGGTGATAGGGCCGATAGCTAAGCCGGATAGGATACAGTTCGCCTCAGACCTGCCGAAGACGAGATCCGGCAAGATCATGCGTCGGATCCTACGGAAGGTCGCCGCGGGTGAGACGGATCCGGGGAGCTTCGGCGACCTGAGCACTCTGGCCGACCCGGCGGTCGTGAAGGAGATCCTAGCGGCGGCCGAAGTGTACTAGGCGCGAGGAGGAGTCGCGATGAGCGTCGGTGGTGCTGAGGTACTCATCCTCGGAGTCGTTGTCGTGCTGCTATTCGGGCCAGCTCTGGCGGTGGCATGGCTTGCCTGGACGATCGCAAGGTCGACCTCGGAAATCAGTCGTGGGCCGTCGCAGGAGTCGGTCGAGGAGGCGACGGATCCGGCGGTGATGGTGGCCCGTGAACGCTATGCCCGAGGGGAGATCTCCAAGGAAGAGTTCGACGAGATCCGGGCTACGCTGGGCTACTAGGGCGGGGCCTGGGCCGGTAGCATCCCGCCTTCCTCCGCCCAACGGTCATTCGCCGAGCCGGAGCGACGGCTGTGGCGCGGCCGGATCCCAAACCTCCTCACCCACCCCATCCGACAAGCAGGCGTACCTGGCGGCCGCGAACAGGCAGTCTGACAGACGGTTCAGGAACCTGGCGCACGCGGCATCGCCCCCGTCGGGGTTCTCGAGCGCGAGCAGGCGCCGCTCGGCCCGTCGAACCACGGTTCTAGCCACATGCAGAGCGGCCGCCGCTGGCGACCCGCCCGGGACCAGGAGCCCGGCCGGTGTGCCGGCCCGAGCCTCGAAGGCATCGACGCACCTCTCCAGGAAGGCCACGTCAGCGTCAGAGACACCCGGTGTCTCGGCCGAGCGGGCCGAAGGCGGGGTAGCCACACGGCTGCAGCAGTTGAGGAGGCGCTGTTGCGACCAGAGGAGCAGCGAGCGCACTTCAGCAGATGTCGCTTCAGCGAGGGCCCTACCTACCATTGCGGCGGCTTCGTCCAGACTCCCGCAAGCCTCGATGAGCGGGTCCGTCTTGGGGATGCGCGTGCCGTCGGCCAAAGAGGTCTCGCCGGAGTCCCCGGTCCGTGAGTAGGTCGGCATGTCGTCCTCCTCGTGCGCGGGCTGCGCTCAAGAGGCATCGTATCGCGCCCTCGGTGAGCAGGCGAACGCCGGGGGCGACCGGCCATCGGTCTGCGGGTCTGCGGCCACAGGGAAGACCTGGGAGATCCTCGTACCCAAGGAGTCCGCCGACTAGGCGACGCTGCGTATGCGCATGCTGAGGTGCCCGAGGACTCCAGGATCCCGGGGTGGGCGGCCGGTGCCATCGACCAGGAGGAAGACGTCGTCCGCCACCCCATCTCGGGTGACCACCCTGGCCGAGCGGACATCCAAGCCGGCGCGGGAGACTTCGCGAGCGATGTCGTGTAGCAGTCCCACCCGATCGGCTGCCCTTACCCGAAGAACCGTTGCGAAGTCTCGGGCGTGGTCGAACTCCACATGCGGCGACATCCGACGCTCGCCGATGTCGTACTCGCGGGCTCTGGCCGCGAGTCTGGTCCTGAGATCCAGGCGGTCGTTCAGGACCGCCGACAGCTGACGTTCGAAACGAGCCCAGGTGGTTTGATCCACCTCGGCTCCCGTAGCCGAGCGTACGATGAATACGTCGAGTACAGTCTGCTGTGTTGTTGTGTGGGCCTCGGCGGAGAGAATGTCGAGACCGACCAGAGATAGGATCCCAGCGACCAATGCCAGGCGCTCGTGCCTGTCGGCGACCGCTACGGCCACCTCCCACGAACCCTCGTGGGGGCCGGCACGGACAGCTACATTCGCGCGTCTGCCGTCGGGAGGCTCGCCGAGAGCCGCGACAAGACGAGCGTCGTCGATAACCCGTGCGGTGTTGCGATCGGAGAGATAGCGGAGCGAGGCGTGCTCCACGAATCGCGCCAGGGGTGAGTGCTCGTCGTCGATTCGAGCGAGCGCCAGCGCGCGAGCACGTTCGGCCCGCTCCACTATCCCGGCTCCGTCCACGTTGGGAGATAGGGCCGAGTCGAGGCGCCCAGCCAGTTGGCCGGCGAGCGTCGCGTGCCATTCAGTCCATGCTCCGGGACCTGTGGCTATCGCGTCGGCGGCGGCTAGTGCGTGCAGAGCAGGGACCAGACGGCGGTCACGGAGCCGCGAGGCGAGGGCGAGGACGATGTCTTCCGAGTCGATATCCTCACCGATGGACGCTTCGGCGAGCATGAGGTGGTGCCTCACCAGTTCGCCGACGTCGTCGGCCGCGTTGTCGGTCAAGCCAAGGTTCAGGGCCGCCTGGCGGGCGATGGGTGCTCCGCGCTCGGCGTGTCCCTGGTCGCCTTCGGCCTTGCCGACGTCGTGTGCGAGAGCGGCGACGGTGATGATGGCCCGGTCCCCTATCGCACCCATGGAACGCCTCAGGGCTCCGTCGTCCAGACTCGACAGGCCCGCCACGAACGTCGCGGCCCTCAGGCTGTGCGCCCCCACTGTGAATCTGTGAGTCAGCGCGGGACGGCGCACGGTCATGAGGGCTTTCATGCCGGGCACGAAGCGGTCGAGTCTCCCTTGCCACGCGAGTTCTTCGAGAGTGTCCAGAGATGCCTCGCCTTGCAGGAGGAGGTGCATGAGGGAGTCTGGCAAGAGCGGCGACGGTGCGGGTTCTGGTGTCCCTGCGATAGAGCGCCGAACGCGAAGCAGGATGTGGTGAACGTCTGCGACGGCTGACTGGATGAACTCAGCGGGCACACGCACGTCGCCGACTGTGTCCAGGGTGAGGCGGGAACGGCTTCGCGGTCGCGCGGTCTGCAAGTCCCAACGGGTGGCCGTTATCCCCTCGAGGGCTGCCGTCAGCCGCTCCCGCTCCCTCCGATCGAGGTGGCCCGAGTTCACCAGCACGTCGAGATCCGCGCTGCCATCGACGCTGAGGATCCTGGCCGTCCAGACGAGTTCGTCCAGATCGCGCTGTCCACCGGCACCCTCCTTCAGGTCGGGCTCCAGAAGGTATGGCGAACCGGGGCGCTCTCGGGTTGCGATCACCCCCAGGATCGTGCGTCGACTCCTTCGACACTCGCGCACAACGCCCGAGATGGCCCGCTCGGCCAGGCTTCGGTCGCCCGCGAGGGGGCGTGCAGTGAGCGAAGCCGTCAGGGTGTGAAGGTCGCTGCGGACGGCCGTCAAGTGCTCTCGTCGCGTGCGGACCTGGTGGCCCACGACGAGACCGGCGTCCCACAGGGGGTACAAGATGGCCTCGACGAACGACCTGTAGCGATCGGTCGCTCCTTCCACCAGCACGAGCAGGTCGATGTCGGAGGCGGGCAGCAGACGGCCCGCGCCGTATCCCCCGACCGCCACCACGGCCCACCGTCCCGGAGCTCGCTCCGCAGCCGAGCGCGCCAGTGCGATGATCGCGTCGTCGGTGACCCGGGCAAGTTCGGCTGCAGACTCAAGGCCCGGCTCTGCCGTGCCGAGAAGGTCGAGTCGACGATCCATGCAGGCATTCACGTGGGCCACTCGCGGTGCACGCAGCGCGCGCTTACAGGGCGTCGGCGCCTCGCTCGCCGGTACGTATGCGCACTACTCCTTCGCAGGAATAGGTGAATACCTTGCCGTCGCCTATCTTCCCGCTGCGAGCGGCTGCTACGATCGCTGCCTCGACCTTTGGAGCCAGCTCGTCGTCGACCACCAGCTCTATCTTGATCTTGGGGACGAAGTCGACGGTGTACTCCGCGCCGCGGTAGACCTCGGTATGGCCCTTCTGGCGGCCGTAGCCCTTCACTTCGTAGACGGTCATCCCCTGAACATCCAGTTTGTGGAGTTCCTCTTTGACCTCGTCGAGCTTGTGCGGCTTGATGATGGCCTCGATCTTCTTCACGTTCCTCTAGACTCCCTTCCTATCTCGGAGAGGCGATACTCAGTCGCGCCTTCTGTGTCCCATGCGGCAGTCTCGAATCTCGGCTACGCCGTGGTCTCGGTGATCACGAAGTCCGGATACGCGCGGTTGCCGTGCTCGCCGATGTCGAGCCCCTCTAGCTCCTCCTCCTCGCTGACTCGTACTCCGATGATGGCCTTGATGCCGAGCCATACTGCGAGCGAAGTCACGAACACCGCCGCACCCACGGCAACTACGCCGGTCAACTGGCTCAGCAGGAGGGATGTGCCGCCGCCGAAGAAGAGTCCGTTCCCGGTTGTGCCCGGAGCGATGGAGTCCTGCGCGAAAAGCCCCACAGCGAGCGTGCCGAAGATCCCGCCCAAGCCGTGCACCGCCAGCGCGCCAACAGGGTCATCTACCCTTAGCTTGTCGAACATCAGCACGCCCAGCACCACGATCGCTCCAGCGATGGCGCCGATCACGAGCGAGCTGCCGACGCCCACGAATGCGCAGCCGGCTGTGATACCCACCAGGCCCGCGAGAGCGCCGTTGATGGTCATACCGACATCCGGCTTGCCGAGCAGCAACCAAGCGAGAGCAGTAGCTCCCAGCGCGCCGGCTGCCGCCGCGACGTTCGTGGTCACCACGATGTGCGAGATCGCTGTCGGGTCGGCAGCCATTGTGCTGCCCGGGTTGAATCCGAACCAGCCTAGCCACAGGATGAGAGCACCGGTCATTGCTGAAGTCATGTTGTGGCCAGGGATCGGGCGCACGCTGCCGTCCTTAGCGTACTTGTCGATGCGTGGGCCGAGCACGAGCACGCCTGCGAGAGCGGCCCACGCGCCCACGGAGTGAACCACCGTCGAGCCAGCGAAGTCCCAGAACCCTAGTTCAGCCAGCCAGCCGCCACCCCATATCCAGTGACCGACCACGGGGTAGACGAAGGCCACAAGCACGAAGGAAAAGGCGATGAACGAGATGTACTTGATCCGCTCGGCGACGGCACCGGAGACGATCGTTGCTGCCGTTCCGGCGAAGACGAGCTGAAAGAAGAACTTCGCCATCAGCGGCACACCAGTCCAGCTGAGCGCGGAGTAGACGCCTTGGTAGCCATCTCCGGTGGCCGGACTGTTGTCTGCGCCGCTGAGGAAGAAGAGTCCCTTCATTCCGAAGAGCGCGTTCCCGTCCCCGTACATCAGGCCCCAGCCGACGACCAGGAATGCGATCGTCGCCACCGCGAAGACCACGAAGTTCTTTGAGATGATGTTGACCGTGTTCTTGGCGCGAGCGAAGCCGGATTCCACCAGGGCGAAGCCGAGGTTCATGAAGAACACCAGCATGCCGGCGACCAGTACCCACACCGTGTCCAGTGCGATCTTCACATCCATATGCTCACTCCTTGTCGTGGCTCGCGCTCCTTATGCAACTGTTGTCGGGCCGTGTTTCGGGGGCGTGTCGAGCGAGTGAAACCTCAGAGTCGGTGGGACGGTCGCAGAGGGCGCGGCGCGGGCGAGTCAGCGATAGGTGCTCCCTCTGCTGGCTCTGGGGCAGCTAGATCGTCCAGCTTCCGGGCGAGGTACACTAGAGGTTCGGCTGGGATGGCCCCAGAGGCCGTACACGCGATTGCGAGCGGGAGAAGCGTTCGTGTCCCTCGATGCCATATCCATACGCGGTGCCCGCGAGCACAACCTCAAGGGGTTCGACCTCGAGATCCCGCGGGACAAGCTGGTGGTGATCACCGGCCTGTCGGGGTCGGGCAAGTCCTCGCTGGCCTTCGACACCATCTACGCAGAGGGTCAGCGGCGCTACGTGGAGTCGCTCTCGGCGTATGCCCGGCAGTTCCTCGGCCAGATGCAGAAGCCCGATGTAGACCACATCGAAGGTCTGTCGCCGGCCGTCTCCATCGACCAGAAGACGACGAGCCGCAACCCGCGATCGACTGTGGGCACGGTTACCGAGATCTACGACTACCTGCGGCTGCTCTTTGCCCGGGTGGGCGTGCCTCACTGCCCGATCTGCGGACGTCCGATCGAGCGCCAGACCGCCGAGCAGATCGTCGACCGGATCGAGGAGCTTGCCGAAGGCACCAAGTTCCTGGTTCTCGCTCCGGTCGTGCGCGGGCGCAAGGGCGAGTACGGGAAGCTGCTCGACGACCTCAAGCGCGAGGGATTCACCCGTGTTCGCATCGATGGTGAGACCCGGACGCTGGATGAGGATATCTCGCTCGACAAGAAGTACCGTCACGACATCGACGTCGTTGTGGATCGTCTTGTGATGAATGATGGCATCCACGGCAGGCTCGCCGACAGCGTGGAAATGGCTCTACGGCTCTCAGGCGGCAACGTAACGCTTTCGGTGATCGACGGCGACGAGCAGAGCTTCTCGCAAGCGCTGGCTTGCCCGGTTCACGGGGTCTCGATGGATGAGCTGGCCCCGCGAGACTTCTCCTTCAACAGTCCGTACGGAGCGTGTCCGGACTGCGGCGGTCTGGGGCATCGGCTTGAGGCGGATCCCGATCTAGTGGTACCGGACAAGACCCTCTCTCTGGAGGAGGGGGCGATCCGACCGTTCGCCTCGGGCCAGACGTACTACCCGCAGATGCAGGCTGCCGCTGCTCGGCATCTCGGGGTCGCCACCGCCACGCCATGGGAGAAGCTGCCGCGCAAGGCGCGTGACGCCCTGCTCTACGGTCTCGGCGACCAACGCATCCGCGTGGACTACGTCACTCGCGACGGAAGGCAGACGCACTGGTACTCAAGGTACGAAGGAGCCGTCAACGCCGTGATGCGCCGCTGGGAGGAGACGGAGTCCGACGGCAGCCGCGAGAAGCTCGAGGAGTACATGTCGCTGATCGCGTGCGCGTCGTGTAAGGGCGCCCGCCTGAAGCCGGAGATACTCGCGGTCACCGTGGCCGACAGGAACATCTACGAGGTGACGCGGCTCGCGGCCAAGGACTCTCTCGCGTTCTTCGAGACGATCGAGCTGTCCGAGCGTGACGCTCACATCGCCTCTCGCGTCATCCGCGAGATCGTGGAACGACTGAGGTTTCTCGTAGACGTGGGGCTGGACTACCTGACACTCGATAGGGCCACAGGCACGCTTTCGGGCGGCGAGGCGCAGCGTATCAGGCTCGCGACCCAGATAGGGTCGGGACTCATGGGCGTTCTCTACATCCTCGACGAGCCATCGATAGGCCTCCACCAGCGCGACAACGCGCGGCTCATAGCCACTCTGGAACGCCTGCGCGACCTCGGCAACACGGTGATCGTCGTGGAGCACGACGAGGAGACCATTCGAGCGGCAGACTACGTGATAGACATGGGACCGGGCGCCGGTGAGCATGGCGGCGAGATCGTGTGCACCGGTCCGCCAGAGGAAATCCTCGCTTGCGAGGCGTCGCTCACCGCTGCGTATCTGGAAGGAAGGCGCAGTATCCCAATGCCCGTCGAGAGGCGCGCGGGCGACAACGGCGCCGTCGAGCTGCTCGGGGCAGAGGAGAACAACCTCAAGGGCATAGATGTCAGCTTCCCGCTCGGCCGCCTCATAGTGATCACGGGGGTTTCGGGTTCAGGGAAGAGCTCCCTCGTGACCGACACCCTTGGCCCCGCTCTCACCAACGCGGTGCAGCGCTCCAGGCGCCGGGCCGGAAAGCACAGAGCGGTGAAGGGGATCTCGGCCATCGACAAGGTCATAGACATCGACCAGAGTCCGATAGGGCGCACTCCGCGCTCCAATCCCGCCACGTACACCGGCGTGTGGGACGATGTGCGCTCGCTGTACGCCTCGACGCCAGAGGCCAAGACGCGCGGGTATGCCCCGGGGCGCTTCTCGTTCAATGTGCAGGGCGGACGCTGCGAAGCATGCAAGGGAGACGGGCAGATCAAGATCGAGATGCACTTTCTGCCGGACGTCTACGTGCCGTGCGAGGTGTGCAAGGGCGCTCGGTACAACCGAGAGACGCTCCAGGTGACGTACAAGGGCAAGACGGTCTCCGACATCCTGGACATGACGGTCGAGGAGGCGCTGCACTTCTTCGAGAACATCCCGCCCATCAGACGCAAGCTGCAGACGCTGTTCGATGTCGGGCTAGGCTACGTCCGCATGGGTCAGCCGGCCACAACGCTGTCCGGCGGCGAGGCACAGCGTGTCAAGCTCGCGGCGGAGCTGTCAAAGGTCGCCACCGGCAGGACGCTCTACATCCTCGACGAGCCCACCACGGGGCTGCACTTCGCCGACATCGAGAAGCTGCTCGAGATGCTCCAGCGCCTCGTGGATGCC
>CAZWGV010000023.1:0-31029 GCA_964633595.1 uncultured Coriobacteriaceae bacterium | reverse complement strand
TCATCGCGTGGAACTACATGGACCTGCTCGACCGCGACCTCTCGCAGGTCAAGCTGTCCGTCACCCACAAGCGCCTCCACGAGCTGCACCCTGCGGACGTGGCCGACATCCTCGAGCAGCTATCTCCCGGACAGCGAGCCGCCGTCTTCGCGCATCTGGACAACACTCGGGCAGCGGAAGCCATCTCGGAGCTCGAAGACGAACTCCAGGCCGACGTGATCGACGACCTCACCAACCAGCGAGCCTCGGACATCCTCGGCATGATGGACCCCGACGACGCCGCCGACGTCATCGCGGACCTCTCCTACGACAAGGCCGAAACGCTGTTGCGCCTGATGGGAGTGAACGAGGCGCGCGTCATCCGAAGTCTGCTCGGCTACCGGGAGAACAGCGCGGGCGGCATCATGACGCCCGAGGTCACCACGGTGACCGACGAGATGACGGTCCAGGAGGTCATCGACCACCTGCGAGAGGTGGCGGGCGAGCGCGAGAGCATCTACTACGTCTACATCGTCGAAGATGACGGCAGACTGGCTGGCGTCATCTCCCTGCGTGACCTGCTCATATCGCCGCCCGGCACTCACGTCGCGGACCTCGCTCACCGTGACGTCTTCACCGTCGAGCCCGACGACGATCAGGAAGACGTAGCAGAGACGATGAGCAAGTACGACTTGCTCGCGCTCCCTGTAGTGGACGAGGCCGGCAAGCTGCTGGGCATGGTCACCGTAGACGACGCCCTCGAGGTCTTGGAGGAGGAGTCCGCCGAGGATCTAGCGCTGGCCACGGGCTCTGAGCGACGCATCACAGCGGGAGCCTGGGGTTGGCTCCGCTCGAAGTCGGGGTGGCTGATCATCTGGGCCCTGCTGGGCGTTCTCACCCCCATCATCATGTTCAACCTCTCTGCAACACTCGGAGTAGTGCTGTTCATCCCGCTCATCATCCGCCTGTCCGAGGAGATCTCCTCGCACTCGATGGCCGTCCTCATCGAGGCGGGCGACCTGTCGGAGCGGCCTCCGCTGAGGCGTCGGCTGCTGATCGATGTCGCCGTGGGGTTGGGGCTCGGAACGGTGAGCGGGCTCATCGCCTTCGGGCTGGTCGAGCTGCTCGCTCCGCCAGAGGAGGCCATCACAGCGATTCTGCTTGCGCTCGCCGTTGGTCTCACCGTGGTAGCGATGGCCGCTGTGGGGGCGGTTCTGCCCTACGCCGTCCTGCGCCTGGGCGGGGCAGAGCGTCGCGCGCCCTCCGCTCTCGTATCCAGCGGGATCGCCACGCTCGGCATCACCGTCTATCTGCTGCTCGCGTGGGCCTTCGGCGAGGCCATACGGCGCTAGGCGGACGATATGGCGACCCGCATCCAGACGACCCGCGCGCGCCTGATGGCAACGCTCACGATCGTGGGGCCTGGTGTGGTGGCCGCCTCGGCGGGCAACGACGCCGGCGGCATCTCGACGTACTCGGTGGCGGGTGCCCGCTACGGCTACTCCATGCTCTGGATGGTGCTGGTGATGACCGTCTCGCTAGCGCTCGTCCAGGAGATGGCCGCACGCATGGGCGCGGTGAGCGGCAAAGGCTTCGCTGCGCTCATCCGGGAGCGCTTCGGGGTCCGGCTCACGCTCTTCGCGATGGTGTGCCTGCTCGCGAGCAACGCGGCGACTAGTGTGGCCGAGTTCGCCGGCATTGCCGCGGCGATGGAGCTCTTTGGCGTGAGCAAGTACATCGCGATACCGATCGCGGCCACCGTGGTGTGGCTGCTGGTGGTGCGAGGCAGCTACCGCAACGTCGAGAAGGTGCTGCTGGGGCTCTCGGCGGTGTTCCTCGCCTACGTCATCGCAGCCTTCGTGGCCGGACCCGACTGGTGTGAGGTCGCCCGCTCCACGGTGGTCCCGCAGTTCCTGCCCGAGCGAGGGTTCATCGTGCTGGTGATCGCGACCATCGGCACGACCATCGCACCGTGGATGCAGTTCTTCACCCAGAGCAACATGGTGGACAAGGGGGTCACAGCCAAGGAACTCTCCGTGCAGCGCCTCGACGTCATCGGCGGCGCGGTGGCCGCGAACATCGTGGCGTGGTTCATCATCATCACCACCGCGACCGTGCTCCATCCCAAGGGGGTCGCCATCACCGACGCCGCCCAAGCCGCGGAGGCACTCGTTCCTTTCGCGGGCTCCTACGCGAGTGGGCTCTTTGCGATCGGACTTCTCTCGGCCTCGATGCTGGCGGCGTGCGTTCTTCCTCTGACCGCCGCCTACGCCATCTGTGAGGCCTTCGGTTGGGAGCGCGGCATCGATCGCAGCTGGTCGGAGGCGCCTGCCTTCAACGGCATCTACACCTTCGTCATCGCATTCGGTGCCCTGTTCATCCTGCTGCCCAAGCTCGACCTCATCGCCATCATGGTCTTCTCGCAGCTCATCAATGGAGTTCTACTCCCATTCCTTCTGCTGTTCATGATCCGCATCATCAACGACCGGCGCGTCATGGGCAGACATGTGAACGGCAGGATACACAACATCCTGGCGTGGACGACGGTTCTCGTCGTCATCGCGCTCACTGTGGCACTCATCGCTATGGTTCTGCTAGGAGCCGCCTGATGGAAGCCGAGGGTCTCTTCGAAGCCAAGGCGGAGCTGAGGGAGCGGGCGCGAGCGGCGCGGCGTGCGATGTCACCCGAAGAGCGAGAGGCGGCCGACGCCGCGCTCTGCGCGAGCATCCTCCGGCTGCCCGAGATTGCCGGCGTCCGCACGCTCCTCGCCTACGGCGCCACCCCTGAAGAGGCGAACCCCGCCCAGGCCGTCGCGGCGCTGCGCGGGCGAGGTATCCGCATCGCATACCCGCGAGTGACAGAGGGACGCGGCCTGGACCTGCACTGGATCGCGGACGACACCGACCTGGTGCCCGGCCAGCTGGGCCTGCGTGAGCCCGCACCCGAGACGCCGCGTGCCGATACTTCGGACATCGAAGCGGTGCTTGTGCCTGGTGTCGTCTTCGACAGCCGGGGAGGCAGGATAGGCTACGGCGGCGGGTTCTACGACCGGCTCTTGCCTACGCTCCCTTCGTCGGCAGTGAGCGTCGGTCTCGCCTACGACGTGCAGCTGGTGATCGGGGTCCCCCGAGACGCGCACGACGCGGCAGTGGATATCGTCGTCACACCTAGTGCGACGTTGCGCTCACCCTCGCCAGCTCCTCGAGAGTGACGAACGTGTAGCCGTCTCCCTTGAGCTTCCGGATTATCCAGGTCAGGGCCTGCACCGTCTGAGTCCGATCGCCTCCGCCGTCATGCAGGAGCACTACAGAACCAGGACGCACCGCGCTCACCACTCGCTCGACGATCCTGCCCGCACCGGGGCGACCCCAATCCACAGGATCCACGTCCCACAAGACCACCTGCATACCGGCCCGTCGTGCCTCGTCCACGATGACGCCATTGACCACTCCTCCGGGCGGGCGGAACCATCGAGGCCTCACCCCGGTTGCCGCCTCGATGATCGTCTGGCCGCCTCTGACCTCCCTGCGCACGCGCACGCGACCGACATCCGAACCAAAGATTCGCCGATGGGTCACCGTGTGGTTCCCAACCTCGTGGCCCTCCCGTACTGTGCGCTCGACCAACGCGGGGCTCAGTCGGACCCTGTCGCCTACCACGAAGAAGGTAGCTTTGACCTTCTCTCGCTTCAGGACGTTCAGGATGGCCTCGGTCGATCTTGGCCATGGCCCGTCATCGAAGGTCAGGGCCACCAGCCGCATCGGGCCATCACCCGGAGTCCGCACCACCTCCATCGGCACAGGCTCGGATGCCACGGAGCGTGTCACCTCAACACCCGACAGCGCACCCCTCACTACCCGCACGACACCAGGAATGCCCTCGTCGACGACTCGGACAAAGGGCCCGCTCCCCGCCACTCTGGCCGGCGGAGGGATCGGCTCCGTCTCGGTGACGGTGGCCTCCCTGCGATCACGGCCGGGTCTGGTCTCGATCGTGTCTCCGACGCGCAGGCGGGCCGAGCGATCAGCGGGCCGGCCGTTGTGGGACAGCGTGGCAGGTTCGCCCCCGGCGGTTTCGAGCACGCTCCCGTCCACCGCGATGAGGTCCCCCGAACGGCCTAGCACGACGCCGCTCTCGGCCAAGTCCTTCACCGTTGACCCGAGTGGAATCCGGAGATGCGAACCGTCGACCGCAATGGGGATGGAGAGGAGTTGCGTGTAGACGATCGCCAAGACCGCCGTTGATACGACGGAGAAGAACGACACCTCCAGCGCCGAGGTGCGCGTCGCGTGCGGCCGTGTTACCCGGTGCCAGCTCATCGTCGTCGCCCTAGTGCGAGATGCGTGCCACTTTACCTCGGGTGATGCCTATCATCTGGTCCCGAGTCATCCGCACCATCGAGTCGGGGGTGCCTGCGGCAGGATAGACGATATCGAACCTCGCGAGCGAGTCGTCGACCAGCACAGGCAAGCCCTCTGGCAGGTCGAAGGGTGAGACCCCGCCTATCGCGTAGCCAGTGGAGGTCCGCACCATTTCGGCGTCAGCAAGTGACGCGGCCGATGTGCCCATCTCCTCAGCGATCGCCGCGGCTTCGCCACGCCTATCGCCCGCGACAAGCACCAGAACCGCACGACCGCCCGCCGCGAAGACGAGACTCTTGACGATCTGCCCCAGCTCGCAGCCCATGGCGTCCGCTGCCATCTGCGCGGTCTTGGTGGACTGCTCGAAGGTCACGATGGCTTCAGCAAGCCCATGTCGCTCCAAATACGAGCGCACCCGTTCGCGACTGGGCGTCTTGTTGGGACGCCGCTCGCCGGTCACGCGCGGCCCCTGATGTCGGCCCGAAGCTGTGGAACCCTCCGAGGAACGGACAGCGGGATGCGGAGCGAGTCCAGGACCGCTTCAAGGTTCTCGGTCCAGACCGCCAGCGATCGCAACTCCATGCGCATCAGGGGGTAAGCCGGGTGTGGATGCGCCACGGTGAAGCCGTTCCGGAGGAGGAAGTCGACTCCCACCACGGGCATCTGCTCGTAGTCCACCCTACCCGCCGCAGCGTACGCTTCGACTACGCGCTCTCCCCTGGCGGTGAGATCCCTCAGTGCAGCCTGGAGGAGGACCTTGCCCAGCCCGCGCCGACGTGCCTCAGGCCTGATGTGCATGCATGCGAGGAGTACCGAGCCCTGGTCAGGCGGACCGGCCGCGAAGTGCCTGGCCTGAGGGAAGAAGTGGGTCGGCGCGTACTTCACGATCCCAAGGACCTCGCCGTCCTCCATCGCGACACGCCCGCACTCGCCCCACTCGGCGGCTACTCGATCGAACCAGGCGTCGACGATGTCAGCGTCGCACGCCGCGCCGCAACGCAGCTCGAGCGGCGACTCGCTCTCCCAGAAGGCACAGGTCGCGCATGCGGGCTGCAGTACCTGCAGGTGTTCCATGCTCAACGATCTGAAGCGGCGCGCCATCAGCGAGTCCGCTTCCCCAACCGCGCCACGGGTGCCTGGTCAGTCATCCTCGTCAGGCTCCATCGCTTCACGCACCGTCTGACCGAAGGAACGCAAGGCATCCGCCGCCTTCTTGGCCGCATCCGACTCCCGCACCACCTTGGCTGTCGCACTCCCGTAGACCGCCGCCTTCTTGGCCAGGCGCTCGGCGTGCACCTTGGCCGCCCCAGCACCCTTCCCAGCGGCAGCAGCGACGCCACCCGAATAGCCTACATCATCAGCCAGATCCTCGATGAGAACGCTCTCGCCATCGAAGCCCTTGACGTGGCTTCCGGCGATCTCGCGCCGACCCACGGCGACATCAGAGGTGACGCCGCCAGTGATCTCGAGTGTCTTCAGCTCACCGGTCCTGAGCGACACAAGTGCGTCGGCCACTGTGCCTGCGGGTACCCCCTCGGCCGTCTTGACAGGCATGCCGAGCCAGATGACCGTCTCATCCCACGTGTGGCCGAGAGCGGATTCGCCCGCACGCACACTAGGCAGTCGCGCACTGTCGAGAACGAGGCGTCCGTCGACGGCGGTGAGCCTCTCCCTGAGTACGTATCTCGGCTTTCGCGACACAACTAGCAGCAGGTTTGGCCGCCGCACCTCGAATCCCACCACATGCGGCTGAGTCGGATGGAAGAGGACGTGGCTCACCCACCCCAGCGTCTTGCCCGATGTGGCAAACACTGAGAGCCTGCTCAGCGTTGTGAGTCGGGGCACATCCACACCTCCGGAACCGAGAGTCCGGGCACCACAGGACAGGCCGACGCGCCGAGGCGGCCGGCCCCCTACGGTCGTATATCGGATGCTACATGAAGCCGTGCAGGTACTAGGCTTCCGGCGCAACAGGCGCCTCGGACTTGGCCTCGGCGGCGCCTTCACCCTCCTTGCGCAGCTTCGTGCGCGCAGCGTCTATCTTCGCCTGGACCTGCTCGGCGGCCTGTCCGGCGTAGTCCTTGCCCGACTCGTACATGTCTACCACACGGGCCCTGCCGGACTCGTACATGTCCTTGCCCTCTCCCCAGTACTCCTGGGCCTTGTCTGAGAGGTAGTCCCGGCTCTCCTTGCCCGAGCGCGGCGCGAACAGCAGGCCGAGCACCGCACCCACCATCGCTCCGAGCATGAAGGCACCGAAGATGCCTGCGCCCCTCCTGTAGTAGTCCTCACACATGTTGGAAACACCTCCGCACTCGCGGTCCACATCCATTGAGTATCCCGGCATCCGTCCCTGTCGGTACCTGCTATGTACCCGTTTCCCCACCTCCGGCACCCCGCTCGAGCGCCAAGCGCACGAGCCGGTCCACCAGCGCCTCGAAGCCGATGCCCCTGGCCTCGGCGGCCATCGGGAGGAGCGAAGTCTCGGTCATGCCGGGGCTGGTGTTGCACTCCAGCACCATCGGACGACCGTCAGCACCGACCACCATGTCCACTCGGCTGACGTCCCGGCAACCGAGCAACCGATGCACCCGCTCGGCAAGCCCGATCACCTCACCTGCGACATCCTCAGAGAGCCGAGCTGGCACAAAGTAGTCCGTCTCCCCGCGGGTGTACATCGCATTGAAGTCGAACAGCCCCGACTTGGCAACTATCTCCACAGGTGGCAGAACCTCCAACCCTTCGCGTCCGTCGAGCACCGAGACCGCCAGCTCCGCCCCCTCGATCCAGGCCTCGACAACGGCCTTGTCCCCGAATGACAGCGCCGCTAGCAGCGCCTCTGGCAGGTCGTCGGCTGATTTCACTTTGGCCAAGCCTAGGGCTGAACCCTGCTCGGCCGGCTTGACGATGAGAGGGAACCCCCCCACAGCCGCAGGCACAAGATCGAGAGCGGTGGCGGCGCCGGCCTCCTTGAAAGCGTCAGCGGTGAAGATCACCCAGTCGGGCGTGGAGATGCCAGCTTCACGGAAGAGCCTCTTCGATACGGCCTTGTCCCACGCGAGAGCCGAGGCGATGACGCCGGGACCCGTGTATGGGATGTCCAGGAACTCGAGTACCTCCTGGATGGTCCCGTCCTCGCCGTACCGGCCGTGCAAGGCGATATAGACGGCATCCGGCTTCTCGGAACGCAGCGTACCGACGAGGTCGGGGGTGACGTCCAGGGCAAGAGGGTAGTATCCCGCCTCTCCGAGCGCATCGAGCACGCGCCTGCCGCTCGCGAGCGATACCTCCCGCTCCAGCGAGCGACCACCCATGAGCACAGCTATCTTCTCGCGCATCATGCCCCCTCGGTCACAGCCGCCCTAGTTCCGACGGCCGCCAGTCCTATCCCGCCCGGCGTGCGGGCAGCGCGCCCGCAGCGGCGAACGCTCGGTAGAGCTCCAACCGGTCCTCCAGCACCTCGGCCAGCCGACGGAGACCCTCGCCGATCGCGTCCGGCTCGGCATAGCAGAACGCCAGCCGCATGCTGTTCTTCCCCCTACCGTCGGGGAAGAAGGCTGTGCCGGGGACGTACGTGACGCCGTGTTCAACCGCCTCGGCGAGCATGGTCTGGGTGTCGACGAACTCAGGCAGGTCTACCCAGACGAAGAAGCCTCCTTGCGGGCGGGTCCAGCGTGCCTCGGCCGGGAAGTGCTCTTCTAGGGCAACCAGCATAGCGTCGCGCCGCTCGGCGTAGGTGCGAGTCAGCCCCTGGAGCACCTTGCGCCACCTTGTCCCGAAGAAGTAGCGCTCCGCGGTGACCTGAGCGAACGCGCTGCCACAGAGGTCGGCGGCCTGTTTGGCGAGCAGCACGCGCGCGAGGATCGGGCGGGGAGCGACCATCCACCCCAGCCTTAGGCCGGGCGCGAAGATCTTGCTGAAGGTTCCCAGGTAGATGACCTCATCGTCGAGCGCACGCATCGGCTTCACATGACCGCCCTCGAAGCGGAGTCGTCCGTACGGATCATCCTCTATCACTGGGATGTCGTAGGCACGGGCAAGCTCAAGGAGCCGCCGCCGCCGGTCAGGCGAGAGCGTGACTCCCGCAGGGTTTTGGAAGGTCGGCACCGAGTAGATGAACTTCGCTCCTCGGTTGCCGAGAGAAGCCAGTTCCGCTTCGAGCAGATCCATCCTCATGCCATCGTCGTCCATGGCTACGCATCGGACGTCCGGCTGGTATGCGGAAAACGCCTGGAGAGCCCCCACATACGTCGGACCCTCGGCTATCACCACGTCGCCGGGGTCTATGAAGACCTTGGCCAGAAGATCGAGTCCCTGCTGAGCGCCCTGCGTGATGATCACGTCGTCCAGAGAGACGCGAACGCCGATCTCGGCCATGAGCTCGACCACGAACGACCTCAACTCGGGGCGGCCCTCGGACGAACCGTACTGGAGCGCCTGCGCGCCCTCGTGCACGACCGCGTTGTGAGCGGCATCAGCCGCGGCGTGAACCGGGAACTTGCGCACCTCGGGCATGCCACCCGCGAAGGAGATGATGTCGGGCCGCGATGCTGCGGCGAACAGGTCCCTCACGGCGCTGGAGCGCACGTCGGCCATCCGATCGGCGTACCGATCGGACCAGCGGTCGAACACGACTCTGGCGGTACCCATCTGCCTCACCTCACAGGCGTGACCGGACGCCCCGCAGACCCCACTGCGGTCCGCCACCAGACCAACACAAAGACCCCAACGCCGATAGGGCGATGGGGTCCGATCGCGGTACCACCTATCTTCGTCCCGGCCTCGAGTGGTGCGCCGGAACCTCGTTGCCCGGATAACGGCCGAGCACCCGACCCGCTTCCGGCGACGCGACCTGCGTTCGCCCTGGCGGGAGACTTCGGAGGGGTGGCCGGGCTCATGGCGCCCTCTTCCCTCACGTCTGTAGTGGGCCGTATGCGATTTCGGACAAGGATAGCCCCCCACGCAAGTTCCGGCAACCGTGACGTACGACTCGCTCGCTCTGGGCACCTGCGGACTTCGGGCTAGGGAATGCCGGCGATCCCTCGCTTGCCTGCCCGCCGGAGCCCGCCCAGCCTACGCACCTCACCCTGGATTTCGGGTTTCTCGCCGACCCCGGCCAGCCATCGGACGCACTCAGCGGCGAGCTTCAGGGCACCGAGCGCCACGAGGTCGTCCTGGTACTTGAGCAGCACATGGAACACCCCGCGACCGTCGCGCCGGAAGTCCCAGCGCGTCTCCCCCTCGCCCCCCCGAACGCCCGTCATCCGGATCAGCTCCACAGCCATGTGCTCTAGGAGGTGAGCTAGCTCGGTATCTGGCAGCTCGTCGACAAACCTCTTGCCGCAGTCGGTCCTGCACGCGTGATCTCCGAGCCCGGGCAGCAGCTCCATCGCGCCTGCGGCCATTCCGGAAAAGCCGGATGTTCGCATGGTCTCCGGGTCGCAGTGCACTACAGCCTCCAGCGCATCCCAATGCACTTGGACAGATGCGATGCGCACTACGTCCGCGCGCCCTGACGTCACCGGTTCCCTTCGTTCGGTCGGCCAGCTCCGGGCTTTCCCGCTCCGCCTCCGGCGGCAGGCTGGGGTGAGAGCGTCTAGGCGCGCCTCCGGGGTCTTGCGCAGCCTCTTGAGCCCATGTAGTAGGCGAACGAAACGGCAAAGGCGACGGCGCCGACGGCTATCGCGAGATTGCGCGTCAGCTCCTCGTGCGTGGCCCGCCGCACCTCCGCCTTGGCGACATCACGGACGTGTTCCGCCTTGTGGCGGATGTCGTCGACAGTGAGCGGCCGCTTAGGCTTTGCGCTCCCGGCCTTCGTGTCCTGTGTCACGGAGCATCACCTTTGCCCTGATCGCGATGAAGATGACGGCGCCCAGCAAGTACACGCCGCCTATCAGCAGAAAAGCCGCAGGAAAGCCCAGCCAGCTGCCGAGTGCCCAGACCGACCCGATCCCTATGAACAGGAGCGCCACCACCACGAGGCAGCCCGCCGCCCCGGTAGATGCCACGGCGATCCCCACGCGCTGCAGGGGCAGAGCGACCTTGTCCCGTACGGTGGCCTCAGCCTCCTGACGCACCCAATCCGCAGCGGTCTGCAGCAAGTCCCCGAGAGCATCGACCAGGCCTTCTTTCTCAGCACTCGCACCCTCGGCCGCACCACGACGTCTCTGACGGGATCGATCCTCCTGCCCTGGCCCGCCTGAGGTGCCACCCGGCGTCGACGGCGGTGTTTCGCTCGCTCGCGCGGGCGGGGTCTCGGGCTGCTCGGGCCCGGTAGCGGGTTCGACCATCGGTCACCTCCATGAGCGCTCCACCTGGGGGGAGCGACGCTCATAAGATACCCTAAACAGCCCGTGAGGCCCGTGCCGTGGGGCACGGGCCTCACTCAACTCACGGCCAACGGGTGGCGGGCGGAGAGCCGCACCGCTCAGGAATCGTCAGTTGCCGCCGACCTTCACGGACACGTTGCCCACACCGGAGAAGTCGAGCGCCTTTGCGACGCCGGGGCCGAGGTCGAACTCCCGGCCCCTGATGTAGGGGCCGCGGTCCTGCACGACCGCCGATACCGTCCGTCCACCGTACGACACCTGTACTTTCGTGCCGAACGGCAGGGACTTGTGCGCCACTACCATGCTGTTGCGGGTAAGCCTTCCTCCGCCGGCCATGGTGTTGCCGTAGAAGCCTGGTCCGTACCAGGAAGCCCTCGTGGTGCGCCACCCACCGCCGCGTGAGACGTTGCCGCGACGGCGAGTAACGTAGCTGGGTCTGGCGGCGCGCTTTCGCACCTTCTTGGCCACGGCGGGCTTGGGAGCTGCCTTCTTCTTGGGAAGAGCCGTGACCAGGGCACCCGAGAGAGCACTGCGCTCGGGCATCGACCCCAGCTTCTGTTCGATGGTGATCGAGGTCGGGGGGAGTTCCGCAACGACCGCACCATCGCTCACTGCGGTCACTCGCGGTCGATGAGCTGCCTCTGCGGCCGTCTGCGGCACGAAGCCCGCCCCAACGGCTATCGCCAGGCCCACCGCGGAAACACCCACCGCAGCGAGAGAGGCGCAGGCGAGCGCAATGAGACGCGCGCTCTTCACACGGTTTGCACCTGTCATGAACCACCTTCTGTGCTCGGTTGCAGGGCAGACGACGACGCGGGTGCGTTGGGCAGGGGCTTCCCTGCGCAGGGAATGGGACAGCTAGGGCTGGGATAGGGATGCTGCGAAAGCTGTCTCGCACCCGACCCGCAGCGACCGCTGTCGCCGTCATGGGCCGGAGTAGCACGAGTATGCTCTTCGGCGTGACCGTAGCTCGTCTGAGGCCGCGTCACCGGTGGCCTGGCCGCTTCGGGCGGCGGGTCGGCGGCGTGTCCCGGTTGGTACGCTTACGTGCTCGCCGCGTCGGTCATGCAGCCGTACCAACCTCCACCGGCCGCACGCGTGCGAACATCCAAACGTTGACAGCGTGGAACTATAGCACACAAGGCCTGCCGAATGCCACCGCAAGACCCCCGGCGGGAAGCCCCTGCAAACCCCTGCTGCTGTCGCACAGCGATACCCTAGGGCGCGGCTGTCGCTTCCAAAGACGGCTCGGCCAGCTGCCCAAGGAGGTCACCCAGCTCTTCCAGGAGTCTGCCGTACGTTGCCCAGTCGCCGCGCCGCTGCGCCGCGATGGCCTGCTCATAGATCTCCTGGGCTCTCGCTGCCCCCTCCTTCACAGCGTCGTCCGTCGGCGCTGCGGGGGTAGGGGTAGGCTCGCCCGAACCCGCCGCCTCATGCGCTTCGCCAAAGACCGCCACGAGAGCGCTGCGGAGGTCCTCGGCCATGACCACCTGGTCCGCGTAGAGCACCAGCACTCTCGTCAGCTCAGGGATGGCTGTCTGCTCGGCCTGCAAGTAGAGCGGGCGCACGTAGACGACCGCGTCCTTGAGTGGAATGACCAGCAGGTTGCCGAACCGAACCTGGCTGCCTCGCTGATTCCACAGCGACAGCTGCGGCGAGATGACCGAGTCCTGATTGATGGCTGCCTCCACCTGGGCCGGACCCAGTATCAGGCGCTGCTTCGGGAAGTTGTAAACGATACGCTGGCCGTAGTCGCGCGGACCCGACTTGGCCGCCATCCAGGCGATCATGTTGTCCTTGTTGCGCGGGGTGAATGGCTGCATCATGAGGAACGAGAGTTCCTCCTCGCCCGGCAGCCTGAGCAGGACGTAGTAGGGTTCCATCACACCGTCGCCGCTACGCGGTATCGCCCAGGAGTCCTCCTTGTTGTAGAACGTCTGCGGGTCGAGCATGTGGTAGTTTTCGTACACCCTCGCCTGGATGCGGAAGAGATCCTCCGGGTAGCGGAAGTGCTCGACCACCTCCTGGGGGCACTGCTCGATCCCGACGACGAGCTCGGGGAAGATCTCCCGCCAGGTAGCCAGGATGGGATCGTCGGGATCGAAAGCGTACAGGGTCACCGTGCCGTCGTACGCGTCGATCACCGTCTTTACCGCATTGCGCAGGTAGGAGAGGCCCTCCCCCGTCGTCTGCGAATACGGGTACCTGTCCGAGTAGGTGTATCCGTCGATCACCCACAAGATCTTGCCGTCCACCACGACGGGGTACGGGTCGTCGTCGAGCGCCAGCCAGGGCGCCAGAGCATCCATGCGCTGCCTCAGAGAGCGCATGTAGAGCACCCTGCTGTCCGGCGTGATGTACTGACTCAACAGCAGGTCCAGCGAACCGAAGCGGAGCGCGAACGCTATCCTGCGCGCCAGGCCGCCCACCGAGACCCCCGAGCGGCCTTCATAGCGGGTGGTGGCGTTGCGATCCTCTACGGGGTAGTCAAACTCCTCGATCCCTGTGTTGACCACGACGTACTCGTCCTCGGTCTCGCCGAAGTAGATGCCAGGCACCTTCACCTGGGGTCCGGCGACCGTAACGGGCGGCACGTCTCGCACAAGGAACTTCGGGGTGCCCTTGCTCGTGGACTCATTCACCGGGCTGAGAACAGCTCCGTATCCATGTGTGTAGACAAGATGCTGATTCACCCAGGTCCTCGCCTGCTCGGGCAGGCGGGCGTGGTTCATCTCCCTGACAGAGATCACCACTTGCCTCAGCCGCCCGTCGATCTCGTAGCGGTCGATGTCGACGTCGCGGAACTCGTAGTAGGGCCGGATGCCCTGAAGTTGCTGGTACGCCTCCTCAATGACCTGAGGATCCCAAAGACGCATGTTCTCCAGTGTGACCTGATCGCGGATCACGTCGGTAGCCGTGAGGTCCTCTTTCGCGGGAAACGACCGACCGACAACGCCCTCGAGGCCGAAGGCCTTCCTGGTGGCTGCTATGTTCCGCTCGATGTAGGGGGTCTCGGCGGCGATCTCGTTGGGGGCAACCCGGAGCTGCTGTACGAGAGCGGGATAGACCGAGCCGATGAGGATCGAGGCACCCACCCACACACCGAGAGCCATGACGGGCAACCGCCAGCCCTTTTGGCGGATGTTGAACAGGAGCACGACGGCGCTGAGCAGCGCGATCACGATGAGCACCTTGAGCGCAGGGAGTTGCGCGTGCACGTCCGTGTACGAGGCGCCTGTGACCTGTCCCCTAGGCGAGAAGTTGAGTTCCCACATGTCCAGGTAGTAGTCCCAGGCCCTTGTCGCGACGATGAGCGCCAGAAGCACCGACATGTGCGCCTTGACGTGCTCGGCGAACCCCTGCAGCCGAGCCCAGGGCCGGATGGCCCCGTCGTAGACGTGAACAGCGAGCGTGACGATGAGGGTGAGCACGAGCGAGCCGAAGAGCCACTGCTCGATCGCCCTGAGCGCGGGGAGACTGAACACGTAGAACCCTATGTCCCGGCCGAACTGAGGGTCGGCTTCGCCGAACGGCACCGCGTTGAGGGCCAGCTGGAAGAGAGGCCACTGTCCAGACATCCCCCAGCCGAAGGTGAAGGCCAAGAACAGGCAGCCGAGCGGGAGTATCCGGGATACGTAGGGCTCTAGGCGGTGACGGATCTGTGCGAGGGCCTCCTCGAACTGCACGATCGGCAGATCGTGAACCTCGGTGAGGACTGCTCTTGGTGCCATGCGCCTCGCCACCAGGGCGTTCCCGTAGAGCAGGAGGAACAACACCGTCACAAAGATGGCTCCGGTCGCCGCCGAACTCCAGAACGTCGTCCAGAAGACACCCTGCTGGCCCAGATCCTGGTACCAGAGCAGATCGGTGTAGAAGCGGGCGACGGTCCCCGCCAGCGATAGAGCTATCACGACCGCTGATACGAGGATCGCTGTCCTGAAGCCGTGCGAACGCCCTGCCGTAGCCATTGTCTCTGCCCCTCCCGATAGCGCTCCCGAGAAGAACCCGGGACGGCTCTTCTAGACGTAGTCTCCCACGTCCACGTTCAGAGCGTCAGGGTCAACGCACCCGACTACCGTGCGCCCTTCAGCACTAGGATCCCCAAGGTCCACGTCGAAGGGCTTGACTGCCTCACCGCCGGGAGAAGCGATCACTCGGACAGTGGGCCGGGAGACGTCAGTCAACTGCCCGGCCATGACGACAGCCAGTTCCCCGGTGGAGAGCCGCACCGCAGAGCGCGGTGGGTAGATGCCCATGAGCCCGATGAACAGCTTCACCAGACCTGGGTCGAATCCGGTACCGACGTTCTTGGCTAGCAGCATCATCGCCTGGTCCTGCAGTCTGGCAGCGCTGTAGGAGCGCCGTGACGTCATGGCGTCGTAGGCATCGGCCACCGCGACGATCCTGCTGGCGAGGTGCTGCTGACGCCGCATCGGGCGCTTGGGATAGCCCGAGAGGTCATAGCGCAGGTGATGCTCCAAGATGACCACCACCGAGGACTTGTCCAACCCGTGGATCGCCGCAGCCATCTGCGCTCCCCAAACGGGGTGCTTCCGAACCTTCGCCCACTCGTCGGTGGTAAGGGAACCCGGCTTGTTCAGGATCCCGACGTCCACAGCCATCTTGCCGATATCGTGCAACAGCGCTCCGACTCCCAGAGACGAAAGGAAACGAGCCTCCTGAGTTACCCGCGACCCCAAGGCGAGCGAGAGGATCGCTACGTTCACGGAGTGGTAGAAGGTGTACTCGTCGTAGCTTCGCAGCCCCGACAGTTCGAGCATCGCGTGCCTGTTGTGGAGAACGCTGTCGACCAGGCTCTTCACAACCCCTCTTACGGCACCGACACTCATCGTCTGATTCGTCCGGATCACGCGTTCCAGCTCGCGCATCAGGCCGAGCGCATCCCCGTAGGCAGCTTGCGCCAGCTCGGAGGGCTCACCCTCGGACCCGCCATCGCCCCTTTCGACTACCTTCACGTCCCCGATGAGGACGTGCTCAAGCAGCGCAGCCTCGGCGAGCTTGGCGAGTCCACCCGCCTCCTCTAACTCGCTGGCGTCCGCAGCCAGGATCGGGACTGCCCTTCGAAGCTCCTCCAGGTCAAGACCGCGCAGGAAGGTCACGCTTCCTGCGCCTATCGAGGTCATGTCGCGGATCAACTGGTCGAACAGGATGGAGTCCTCCGCTAGCAACTGCTCTCCGAGAAGCAGCTCGCCCTCGAAGAAGGTCAGCGGCACGTCCACGCCCTCCGCATGGAAGCTGGTCACGACGGCGAGCAGCGCTTCGACCGAGTCATTCACCGCAGGGTGGTCGACAGGGTAGAATTTGGCGGCCTTGCGAATCGCGTATAGCCGAGTCAGTAGCTCCCGGATCCGAGCCGTCTGACGATTCGAGAAGCTGGGGCCGCCCCCAGCGAATCCGTCCTCGGCGGACTCAGCTGTTGCGGACGGGAGGGTCTCTCCTGGGAGGTCCTCGGCAAACGATTCGCCCTGTTCGTCGAGGATCGCCTCGTTGCGAACGTCCTCCTCTGTCACGAGGAGTCACCTCCCACAGCCTCGCGCCTCGCGACCGACAGCGCCGCCAGCGCCGCCTCGGCAGCGGCGCGAACCTCCTTCGCGCGACCTGCGGCGAAGAGACCCCGTTTGGATGCCAGGCTCTTGAGCGTCCCCTGCGCGCCAACTGCCCGCAAGCTCCCCAGGGCCTCTATGGCTTCCACGCGAGAGCCGATATCGCGATTGCCGCGTCCTTCCCCGCGCGCCACCTCCTCTAGCGCCTTGACCGTCCGCCCCCCAACGTCGAGCGCCCCCAGGTACCGGGCCGCCAGCTGCACGTTTTGCCCATCGTCGTCGTAGAGGGCGGCGGTGAGGAGTTCGTGCGAGCGGCGATCGGCGATCCCCGCAGCCGACCGAATGGTCTCCCTGCGGACGCGCGCATCCGGATGGCGCAGCGTGCGCTCCACGTAGGGGAGTGCGGATGACTGCCTGGTGCTCCCGAGGATGCTGACGACGTTCCTCACGAAGTACCAGCGGCTGTCGCCCAGGGCGGCTCCCAACTCCTGAAGGTGCTCAGCGGCCATTCCCGCAACGAGTTCCACCAATGCCTTCCGGGCAGACATGTCCGGCTCATCGGCGAGAACCTCAAGGAGAGGCCTCATCGCATGACCGCCCAGTACCTCCAGTAGCCGCATACAGGCCTCGTGCTCCCAGCTACCCTTCGGGAACATCCTCAGCGCCTTGGTGATGGCGCGCATCTGAGCAGGTCTCGCCATGGCCTCGAGGGCCCCAGCGATACGCTGACTCTGTTCCTCGGGGAGTTCCTCGCCTTGCAGAGCTGCCGAGAGCCCCTCGGCACCGTCGGCTGCGTCCTCGTAGTCACCGCGCTCCAGCAGGATCTCGAGCACGTCTTCGAGCATCGACATGGTCGTTGCGAACTGCTGTGGACGGGAGTCCACCGCAACCAGCGTCACGAGCGCCGCTGAAACATCTCCGTCTGTGATGCCGCGTCTCGCCTCGGCGCGGAGCGCCTTGACCTGGTTGTCCTCTGAGACCTCCTTCTGAGAGCCGGTGGGTGCCAGGTCCACCAGCCGCAGGACGCGTTCGAGCGGTTCCTGCTCGCTCGGACGTCGTGTCTCCTTGACCTCGATGCGCGACGGTGAGGCCCCGGCGAGCACGCTCGTCACGGCCCCCTCGGCAACTCCGGCCGCCCTCATCGCCGACCCCGCGCTTCTTGTCACCTCATCGCGATCGGCGAGACCGATGAGCGCAAGGTTCCTCAGAGCGCGCGAGAGGCCCTCCTGCGATGCCTCATCTTCGGCCAGGCCTTCAGCCAGCACCCTGCATACCTCGTCTATGCCGATCTCCCGTAGGACGCCGGCCAGGCCCTCGTCGTAGCGCGCGTCCGCGATCAGCCGGTCTCTCAGCAGCGCTTGCCTGGCCTGTGCGTCGAGTCCCATCACGGCTTCCGCAAGCGCCCTGAACAGGTGCTGCTGATCCTCGGGCAACTCGTTGTGAACCGCTCGCGCCAGGCTGGAAAGCTGCACCGACATCCAGGCGTCTTCCGGCATCTCGCCACGACCCGCAGCTGTCTCCCGCAGGTACGTGCTGACCAGATCCGGGTCTTCGATAGCCCGAGCGAGGAGTCGCTGATCGCGCGGACGGCCCCCATACGCGCCTACGAGCAGCTCTTCGATCCGCTGGGACGTCGGGGGCCACGGCTCGCCCGGGGGAGGCTGGCGGCGCTCGCGAGGTGCGTTCTTCGGCGACGGCGCATCCACTATCTTCACGGACGCCTCGGTCACAGTGATACCGCCCACACCCTGTTCCCAAAGCCTCGCTTCGAACCCGCCGGCAGCGTCTATGTCCTCCGGTGACACAGCGAGGAGCGCGAGCAGAGCCAGCACGTCCTTGTCAGTCGTGCCCGAGTGAAAGCGCACCTCCGCCAGATTGCGACCGTAGAGTTCTCTCGCGAACGCCCCGTAGGTCGCGTCGCCCGGGAAGACCGGCAGCCCCTCGAAGACGAGGCCCTCCTTGGCGACGGCAAGCCTCATCTCGTGCCTGCTCTGCAGGATGCCCCGCAGCGTTGCAACAGTGGAGGCGGCGTTCTCGGTGGGTATGCTGCTCGAAGGCGGATACAAAACGACCGCCTTGTGCGTCACTACCAGCTGCTTGACAAAGCGCTGGATTATCGGCGGCACCTTCGGCGCGTTGGATGCGTCGGAGGTCAAGGGCTCCTCCTCGTGATGGCCGCCGCTGGTCTTCGGGTTCTTCTTCGGCCACTTTGCCTGAGTGGATTATACGTGGTCCACCGGGCGACCTTCGGACTTCCAACCTCAGGGGTTCTCCTTCGCGAGGCAGCTGCGGGCTGCAGAGCCCTTCTGGGGCAGTCTGCCGATGCTACTATCCGCTGTGTGCTCCCCCCACCGCACCATGAGCTGATCCTCGCTTCGGCTTCGCCGAGACGTCGCAGGCTGCTCTCCTGGCTCGGCCTGGACTACTCCACGACAGCCGTCGAGGTGCCGGAGGATCTCGACGTGCCTGCCGCAGCTGACCCGTCCCGGCTCGCCGCGGACATCGCCACCGCAAAGGCGCTCAAGGCACGCCTCGGCGCACCTGGAGGCGAGCTTGTTGCCGCGTTCGACACGATAGTCGAGCTGGACGGGGCGCTACTGGGCAAACCAACCGACCTGGATGATGCGTGGCGCATGCTGCGAGCTCTTTCGGGGAGGCAGCACCAGGTGATCACCGGCGTCGCGCTCCTGGGTTCCGACGAGTCGCCCCCCGCCACCTTTGCCGTCACCACCGCGGTCCGCATGAAGCGTCTGACTGACGACGCTATCGAGGAGTGGCTTGGGCGCGGAGAGGCACTCGGTTGCGCCGGAGCCTACAACATCGAGGGCCAAGTAGCCGAGGTGGACGAGTATGAGTGCTACCAGAATGTGGCCGGGCTTCCGCTGTGCCACGTGTGCGTCCGTCTCCGGGAAGGCGCGCCCGGAGCACCTCCGCTTGCTGCGGAGAACCCGATCGCGAAGTGCGACGCGGCACTCGGCCGTCACTGCCGCCTCGGGCCGAGGGTCTTCGCCTCGTCCGCCGGAGGCTGACTCAGAGTCTGTCGGCGATCAGCACGAGGCTCTCGTCGGAGTCGGGATCGAGTGGCGAGCGCGCATGGCCGCCGTACACCCGGACGTTGTCGAACCCCGCACGTGCTACCTCCTTGACGAGCAGCTCAACAGGTATGGCAGCATGCGTTGAACGCCGATTCTGAAGTGACCAGCTACCGTCGGGATCCCGCGTGAGCGTCAGGAAGTCGAAGTCCAGGCGTGTGGGATCGGGATAGCCGATCAGGCGCACGAAGACCTTGGTCGTCCCGTCTAGATCCCTCACCTTCGGCGGTATCGTCCTGGGCCTCTGAGTGAGCAGCCGCGAGTGGTTCAGCATGTGGATGACGAGGATCCCTCCGCGGCGCACCATTGCCGCGAAATCCGTGAGCGCGTCGCGTAGCCCCTCGCGCCCGGACACGTGCGGCAGAGCGTTGCCCGTACAGGTGATGGCATCGAAAGCGCCGATGCCGGCAGCGGCCAGCTCGCCGAAGCCCAGCTTCGCCAGCCGCACCGAACCAGCGGATGCCGAGATCTCCTCGGCGGCCTGCGCAACGTTGCCCTCCGCCTGCAAGAGCATCGACTCGTCGGGGTCGACTGCAACGACATCCAGTCCCCAGGTGGCGAACATGATGGCGTGCCTGGCGCTCCCAGCACCAACGTCCAAGACCCTTCGCACCCCGGCCGCCTTGAAGGCTTCTCGGAAGAATGGTCCTTCGCGAGCTAGCCGAGCGCTCCAGTCGACGAAGTCATCGTAATCGGCAGGGCAGGTGGTTTCGTCGGGCATCTCAGTCGTCCAACCGAAAGATCCGTACCGCGTTGGCCCTCATGATCAGATCCCTGTCGCGATCGGTCAGCCCCATCTCCTCCAGGATCCTCAGCTGCTGGTGCAAGATCCAGCGCCGGTACGGCATGTGGGTGCCGCTGTCCGTGCCAAAGAGCACCCTCTCAGCTCCCAGCGCGCTGATGGAGCGCTCGAATACCTCTCTCAGGGATGTCGGATGAGGCATCAGATCCATCCAGTTGTTAGTCCCCGAGGAGTCCACGCAGACGTTCGAACACTGGTAGCCGAGCTGGAGAACCTGCTGAAGAAAGCCCGCTCCAAAGTGGGCTATCACGAAAGTGATCTCGGGAAAATCCCGCGCCACCGGAGACATATCGAGCGGATCGGCGTAGCGCAGGTCGCCCGCAGGATCGACTGTGACGCCGTAGTGGATCGTGATCGCGAGCTCGAGTTCGGCGGCCTTCTCCAGGAAGGGCCGGCATGCGGGATCGGACAGCCTGTAGCATCGATTGACGGGAAGGAGTTTGACTCCGCGGCATCCTGAGGCGACCTCCAGCTCCAGGAGCTCCGGTGCACGCGGATCGCGCGGATCGACGTTGCACAGTACGTGTATGTGTCCGGCGGCGGCTCTCGTGAACTCCCTCATCCAGGCGGAATCAGGGATGACTGAGACCACCACCGCCTTCTTCACTCCGGCGGAACCGATGCGCTCCGCATACCAGCTGGCCGACTCGGCGGGTGACATATCGGGCAGCTCCCCGCCTCGCCGCCCGAACTTGCGCTCATCGAGGGCTTTGCGAAACCGCGGGTTGTCCTCCGGATGCAGCTCCAGGTACTCCTGCAGCAGTCCGACCGTGAACAGGTGAACGTGAGCATCGACGACATCCCCCAAGCGAGTGGGGGACGCCGGGAGCGGGGGCTGGGGCATCGACCTAGGGATCCCGGACTCCGTCCTCGGAGGTGGTACCGGCGTCCGCCACAGTATGCGACGCCTCCGGCTCGTACGGGATGATGGCACTGGCGATGATGTACGCGATGACCGCCGAGGGCGGATTGGGGATCAGCCACAAGAACACGAACAGGAGCCGAACAGCGGTCACGTCGACTCTCAGATAGTCCGCAAGCCCGCCCAGCACGCCGCCCACCATCTTCTTGCTGCGGGACCGCCTCAGCCTTGCACCGCTTGCTGGACCGATCACCCCTGGACGCTGCGACATGAAGATGATCAGGGTGCCAAGAGCGATGAGCGAGAGCGCCCACCAGAAGCTGCGAACAGCGGCCCACACAGCCAGCAGCGGCTCGACGTACGGGAGCCCGAGGTTGCGGCCGATGAACCACACTCCGAGGACGATCAATGCGACGCCTACCAGAACAACCGGCGTCTGGTCACCTCGGCGATCTGGCCCTCCCGCCTCGCTCATCGAAGACCTCCTAGTACCACTTGACCTCGATGCCCGATATTCCCGTCTCGAGCAAGATCTCCCACGAGTTCGTCGCGCCTGAGAACCCGGACGTCTCCCACACCTCGGCACCGCTCTCCGAGGACCGCTTGTCGAATCCGTCGGGGATCTCCACACCGCTGAGCCCGCGCCGGACCCGCAGTTTGATCGCTTCGCCTTCCGGCAGGCGTACTTCGATCGCGGAGACGCCCGCTTTGAGGCGCACCGGGGTCTCGGAGAGCGGCGGCGAACCTAGCTTGATCGTGCTGTCGGATACGCCGGTCTCCGCGTCCAGGGAGTGCACCTCGAGACGGGACAGGTCGGCTTCGAGTCCCGACACTCCGGTCCTCAGCTCGATATCCCACTCGACATCTCTCGAAAGCTCTACGTCGAGTCGCGAGCGAGCGCTCGGACCGAACACCCTCCTGCCGGACTCGTGGGTGGCAACCTCCACCTCGGCCATGCCACCGCTGCTCGAGACCTCGAAGCGAGGATCGCCGAAGGGGCTGTCACCCTCGACGGAAACGAGATCGGGCCCGTCGCCCACTCCAATCTCACCGACCCCGCCAGAAACTCGAGCCTCGCCGCGCTCGACGGAGGGATCTGCGGCCACGCGCTCGGAGAAGCGTTCCGAGGTGGCCGAGCTTGGGCTCCACGACCAGGCCCCCCACCAGCCGAATCCCCTAGCAGGCATAGCAAGAGCGCCGAAGAGCAGTCCGCCGATCACGATCAGGCTGCCCAGTCCCCGCACCCAGACGCTGCCGAGGCTTCGTCCTACGATGTCGACACCGACCGCGACCAGGAGCAACGGCCACAGCGAGAAGATGTTGAGCCACACATCCCAGGGCAGGAATCCCATCGCGTTGCTGAGGAGAATCCCGCCCACCACGATGATCACTGCACCATCCAGCAGGTGCTTTACTGCCTTCTCAGAATCCCTGAACGCTCGAAACATCTCCGCTATGCCCATCGCCACCACGAGCAGGGGCCAGAGCGTCCAGACGCTCAGCCCCGGGACGACCCGCTCGGCCACGAAGAGGAGTCCGAGCACCACCAGCGCGGCGCCCACGACGATCCCAGCGGTCCCCTTCCCGCGCTCTCGTTCCGGTTGCGCGAGGGGTGGTCCCGGGGGCGAAGGCTGGTATCCGGCGGAAGACCACCCCTCGGGCGGTGGAGCACCTTGGGGCGCTGAAGACGCGTTATGTGGAGTTGCCCCCGCCTGGGCCCCAGACTCCGGCACGTCGCCCGGCCCCATCGACCCTTCCACCATGGCCATCTCCCCCTCGCCAACGCTCGCGTCCTCTGGCACCACCAGGGCCAGCACGATGTACGCGATCACCGCCACACCGCCGCTGACAACGGCAATGAGAACCGCGAGCAGCCTGATGAGCGTGGAATCCTGTCCGAAGTACTCCGCGATGCCGCCGCATACGCCAGCCAGCATGCGGTTTTCCCTGCTGCGATATAGGGTTCCCTGCACCTGCTTCCCCTTATGCGCGACCAAGCCGGGCTCGGGCTGCTCGAGAGAGACGGCCCCCGGGCTCGCTAGCTGTCATCATCACCGGCGAACTCGCCCCCGGCGCGATCGCGTAGCCGTTCGCGCTGCTCAGTCTGCCGCACTACCCTGAGCCGCACGATACGACGCCTGCGAACCGCTTGAACATGGATTGTGTACCCGTCCAGGCAGAAGGACTCGCCGGGTACGGGTATGTGGCCCAGCTCCATCAGGACCCACCCCGCTACCGTCTCGTACTCATCGGATTCGGGGATCGGAAGCCCGAGCTCGTCCATCGCCTCTTCGATCTGTAGACGACCGTCCACCACCCATTCGTTCTCGCCAGCCTCGATTATGTTGCGGCGGGCTGGGTCGAACTCATCGGTGACGTCGCCGATTATCTCCTCAACTATGTCCTCGATGGTCACAACTCCGGCAGTGCCGCCGTACTCGTCCACCACAACGGCCATGTGATTGCGCAGAGCCTGCATCTCGGAGAGGAGCGAGAGGATCCTCTTGGACCCTGGGACGAACACCGGAGGCCGAGCGAACTCGGCGGCCTGCGCACCCAAGTCTCTTGCGGAGGCTGGGCGCACGAGGTCCTTCAGCAGCAGTACGCCCACTACCTTGTCCAGGTCGCCCTGAAACACAGGGAGGCGAGAGAACCCGGAGCGGCTGAAGATCCGGAGTGCCTCCTCGACCGTGGCGGAGTCATCGACGGCAACGACGTCTACTCTCGGCACCATGACCTCGCGCGCTATGGTGTCTCCCAGCTCGAAGATCTCGTGGATCATGCGCTTCTCTTCTTCGAGGAGGGATCCCTGCTCTGTCACCAGGAGCTTTATCTCCTCCTCTGTCACCCCCGGCCGAACGTTGCCTCTGCTCACCCCTAGGAGTGAGGCTACGGCGTCGGTCGAGCGGGCGAGGATCCAGACGAGCGGCGCAACCGCCGTGGCCACGATCGAGATCGGCATCGCCACACGCTTCGCGACCGCCTCAGCGCGATGAAGGCCGAGCCGCTTAGGAACCAGTTCCCCGAAGACGATGGTCAGGTAGGATATCGCTAGCGTAACGAGGATCACGGCCAGTCCGCTCGACAGCCTCGTGACCCAGGGAACGCCGAGTTCCTTGAGCCGCGCGCTGAGCGGATCGGCGAGGCTCACGGCAGCAGTAGCGGAAGCCATGAACCCTGCGATGGTGACGCCTATCTGGATGGTTGAGAGCAGACGGGAGGGATCCTCGGTGAGTGCCAGCGCCACGCGCGCACCACCAGAGCCGTGCTCGGCCTCGGCTCTGAGCGACGCGCGCCTAGCGCTGATGAGTGCGATCTCGGCGGCAGCGAAGTAGCCGTTGAGAACGATCAGGGCGGCTATCAGCGCAACCTCTCCGAGGCTGTTGCTCATAGTGGCTAGGTTACCAGCGACTAGTTGCCGATAACATCCTGTATCTGGCGCCAAGGGGGGACAACATGGGTTCAGAGCGAGTCCAACTCGCCGAAGAAGCGGTGCGCGCCGTCGCCGCGGCCGGCAAGGCCCTGCGTCTGTACCCCCAGGGAAGCCCCATGGTTAGACACGCTCTCGAAGAGGCCGTCGCGCGTGTGGATGCTCACCTGGCGAGCGCGCCCGTGCTGGCATTGAAGGTCGGCCGCGGTGGCTTCGCTCTGGACTCGATGCCTCTAGCCCCGGGCACGCCGGGCTCCTCCGAGCTGGCGGATCAGCTGCGCCTGCACGGCATAGAGGAAGTCTCGTTCACGCCGGGCGTCACGCCTGCGGAGCTGTCTGCGTTCCTGGATGTCGCGCTGGCCGACCCCCCCGACGTCCTTGCCAGGGGCGGGCTCCCAGTCCTGCTTATCTCTGGCGGCATCGAGCATGTCCGCGCCGCTGCGGTCTCGCTCACGCTGGCTCAGGAAGCGGCCGCCGACGGGCCCGACGAGGATATCGACGCTTTCTTGCGCCAGCTCGCGACCGATCCCGACAAGATGGCGGCCTGGTTGTCAGCGGCATCCAAAGGCGATCCGGCAGCACTCCGAGACGGACTAGCCGAACTCGTGGCGGCCATCGGCGAGTCCAGTCTCCCACTGCTCGTCCAGACCCTCGCCGACAGCTTCGCCGCTCAGGACACGCAGGGGAAGGACGCCCTGATCGGCTTGGCGCTCGATGGGAGTTCAGTGGGCGAAGTGGCCGAGAGCGCACTCGCCAGGGTACCCGAGGTTGACCTTGCCGGAGCCCTCATGGAGGGGCTCTTCGGGCAGAACATGCTCTCGCTCTCGAACGCCCTCGTGGGTGTTGCGGCAGACGATCGCCGAGAGAACCTGATCGCCTCGGTGGAGAAGCTGCTGTCCACGGCGGGCCGCCATGATCGCGAGGTTCGCTTCTTCAGACACATGCTCGCAGTGAGAACGTCGCCCTCCGCCGAGGCGCCGCTGGTCGATACCAACTCGTTGTTTGAGCAGCTTGCTGAGGCGACGACCATGTCCGCCAGCGACATCGAGGTCGCCCGCGAGCACGCGACCAGCGAACTCGAGTCTTCTGACACGCAAGGAGTCACCGTCCTCCTAACCCTGCTCGACCAGCAGCAGGACTTCGACCTCTACTGCCGAGATCTGGACAACCTGGTAGCGATAGTGGCGAGGCTAGCCGCGCGGAGTCGGCTGGATCTGTGCGCCAGAATCCTCGGCGAGCTGAAGTCGAGGGAGGGGCGCGACGTCCAGCCGTGGCCTGGCTTGGATGAGCGGATAGCCAAGAGCATCGCCGCAACCATCTCGCCAAAGCTGATCGGCGCCCTTCTTCGGGCGGTCACGGCGGAGACAGCGTCGGTGTCGGACGCTCGCCGCCTACTCCAGGTCGCCGGGAATACCGCTGACGCCCTGCTGGTGCGCGAGGCGCTGACCATGGGGACGGAGGGCCTCGCGGTTGCCGAGCGGCTGCTCCAGAATGCCTTCCCCGAGCTCCTGGTGAAAGTCGCACATGACGTCCAGTGGTTCGCCGTTGCCTCCGTAGTGTCCCGGCTCTCCCGGGAGTCCGATCCGCGCGCTCGGGAAGCCGTGCGCGCGCTGGTCAACCGCCCAGACGACCAATCCCGACGCGAGGCAGCACTGGGGCTGGCGACGGCAAGCGGGGACTCGTCGCTCGGCCATCTCGAGGTGCTCCTGCGCGACAGCAGCCAGGAGGTGGCCGTCAGCGCCGCAAGGGCGCTCTCCCGGATCGAGGATTCGCGAGCCGCCGAGCTACTTGCCACACGGCTCGAGCAGATCGACGTCGACGGAAAGGACTTCCCGCTCGCACGGGAGATCATCGAGACACTGGGGCGAGTGGGAGACCGCAGGACCACACGAGTGTTGAGGAACCTTGCTACGCGGAGGGCATTGGTCAAGCGGGGACGCTTCGCCGAAGTCCAGCACCTGGCAAGACGGGCCCTGGAAGGCGAGTCTTCAGGAGGTGGCGAACGATGAATCCCGCCACTCGGGTAGTGAGCGCGCTTGCCGCGGCGAGAAAGGCCACCCAGCTCTATCCAGCCTCGCATCCCCGCTTCGAGGCCGCGATAACCGAACTGGTGCGAGCGGTGAGCGAGCGCGAAGCTGGGAGACCGTTCGTCCTGAACCTATTCGACGGCATGCTCTACAACGAGAGCTACGCCATCGATCCCGAAGTGCCCGGCGCATCGACCGTGGCGGAGGCCTTCGAGGCTCGGTCAATAGAGAGCCTTAGCCTACTCCCATCGTTCGCCGAAGCCGATGCAGTCGGCCTCACACAGGTTCTAGGCATTCGGCCATCGCCATCGCTGGACATCGAGCGGGAACTCGCCGCACGGGGGGTGAGCGGCGTGAGTATCGCGCTCCTCGAGCGAAGCGACGAAGACCGCGAGAAGGAGGAGGAGGAAACCCGCACCCGCGCGCAGGACGAGCGTCTGATGCGGGAGCTCGCCGATGCTCTGCGTTCGATTCGTGAGAGACTTGCCAAGGGGGAGGTCCCCGAGATCGACGAGGCGGACCGACTCGTCTCGGGAGCGATGCGGCGGGTAGTTGAGGATCAGGCGGCTATGCTCGGCATGGCCACCCTGAGGGCCAGCCGCGAGGCCGACCTGCATCACGGGCTGAACGTAATGGTCTACGCGCTCGTGCTCGGTACCGCCCTGGGGTTCTCAGACAAGGAGCTGACGTCACTGGGCATCTCCGCTCTCCTGCACGATATCGGCAAGGCTTCGGCCGACCTCGCGGGTCCCGAAGAGCAGTGCCACGATCGGCACCCCTCCGTTGGCGCTGACATGCTGTGCCGGCTGCCGCTGGACGACCCTGCACCGCTCCTTGTTGCCTACGAACACCACATGGGTTCTGACGGTTCGGGCTTCCCGGAACGGCAGCCTGACTACGCGATCCATCCGTTCAGTCGCATCGTGGCGATCGCCAACCGCTACGAGAACTTGACCAAACCGGATGACGCAGGACTCATGCTCACCCCGGACAGAGCAATGGCCTCCCTGGTTCAGGAGGCACGCTCCGCTCTGGATCCGACGCTCACACGCCTGTTCGTCGGCACGGTTGGGGTGTTCCCGGTGGGCTGTGTGGTTCGCCTGACGGACATGCGAGTGGGCGTGGTGTGCGGCTCGGGCAACGGCGCGCTGAGACCCCGAGTCAAGCTCCTCTACGATGCCGACGGCACGAAGCTCGACGAGACCCTCGAGGTCGAGGCGAACAGCGGTGCAACATACATCGCTGAGGTCATTGATCCGGACGACTTCGGGCTGGTGGTCTCCGAGGCGCTCTAGGCCGACCGAAGGACTCCGTCGGGGCCTGTGCCCCCGTTGAGACCTCGCGCGAGACGCAACGCTAGACCGAGAGATTCGGGTTGATCTTGTGCAGCACCAGGGCGATAAGCGCGAGCCTTCGGCCGCGATCCTGGCACGCCTCGACGAACCCTCCGACGGTTTCCCGCATGTCCGAGCTGGGCTTGTAGCGAATCAGCCCGCCTGCCTGCTGCAAGACCTGGCTGCCAACCAGTGCTTCGATCTCGGGGCGCAACTCCTCGGGCTTCCTGCCCAGGCGAGACGCGAGGCCGTCGATGTCGAGGACCGCCTCGGGGTTTCGGTGATAAAACACCAGGATATCCCACGTAAGCAGGGACCTGACATGCCTGTCCACGAACCCCATGACCGAGGGCCCCAGAACTCCTTCGAGATCGTACACCAGACCGTCCTAACTCCGAGAAGCGCCTGCCCCTACCGACCTCGCCTAGACGCAACCCAGGGCTCGACGAATAGCTGGTGGGTGCCGGACCCAACGTTCTGAGTTTACCCCATGGGGCGTTCGCGCCGACAGTACCGCTCGTCGCCCAGCTCTTTTTGCGAGCGAGCGGCTCCCCCCGGGTGCATCGCTCGAGCCCCCTCACCTGTTAATGGTGCTTCATCTAGTGAGGGTACGCTAGCATGGGTTGGGGAATACGCGACTTGCACGCGAACGAATTGGAGATGACCGCCATGGCCATAGTGAACGGGACTAACGGTGCAGGTGCACTGCGTGGGCACCCTGGACGATGGCAGCGAATTCGACTCCAGTCGCGGGCGCTCCCCATTGGAGTTCACTGTTGGCAGCGGCCAGGTGATACCGGGCTTCGACGGGGCGGTAGTGGGTCTGGAGACCGGTGACTCGGCGAGGGTCACCCTCGATCCTGCGGACGCATATGGTCCGAGACTCGAAGAGGCTGCGCAATCCGCACCTCGGGAGATGTTTCAGGGCGAGCCCGTCGTTGGAGGTGTGGTGGACCTGATTGGACCGAGCGGCGAGACCATCAGGGCAACTATCTGCGGCATCGACGACAACGAGATCGCCCTCGACTTCAATCACCCGCTCGCTGGAGAGCGTCTCACCTTCGAGATCGAGGTCGTGGAGGTAGTGGAGAGCAGCTAGCGAAGGGCCGCGCGCGACTCTCATTCGACGGCGGACGAGCCCGGAAGGGAGGCGGGGGCCGATGGAGGCGCAGCGGTCCCCTTCTCCTCCATCGTGCAGATCCTCTGCATCCTCGCCGCCAGCATGAACAGCAACGCCGCTATGATCATGGGAGATGCCACCATCCCGCCCATGATCCACCAGACTCCCTGCTCCCAGCCTGCCACGACGCCGTAGACAGCCACGCCAACCGCCCCTACGCCGAGCAGAGCGGCAGCGAGATACTCGAAGAGCCAACCGACAGCCAATGCGACTACCGTGACGCCGAGCCACAGCCAGGGATTGGTCACGCCCGGCTGGTAGGCGAAGTCAGCCCCAGTCGCGGCAGCGAACCAGAACAGACCTCCGAGGAGCACGAAGATGCGGGCAAATAGCCTCTCGATGTTCATTCGCTCCGACTTGCACGTTCTGGCAAGGAGTTCCACTGGGTCCGCTCCCTTCCTCAAGTCCGCGCTGGCGCGCGTGACGGGGTCGCTCGATATATACCCCCGAAAGCCTCGGACGACCTGCTCCACTTGGACCAACCAACGACCCATACGCAGGCGGGCGCCCGTTCGTGGGACCATCTGATTGAGCGCTCATGTTCTCGGTTGCCTGCGTTCAGGTCCGAGACGTTCTCATGGAGCCGACGTGCAACACACCGGCAGGAGCATCGCCGCTACAAGAAGGTCGTCAGGCTTGACTGCGTTGAGGGTTGGGGGGTCGATATCCTGTGGGAGGGCGTCTTGATGCGCGACGTGCTCGCCCGAGCCGGGGTCCAGCCCTCGGCCAAAGTCATCATCTTTCGCGCGCACGACGGCTACTCGACATCCTTCCCGGTGGAATACGTCACCGAGAAGCCGATAATGATGGCCTTCAAGATGAATGAGGTTGTCTTGCCACCGGAGCGCGGGTTCCCATTCCAGCTGGTAGCCGAGGACAAGTGGGGCTACAAGTGGATCAAGTGGATCGAGGAGATCGAGCTTTCAGACGACGTTGAGTTCCGCGGCTACTGGGAGCAACGCGGGTACTCGAATACCGGGGACCGAAACCGGCCGTCGCTGGAGCGCTAGCTGTTGGACACCGTGTGGCTCGGCCGACCCGCACGCATGTGCGGAGTGTCACTCGGTCACGATCGGCGCCGACCCGCTTACGAAGTGGCAGGCCCAGCATGGCCCCGGAAGGTGATTCTCGGGCCGAGGCTGCGATGGATGAACGCGGGGAAACGCGACATGCGCTAGCAGCAGGGCAACAACCAGGCCGCCCACAGCCCATGCGATCACGATCATGAGCTTCCTCATGCCGATCCCCCAATGCCCGAGCACGCCGCGCCGACAGCCGCGAAGTGGAATGCGCTGCCCGCGAGCACGAACACATGCCACACCGCGTGCATGTACGGGACCCGCTTGAGGCTATAGAAGATGGTCCCCAGAGTGTAGGTGACCCCGCCGATCACGAGAGCGCCGAGCACTGCCCCCGGCAGCGCCGCCGAAAGTGGCCGAGCGAAGAACACCACAACCCATCCCATCGCCACGTACAGGAGCACAGACAGCAGCCGGGAACGGTCCAGCCACAGCGCCTCCAGCACGACTCCGCCGATCGCTAGAGCCCACACTAGCGCGAAGAGCATCCAGCCTGTCCTCCCGCGCAGAACGAGCAAGGTGAAGGGCGTATAGGTGCCGGCTATCAGCAGGTAGATGACTGCGTGGTCCAGCGTCTTGAAGACCCTCTTCGCACGCGGAGCCGTCAGCGCATGGTAGAGGGTCGAACTCAGGTACAGCAGCACAAGAGCGGCTCCGAAGACAGTTGCGCTGACGATATGCCGCGCATCGCCTGCGCGCGACGCCAGCACGATGAGTGCCACAAGGCCGACGATAGAGAGCACCGCTCCGAGGCCATGGGTGACGCTGTTGGCGATCTCCTCGCCCAGACTGTAATCGCGCTCTGCCTTGGGCACAGACTCACTCCCTGTTGCTTCGCCTACCACCAGTCCGCAGGCTTCTCCGCTGACCCGCGACCCGACCATCCTATCACCAGCCGTCGGCTACCTCTCAATAAGCTCCAGCGCCTCCCGGTAGGTCGCGTGAGTGGTTTCGTCGAACAACACGAAGCTGACATCCCCAACGTGCTCA
>CAZWGV010000022.1:0-31462 GCA_964633595.1 uncultured Coriobacteriaceae bacterium | reverse complement strand
GGCGATCGCGGAAGCGATGGTTGGACCGGTCGCGCGCAAGGAACCACAGGCACACCGGGATCTGCGTCGAGTAGAAGAGCTGGCCTGGCAGCGCCACCATGCAGTCCACCAGGTCGGCTTCTATGATGTTCTTGCGGATCTCCCCCTCGCCTGATGTGTTCGAGCTCATCGAGCCGTTAGCGAGGACGAAGCCCGCCACGCCGCCCGGCGCGAGGTGGTAGAGGAAGTGCTGCACCCACGCGAAGTTCGCGTTGCCCGCAGGCGGCACGCCGTGGACCCAGCGCTTGTCGTCGCGTAGCAGCTCGCCGCGCCAGTCGCTGTCGTTGAACGGCGGGTTGGCGAGCACGTAGTCGGCTTTGAGATCTGGGTGCGCATGGGCGTGGAACGTGTCGCCGTGCGCGATCTGGGCGTCAATACCGCGGATGGCGAGGTTCATCTTGGCCAGCCGCCGCGTGGTGTAGTTCGACTCCTGTCCGTAGATGGAGATGTCGCCCAGGTGGCCCGCGTGCGCCTCGATGAACTTCTCGGACTGCACGAACATGCCGCCCGACCCGCAGCACGGGTCGTACACGCGCCCCTTGTACGGCGCGAGCATCTCCACGAGCACGCGCACCACGTGCGTGGGCGTGTAGAACTGGCCGCCCTTCTTGCCCTCTGCGCTCGCGAAGCGCGACAGGAAGTACTCGTAGACGCGCCCCAGCGTGTCTTTGGCGCGCGCGGCCTCGTCGCCGAGCGCGATGTCGGAGACGAGGTTGATGAGCTGCCCGAGCCGCTGTTTGTCGAGTCCGAGGCGCGCGTATTCCTTCGGGAGCACTCCCTTGAGCGACGGGTTGTCGCGCTCGATCGCCGCCATCGCGTCGTCAACGGTCTTCCCGATTGTCGGCTGCGGGGCGTTCGCCTTCAGGTGCGCCCAGCGCGCCTCCTTCGGCACCCAGAAGACGTTGGCTGCCCTGTACTCGTCCGGATCCTCGGGATCGGCGCCTTCGGCGCGCTCAGCCAAGAGTTCGGCGTGCTTCGCCTCGAAGGCGTCGGAGATGTACTTCAGGAAGATGAGCCCCAGTACCACGTGCTTGTACTCGGCAGCGTCCATGTTGTTGCGCAGCGCGTCGGCCGCGGCCCATAGCAGGGCCTCGAAGCCGACGGTGGCCGCGCTGTCCTTCTTGACGCGCGCTTGACGAGGCATGCGGCTCCCGAGGGGTCGGAGACGGACTCGTGGGCGGTGCGTGAGGCCCACAATAGGATAGCCCGAGCGTTCGGCACTTGTCGCGTGGTCGGAGCGAGAGGATGCGCTCACTGGGCTGCGGAGAAGCGTTCAACGAGCGACCACGGTGAGTCCTTGCTCTGGGTCGACGACTAGCTTCCCCAGAGCGCGCGGGGTGCCCTGACGAACTCTCGAAACGTATCGAACTCGATGATGCGAGTGGTCTTGGCGAGCCCTCGGCGCAACACATCGATAGCCCGACTCCTCGCAGTGTCGTCTGGGTTGACTATCGTGAGCTTCCTGAGCGCCCCGGCACCGACGCTTGACCTGAACAGGGCCGCGGAGTGGAGGTCCGTCTGCGGGAACGAATAGCCGATCAGAACCATCGATGAGGTAGCGTTCACCGCGCGGCTCGCGTGTTGCCACAGGGGTCTGAACAGACCCTCGTCGAAGGGCTTCTGCGGTTCCGGGGCTATGATCTCGAAGTTCAAGTCACCTCGTTGCCGGGTATATGGCCGGATCTTTAGCCGGATTCCGCCCGCATCTGCACGCTGGAAGTTCAGTGATCCGTGAAGCTTGAGTAGGTACGCTGTCTCTTGCTCAGCCGCGACGTCGTTGTCCGGGCTCCAGAACGGGTGTTGTCCAAGTTTGTCCTGCTCGGCCAGTGACTTCAGCCCATATCCATAATAGGCGTTCCAGCGGTTGGCCCCGGCAGTTCTCAACGAGCAGTCCATGAGGCAGTCGTAGTTGTAGCTGATGATGGTGTCCCCGGCTTGCAGGTGGCCAACAAGGGCTTCGTGGTGCGTACAGCGCAGAAGGACCCGGCTGCCCCGTCCATCGTGGGTCTCGGTCAGTGCCTCCTCGAGTACCGCCGCAACCGCTTGCAGGAGATTCGACCTCATGGACTGGAGCTCTGCCAGAGTGAAGTCGGTGGTCTCCTCCGCCGTACGCACCAGGCGAAGCGTAGTCTCAACCGTCGAGAACGCGGTCTCGAGCGTGATGTGGCGGGTAGTTCCGAACAGACGGTTCAGATCCTGGAGCGTTCTTGGTAGTCGTCGAGTGCTTGGGGTTCTGAATCCGCTGAAGTTGGACGAAGAAGTCCGCGTCTAGAGGTGGGACGCACGGATCCCTCTCGCAGTCAACGAAGCTCGCGCCCCTGGTAGCTCCCGCCCCCAGGACAAAGACCGTCACGCGCGCCGCCGGAGTCTACTTCTTCGGGGTGGATCGGTCGGCGATTGTGCCATCCTTGCGATGGACCACCATGTCCGCCCCCTGGTTCGTAGCTATCTTCCGCGCGGCGTCCGTAGCTTGTCGCTTGCTGCCGTGAACTGATGTGACTCGGTCAGCCCCTTCCTTTCTGACCGCCCATCCGCCGGAGTGCGGAACCACGTGCTGGCTCTTCTTCGGCACCCTATCCACCTCGCTTCCGACGGGTACGGTACGGGGATTATACCTCCAGCGGCCACAGGGAATCGCGACCCGTGCGGAGATGTGGATCTCAGTGGCTGCCGCAGCAATCCCCTGTGAAAGGCTACGCCTGCCGCCCGCTGCTCCGGAGCGTCATCCCGGGGTGATAGCCCAGACCGCTGGGTCCAGGATCGATGGACAGCCGTGAACCAGTCGATTCCTGCGGCCCACGATCATTCGACCGTTCGGTATCCCAGCCGCGCCGATACGAACCCGACGATCTCCTCGGCGGCCGCCTTCGCCTGGGCGTACTCGTCGCTGGTGAGTTCACCCCAGTCCCCGGGGTACCTGACCTCAACGGCGAACGGTGCGAGTATGTCCGCAGCCGCGACTATGGTGTCGAAGTCCGAGTCGACCTCCTTTGCGAGGCTCAGCAGCTTCCCGAGGTCGTGGATCTTCCTGAAGCCGACCGACCTGCTCGCCAGGTAGCCCTTCAGCGTTTTCTCGACCGCTTGCTGCAGGTGGAATGCCGCCGCGTCGAGGTAGGCCGGCTCGTAGTCCTCTTCGTCGGCTTGCGGTTCCAGCCGGTGCGCAGCTTTGAGATCGACCTCGGCCTTCGCCAGCCAGCCGTCGACGAGCTCGCGCAGGGCGTCATCCATGGAGGAGCAGACCTTCGGTGGCCACCTCGTGCTCCAAGGAGGCCTCGAGGTGCCGCATGCGCTCGAAGCGGTCTGAGGTTGTGACGACGATGTCCTTCGGGATACCCAGCCCGCGCAGGGCCTTGTAGGCTCGTTGGGCGCGCCTCAGGGGGCGCTCGTCGCTGGGCGGGACGACCACGAAGAAGTCGTAGTCGCTTTCCGGTGAGGCCGCTTCGCGCGCGCGGGACCCGAACAGGTAGACGCGCGTCGGCTTCAGCTCCAAGACGAGCAAACGCACCGCCTCGCGCAGGATCGCATCATCGGTCGTCAGCATCGCACCCACGAGCTCGCCACCTCCGTAATCCCAGTATACCGACGTCCCATCCTCGCGTCCCTAGTCCCAGTCCGCCGGGTATCGCCCCTTCGGACCATGGCCCGAACCGCTGGGTGGAGGATCGAGGGATACTCGTGAACCGCCGATCTCGAGATTGGTTCGAGCAGGACGAGGTGCGTCTGGTCGGGCCATGACCATGTGGGCCGTAGACTCCGCGGTTGATCCCTGTGACGTCCGTCGGCGGCTACGTCGCTGACGGACACGTCGCCCCGCCCCCGCCAACGTCAGGACGCGCCTCCGGCGAACGTCCTCGGGGTTGAACGGTGAGTCTTGCGGCTGGGTACCTCCGAGAACCGGCCGGTCTCTTTGGCGAGCACGGTGGCGACGAAAGCGTTCAGGCTGATTCCCTCGATTGCGGCGATCCGCACGAGATCTCGGTGTATCGAGGGTCTCACGCGGACGACGAACTTGCCGCTGTAGTCGTCCTCGCCCCTTGGGACCGGGATGTCAGCTCCGGCGTCCAACGCGGCCCCGATCCAAGCCTCCTTGGCTTCGTTGATCGAGGCGATCGCCTCATCCAGCGTGTCGCCGTTCGATTCACAGCCCGGAAGGTCGGGGATACGGACGAAGTACCCAAGTTCGTCCCGAGTGACCTCGATCGGGTAGTCGAGCACCATGTACTCCCGCATCCGTGTCTCCCGGCTGCTCATCTTGTCTCTCCTCCGCCTGCCGCCGACGACCTAGTCCCACAGTCCGAAGGCAGTGCTTCACCGCCTTCGGATGCACGTACGCGCCGGCCCCAGGATCCTTGATGGTGTAGAGCTCGCCGCCACGCTCCGCGACACGATGGCTGCCTTTCCCCTCGCGAACCGCCACGCCGTTGTGCTCCAGAACGCGGCGAAGATCCGCGAATCTGACCGCACATGGGTTGGAACGGATGTCATCGAGCAACTTCTGGATTCGGGTCACTTGCGACTCCGATAGTACTACCGGCAGTATCACTCTGCAAGACCGTGCGCCTTGGTGGACGTCGACGCCATGGTGGCTCGCCCAGCTTCCCGCTTCCTTACCTCGCCCCCACCTCCGCCCACGCCTCCTCCTCCGGCACACCCGGTCCTCCGAGCGCAGGCCCCATCGGGCCGCTCGGCACTCCCCTGCGCATCCGCACCGGCTCCCCGCTCCCGTCCACCCGCACCACGTAGCCGCGCACGACGTCGGCCACTACCGCCACTCCCCGCTCGGCGTTGTTCTGGAGCGTCCCTTCCACCACGTACGCGCGGTGCTTGACGATCGCCTCACCGCTGCGCGCCAGCGCATCCTCGAACACCACCACATCCAGCAAGCCGGTGGGGTCCTCCAGCGTAAGGAAGCACGTGCGCTTGCCCGAGCGCGTCCTGGGCGTCTGCGCCCGCTCGCGCACGCCGCACACCACAACGCGCGCGCGGTCGGATAGCGAGGGCAGGTCGCGCGCCCACACCACCCCGCGCGCCTGAAGGTCCGCGCGCGCGAGCGAGAGCGGGTGGCACGTGAGCGCAAGCCCGCACACCTCGAGTTCGGCGCCCAGGCGGCGGGCGGGTTTCCAGCCGCTCGGGTGCGTCGCGTCCTCGATCGGCCGCGTGGGTCCCGGCGCGAGCACCAGCACGTCGTCGGCGCCCGCTCCGCCCCCGGCCGCGCCAGCCCCCGCTCCCCCGCTCCCCCGCGCGAGAACGGCTTTCAGCTCAGGCAGCAGAGCGAGCATCTCGTCGCGGGTGGGCGGCCTCCCCTCCTCGGTCACCCCGAGCCCATCCAAAGCCCCCACCCTCACGAGGCCTTTCGCCTCCGGTTCCTCGGCGCGGGTGCGACGAAGGAAGTCGGCTAAGTCGCGGAAGGGGCGCACGCCCCGCTCGGCAACGATGCGTTCACGCGTGCGTGCGGTCAGATGCAGGATGTCAGCGAGCCCCACCCGGATCGCTCGGCCGTCTTCGGCCACGGTGTAGCCGGCAGCCGACGCGTTTGCGTGCGGCGGCAAGATCGCGATGCCCGCCCGGCACGCGTCGTTCACCACCAGGCGCGATGTGTAGAAGCCCATTGGCTCGTTGTTCAAGATCGCCGCGGCGAACTCGGCCGGGAAGTAGGTCTTCAGCCACGCGCTCGCGTAGCTCACCACCGCGAAGCACGCCGCGTGCGCCTTGCAGAATCCGTACGCGGCGAACCCCTCGAGCTGCCGGAAGACCTCCTCGGCCACCTCGCGGTCTACGCCGCGGCCTGTCGCGCGCTCGATGAAGTGCGCCTTGATGCGCTCCATCTCCTCGCGGCTGCGGCCCTTCGTCATCGCGCGGCGAAGCGAGTCCGCCTCGGCCAGGCCGAAGCCGGCCACCGCCTCGGCCACTCTGAGCACCTGCTCCTGGTAGATGATGACGCCGTAGGTGTCTTCGAGCGCGGGCGTCATCGCCGGGTGCGGCACGTGCACAGGCTCGATGCCGTGGCGGCGGCGGATGAAGGGCGTGATCATCTCGGCCTCGAGCGGCCCGGGGCGAAAAAGCGAGATCGCCGCGATGATGTCCTCGAACGTGCGCTGCTGTAAGCGCTGCGCGAGGTTTCGCTGCCCGCTGGACTCCAGCTGAAAGACGCCGACGGTGTCCGCGCGGGCGATCATGTCGCATACGCGAGGGTCGTCTTTGGGCAGCGTGAAGGGCTCGGGCACGGCTGCCTCGCCCACGCGGGCGCGCGCGAGCTCTACCGCCTGGCTGATCGCCGAGTGCATCCTGAGCCCCAGGATGTCCATCTTCACCAGCCCCAGCGCCTCGATGTCGTCCTTGTCGTACTGCGAGACCACCACGCCCTTGGCCGCCCACTGCAGCGGGGTCCACGTGTCGACGGGCTCGCGCGTGATGATGAAGCCGCCCAGGTGCGTGCCCAGGTGCATCGGACAGCCGTCTAGCTGCTCGGCGAGGTCGAGGAGGAGGGCACGGGAATCCTCCCGCAGCGGGTGGTTGGTGCACTCGGGGTATGTGGCCAGCACCTCGCGGATGTTGCTGGCGCGCACCCACGGCAGGTGGCGCGAGAGGCGGTTCACCTCCTCGATCGGATAGCCGAACGCGCGCGCGACGGTGCGCACGGCGCTACGCGCGGTCATGGTGTTGACGGTGGCCACCATCGCCACGTGCTCGCGCCCGAAGCGCTCGTAGATGTAGTCGGTGACCTCGTCGCGGCGCTTGGAGCAGAAGTCCACGTCGATGTCGGGCATCTGGCGGCGCGCGGGGTTCAGGAATCGCTCGAAGAGCAGGTCGTGGGCCACAGGGTCGGCGTCGGTGATCCCCAGCGCGTAGGTGACGATGCTGTCGCCCGCGCTGCCCCGCCCGCTGCAGCGGATGTTGCGTGAGCGGGCGAAGTCCACGATGTCTTTGACGATGAGGAAGTACTCGGCGAACCCTAGGTCGTGGATGACGGCGAGCTCGTGCTGCAGGCGCCCCATCGCCTCGGGCGTCATGGGGCGGTAGCGGTCTTCGAGCCCACGCCAGCACTCCTTGGCGAGCACCGAGTACGGCGTCTCGCCACGCGGGACCTCGACGCTGGGGAAGTGGAACTCGCCGAGGCCGAGGTCGAGGTTGCAGCGCTCGGCGATCTCTAGGGTGGCGTCGCAGGCGCGGGTGAGGGTGCCGGCGGGGCGGGCGGTGCTCGGGCCGCGGGCGCCGCTGTTGCGCCCCGCGCCGCAGGTGCCGCTGCGACCGCCGCTCCCCCCGCCCCCGAACAGCCGCCGCATCTCGCTCGCCGGCTTCAGCCATCGCTCGGCGTTGAGCCGACGGTAGGGCCCCGGCAGCTCGGTGCACGCGCCCGCCGCGGCGAGCACGTCATGGATGCGATGCTCCTCGGGCCGCACGTAGTGGACGTCGTTTGTGGCCACCACGGGCAGCTCTAGCGCGTCGGCCAGCTCCGTGAGCGTGGCCACATAGTGCGGGCTCTCGGGCTCCAGCAGGTTCATGACCTCCACGTAGAAGTCGCCGGGCGCGAAACAGCGGGCCAGTCTCGCGAGCGCCTCTCGTGCGCGCCACGGCTGGCGAGCGAGCACCGCCGCGCCCGCCTCGCCATTCGGGCAGCCCGAAAGGCCGATCAGCCCCTCCGAGAGCCGCTCGATGTCGCTTGGGCACACCACCGACCACCCCTCTCGCGAGCGCACGTGCGCGCGAGAGATCAACCGGCAGAGGTTGCGGTAGCCGGTGATGTCCTTGACGAGCAGCGTGAGGTGGAAGCCTGCGCCCGCAGCTCGGCCAAAGCCCACGGGCGCGGGCGTGGGAAGGCGTTCTTCGGGCGGCTCGTCGCCCTCGTTCCCCGCGATGCCCGCCGAGGCCACCACCACCTCGGCGCCCACGATGGGTTTGACGCCCGCGTCCAGCGCCTTTCGGTAGAAGCGCACGGCGCCGTAGAGCCCCTGGTGGTCGGTGAGCGCGATCGCCGGCATGCCCAGCTCGGCGGCACGGGTGACGAGCGCGTCAAGGTCGGCCGCGCCGTCCATGAAACTGAAGCGGGAGTGGACGTGGAGGTGGACGAAGGGGGCGGCCACGGCGGCTCACCGCCTAGTCGAGCACGCCGACGAGCAGCCAGACGCGCTCCAGCCGGTCGTACGCAAGGTCGTAGACGCCCCCGCGCGCGAGCACGCGAAAGCAGCGGCGGCTAACGCGGCGGCGCGGATCCCACCAGTAGCGCTCAACCACCCAGCGCTGCACGAGCGCGTCCAGCAGATAGCGCCGGCCGCGCCACCTGAAGGCCGACGGCACCGCCCGATCACCGTTCCAGGCGACCTCTATCTTCTCGGAAAGTCTTTTTGTGGCCTCCTCTCCGGGACGCGACCCCAGCTCGGACGCTCTCACCACCCACGGGCTCTTCAAGATCTCCAGGATGACCGGTAGTCTGCCCCGACCGCCCTCGGCCGCAGCGAATAGGTCCATCGGCTGGCCCTCTGGGTGCAGCTCGTGGCGTTTGATGGCGGCGTTCCGGCCCACTTGTATCGGCGCTCTCCCGACGCGGGGGTGACGTCGGGACGGCCTTCCAGCGCAGAGAGCTCTGCGGCTCGGTCAGCCGAACCCTGCGGCGCTGGGGACCGCCCGTGCTCCAGTATATCGAACGTGTGTTCGCTATACAACGCCGCTATGACATAGGGAGGGGGCGCCAGCCGGCGCCAAGAGCGTCCGAGAACTCCTACGCCCACCCCAGCGCGGGCAGGATCCGCGCGAACGCGCCCCCCAGCGCGATCGCCACACTCACCGTGCCCACCATCGCGAGCACCGCGTAGCGGGCTCCAACGCTCCGCCACAGCACCGCGATAGTGGAGACGCACGGGAAGGCGACCGTGTTGACCAGGGCGTACACGAACAGGTTGGTGGGGGTCATGAACGCCGTGAGTTGCTCGGCCCCGCTGCCCATGCTCGCCACAGCCAGCGTCACCAGCAGTTGGAGCGCGAGCTCCTTTCTGACCAGACCGGCCAGCAGGGTGAGTCCCGCCACCGCCGGCAGACCCAAGATCCCGCCCACCACCGGCTCCAGCGGTCCCGTGAGCCGCCAGATCGTGTCGGTCTCGTAGAGCACGCCCAGCACCACGCTGCTCACGATGACGATGGGCATCGCCACGGTGAGGAACTCGCGGAAGTGCCCCCACGCCTTTCGCCCCACCGCCCGGACGGCGGGCTTTCTGAACGGGAACATCTCCATCACCAGGCCGCCGGTATACCCGCTCGACGTGCGGCTCAGCAGCACACCCGCGCTCCCCGCCACACCCAGCGCCACCAGGAAGACCCCCGCTGCGGGCATCCAGCCTACGAAGTGCGCCACGGCGCCCAGGATCACGGCCGTCTGCGCGCTGCAGGGCACCATCGCGGCCAGCGTGGCGGTGATCCGCCGCTCCTTTTCGGACTGAACCGTTCTCGCAGAGAGCACCGCCGGCACGTTGCAGCCCGCGGCCGCCACCAGAGGCACCACGGCGCGCCCATGAAGGCCCAAGCGGTGCATCGCCCTGTCGGCCAGGAACGCCACCGACCCCAGATAGCCGCTGTCTTCGAGCACGCCCAGCAGCACGTAGAACGTGAGGATGTATGGCAGGCCGATCGAGAGCGACGCCTCCACGCCTGCGTCGGCACCCCAGAGCAGCACCTTTGCGAGAAGGCCCTCCCCCGCTGTCGCCTCCACGGCCGCGCTTATCAGGGGCGACACCCATGCCCCCCACGCGCCCGAGAACGCCGACGCCAGCGCCTCTCCTACGAAGAAGAGCAGCCCGAACACGCCCAACAGGACGCCGAGCAGGATGGGTATCCCGGTGATCGCCGAGGTGGTCACGTCGAGCAGCCGCCCCGCCACGCTTCGCCGACCCGAGCGCGCCGTCATCACGCGAGCCGCTATCGCCCGGGCCGCGCTCTGCCTCTCGGCCGCGATAGCGATCGCCGGCGGCTGGCCGGTGGCCTCTCCCAGCGTGCGGCGGGCGTGCGACGTCACCACCGCCACACTGCCGCCACCCTCGGTCTCCGACACCGCCCCCGCGACGTCCTCGAAGCCCTCCAAAAGCTGTATCGCCACGCCCCGGGCCGAAAGCCCGAATGGCTTCTCGGCCAGAGGGATGATCGCTCTCTCCACCGCCGAGATGGCCGCCTCCACCCACTCACCGTAGCGCACGGGTTGCGCCGGCCCCGCCCCTCGGCGACCCACGTCCACCACGAGCTCCATCAGCGCGTCCACACCAAGCCCGCTGCTGGCGACGATCGGCACCGCCGGCACGCCGAGCTCGTGGGTGAGCGCCACCGGATCGACCACGATGCCCGCGCGTTCGGCCTCGTCGTGGAGGTTCAGCGCCACCACCGTGGGGTAGCCGGTCTCCAGCACCTGCAGGACGAACCGTAGATTGCGGGACATGTTCGTCTCGTCCACGACCACCAGCGCCACATCGGGCTCGATGTCGAAGAGCGCCGTCCTGGCCACCCAGTGGCTGTCAGCCCCGCCGCCGAGCGCATAGGCGCCGGGCAGGTCAACCAGCACCATCGTGGCGGAGTCGAGCTGAGTGGCACCCACGTGCACGTCTGGCGCCTTGCCCGGGTAGTGGGCGGTGAGCACGTCCAGTCCCGTGAGGCGGTTGAAGAGCGTCGACTTCCCCACGTTTGGATTGCCGAGCACCGCCACCACGGCGTCGGCCTCGATGTCCGGCAGCTCTACGGGGCCTCGCGCGGCATGATGCCCGTGCAGCAGGCCCGGCCGGCGGGACTCGCCGCCCCCGCCAGAACCCTCAGCGGGCATCCGCAGCCCGCACCAGGATCTTCTCGGCCACCTCTCGGCCTATCGCGTAGCGCGAATCGGAGACCTCGACCATGAGCGGACCGCGAAACGGCGCGACGTCCCTGATCAGCACCTTCTCCCCCGGGAGGAGGCCCAGCGCGCCCAGGTAGGACAGCAGCTCGTCGTCGCCCTCCTCCACCTGCACCACTACGACCGCCTCTCCCGGCGGCACGTCGGCGAGCGGCGTGCCCTCCACCTCGGCGATCTCGCCGTCGGCCGTTGGGATCGGATGGCCGTGAGGACACATGTCCGGATGATCGAGGAAGCCCTCCAGCGCCTCTTGGACCCTGGGTGACAGTGCGTGCTCCAGCATGCAAGCCTCTTCGTGGACCTCGTCCCACGATAGGCCGAGCACATCCACCAGGAAACGCTCGGCGAGGCGGTGGCGGCGGATGATGTCGACCGCTTGATCGCGCCCGGACTTGGTGAGAGACACTCCCCCGCGGGGCCTGCTGATCAGCCCTTGCGACTGCAGCCGCTTGAGTGTGGCGGTAACTGTGGGGCCCGATACGGAGAGAGCGTCGGCGACTTGTTTGGGGCGTACTTCGCCCTGCTCGCCGAGCTTGAAGATGGTCTCGAGATACTCCTCCAGAGTGGCGCTCGGCATGCGTCGCCTCCTTCGTCGGGACACCTTCGCTCACTGTCGGCGTGCTGCAGAGCGAACTCCTGCAGATAGTCTACACTAATCTGCGCGCTCACGTCCGACGGACGGTAGGTGTCAGTGTAGGCATGACCTTTCAGCACCGCCTTGTGGCCTTACGTCGCCGAATGCGACCGGTAGGCACAAAGTCGCCAAAACGGCGAAAAAGCGCTTGACCCCCCGAAAACGTTGGCGTATCGTCGTTCTTGTCCCGAGAAGTCGAGTCGAGCGGTTCTTGAAAACCAGCGTACCAGTAGCCGCCGGAGAGTCGCCGGGAGCGCGGGGACAGCGCGAGTTGCCCCGAACAAGCGGGGGTTCAAGGGTGGGAAACGGGAAGCTGGTTAGTACGGAACCCGCAGGCAAGGTTTCTCGGGACATCTCTATTCCCTGAGAGTTCTCTGGCGGCCGGCTTTCGCCGTGCGCGAGACGCGCCGGAACCGCACCCCGCCGCCGTGCAAACCCCGCCGCGCGCAACCCCCTCGGCCCCCCCGCGCGCAGACCTCAGCGCCGGTAGACGATTTTCGCGATCGGCGACTCCCACACGGCTACCTCGACAACGCGCACGCCCGCGCCCACCACGCCTTCGAGTTCGCCGAAGACAACCCGCGCCAGGTGCTCGGCGGTTGGATTCACTTCATCGAACGGTTGGATCTCGTTCAGGTATCCGTGGTCGAATCGATCCAGCACGGCGCGCAGGTCTTCCTTGAGACGTTTGAAGTCATACACGATGCCGACGTCGTCGAGTTCTGCGCCCTCCACGGTGACCTCAACGTCCCACGTGTGCCCGTGCAGCTCGCGGCACTCGCCCTGGTAACCGTGAAGCGCATGCGCGGCATCGAAGTGGCAGCGGACGGTCAGCGCGTACATACGGCCTCGACCCCCTCAGACGTCCTCGAACAGGGCCGTCCGACGCCCGGTGCCGCCCTCGGCACTGCACGTGGCGTCGCCCACGTTCGCCCGCGTATCGATGGCCTCGTTCACGAGAGCGTCGGCGGCGGCGTTCTGAGCCCGCTCCACGTGCTGGATGAAGCAGCTACCGAAGTTCCCGATCAGGGTCATCGCGCGCGCGTGGAGCGGCTTCATGTTCTCGTGCTTCACCCGGTACCGGCCAGTGAGCTGCCGTACCACCAACTCGCTATCGGAGAACACACGTAAGTCCTTCACGCCGCGCTCCAGGGCACACTCCAGACCCAAGAGCAGTGCCTCGTATTCGGCGACGTTGTTGGTGGTAACGCCGATGTACCGGCCGCCCGAAGCCACCACGCCCCCATCCGGGTTCTCGAGCACCCAGCCCGCGCCCGCCGGGCCTGGGTTCCCGCGAGCCCCGCCGTCGGTGCGAAGGACGAAGGCGGTCACTGCTCGACGGCCTCCTCATGCACCCTGATGACAAGGATCCGCTTGCACGTGGGACACGTGGCCAGGTCTGCACCGCCCTTCAGAGTCTTCACCGACTCCGCCGGCAGCTCGAATCGGCAGGCCGTGCACTGCCCGCCCTCCAGCACTCCTACGGCGATGCCGCTCTTCGACTGGCACAGCGCCTCGTAGCGGCGCAGCAGCTCGTCTGTGAGCATGCCGGCGAGTTCCTTCCGGCGACGCTCGCGACTGTTGATCTCGGACTGAAGCGACCCGCCGATCTGCTTGAACTCCTCCACCAGCTTGGCCTCGCGCTCGGCCAGCTCGGCCAGAGCCGTCTCCACCTTGGAGGCCTGCTCGCGCCCCGCCTCCTGCTTCTCCATCAGCGTGAACGCCTGGTTCTCGAGCGTCTCGCGCCTGCGCTTGAGCGAATCGAGTTCGCGGCTGATGTTCTGGAGTTCCTTCGGATTGGTGATCTTGCCCGAGAGAACCTTGGCGCCCTCGGCCTCGATCTTCTCGTTCAGCTGGGCGACGTCGTCTTCTTGCCGTGAGAGTGCCCGCTCTACCTGCCCAAGATAGGCCTCAACCTTGGACTTGACCGTCTGCGCTTCCTCGATCTTGCGCCGCAAGGCCAGAATGGCCTGCTTCTCGGGCATCTCCTCCAGCCTTCGGCGGGCCCGAGCCTCGGCCGTGTCAGCTTCCTGCAGGCGAACCAAGACCTCAGTTACATCCATCCGCTCTCCTATGGGGTCCACCAGCGGACGTTGGGTGAATCCTCGACCACCGCATTCGCGTCGAGACCCGCTGTATTCCTTACCGCCTCGGCCAGAGGCCCTACCAGCGGCCACTCCGTGGCGTCGTGTCCTGCTTCGACTACGGCCACACCGCTCGCGGCCGCATCCAGCGCATCATGATACCTAAGCTCACCGCAGACCATGACCGAGGCCGACGCCGCCACCGCGTAGGGCACCATCGTCCTGGCCGAGCCGGTGGCTACCGCCACTCGGCGTATCTCGCCGTCGGGATCGCCCCACACGCGGGGATCGCACCCCAGCATCTCCCCCACCTGCCCAGCGAGCGCACCTAGCGTGACGGACTCTATCTCGCAAAGCCTGCCCATCCGGGCGGCACCTCGCCTCATGTGTCCCGTCGAGGTGAGGATCACAGGCTCCTCGTAGGGGTACGCGTTCGCCGCCGCTTCGGCCACCGCAGCTGCAAACGCCTCAGGGCACACCATCTCAACCCTGAGTTCCGGTTCGCGCGAGGGTTCCTCGGCGGATCCTACAGCCGGGGTTGCGTCCGGCCGAGGCGTGAAGCGCCCCTCTCCGGATGTCACGTGCGCGCATCCTTCGTACTCGCCGATGCGCCCGGCGCCGGCCGCACGCATCGCCTCAACGACCGCGTCCACGGCTGCGGTCGGCACGAACGTGGTGATCACGGCTGTGGGCTGCAGACCGGTCTCGAGGGGTACGCCGGCGGGCAGCCCGATCGCCTCAACGAGCGCATCGGCGGCGGTGGTCCCCCGGTCCACGTTGGTATGCGCCGCAACGAGCGCCACGCCTGACCGTGCGGCCTCGAACGCCGCTGCCGCTCCGGCCCCACCGCCCGGAGTGACCACTCTCAGTGGCTCCACGAAGGCGGGGTGGTGTGTGACGAGGACCTCGGCGCCGGACTGGACAGCTCGGCGGACCGTCTCGAGCGTGGCGTCCAGACTCACAAAGACCCTGCTCACTGTAGCGGCAGGGTCCCCAACGAGCAGTCCCACTCGATCCCACGGCTCGGCCCAGGCCTCAGGGAAGCGATCGCCCACGGCCCGGACCACATCGCTCACCGTGGGGCTCATAGACCACGCTCCTCAACGTGACGGCCTCGAAAGAGTGCCACACTATGGTACCCCGCCAGACGCAGCGCTTCGTGAGCAGATTCGAGACGGTACCCAACTTCCTCCGGCCGGTGAGCGTCCGATCCCGTGGTAGCTAGTACGCCAGCCCTCCCGCACGCGTTCAGGAAGCCCTGTGAGGGATACATCTCAGCGCAGGGTTTGCGCAGGCCAGCGGTGCTCACTTCGATGGCCACACCCGTCTGCGCCAGCTCGCGCGCGACCTCATCGTAGAGCTCCAGCGGTTCGGCCTCGGGACGGAAGTTGAACTTCTTCACCAGGTCCGGATGTGCCATCACGTCGAAGAGTCCGCTCTGCGCCGCTGTGACGAGCTCGGCGAAGTACCGCTCCCAGAGCGACTCCTGGCTCCAGTTCTCGTATGCGTGCGTGAGCTCAGGATCGTCGAATGCCCAGTCGTCGATGAAGTGCACCGAGCCCAGGACCACGTCGTAGGGGTAGGCGGCGAGCTCCTGTGCGAGCTTCTCGGCCCTTGCCGGGATCCAATCCGCCTCTATCCCGAGTAAGACCTCGGGCGATCCCGCCTCTGATCGCTCCTTCAGCTCCAGCACCTCGGCGATGTAGTCGGGCAGCTCCTCGGCGGGCATCGCATAGCCCTCGTCGAAGCCGTCGGGCAACGGGAGGTGCTCGGTGATCGAAATGGCTGTGACTCCGACGGCGCGAGCAGCGAGAACGGCGTCCGCCGCTGTGCCCGCCCCGTGACGGCAACGCGCGGTGTGCACGTGGCTATCGATCATCTTCTCGCCTCATCACGCGCTCCCCGCGATCGTACCGCCGCCCACCACAAGCTCACCCGCGTAGCAGACGGCTGCCTGACCGGGAGCGGCGCCGCGGACTGGCGTCTCGAGCGTGATGGTCGCTTCGGGACCCGAGCGCTCGATGGTGCACGCCACCTCGGGCCCGCGCGAGCGCACCTTGCACGTGAGGGGCACGCCCTCCCACGCCGCCAATGTGTCCTCCGCGTCCACATCAAACGTCGCGTCCGAGACCCTCACCGTGAGCGTGTCCAGAGCCTCGGCCGGACCGACGCGGATGCAGTTGGCGCCCGCGTCCACTCCCGTGACATACCACGGGCCGTCCGGCGCGTGCCCAAACCCCTTCCGCTGTCCGATCGTGCACACTCCTACACCTCGGTGTGTTCCCACCCTCTGGTCGTCCGGGTCCACCACCGGTCCCGGCTCCAGCGCTCCGGGTCGCTCCGCTTCCAGCAGTGCCCTCGGCCCACCGGGACCGAAGAAGCACGCGTCCTGACTCTCGTCGGCTCCCGTGACGGGCAAGCCGCGCTCGGCGGCCATCGCCCGGACGCTGGCCTTGTCCAGCTCCCCCAGCGGGAAGACGACACATTCGAGCCGCTTCCTCCCAAGGCGGTAGAGGAAGTACGACTGGTCCTTTGGGGCGTGCGCTGCCCGGGCGAGCCTCGGACCATGCGCATCCTGTCCCACACGCGCGTAGTGTCCGGTCGCGAGCAGGTTCGCGCCCGCTTCCAGTGCGTGCTCCAGAAGCAGGCCGAACTTGATCTCGTCGTTGCACCGGATGCAGGGGTTGGGAGTGGTACCCGCCGCGCGCCCGTCGAGGTACGTCTCCACCACTCGGCGACGGAACTCGTCGCGCAACTCGACCACCTCATGAGGTATGTCGATCGCTTCGCACACGCGCGCGGCGTCGCGCGCGGCGGCCTCGGCCCGGCACTCGCCCGCAGAGGCGTCCGGGCTGACGAGCTTCATGGTGACTCCGGTGACCTCGTGACCCTCCTCGGCGAGCAGGGCCGCTGATACGGAGCTGTCCACGCCTCCGCTCATCGCGACCCAGATGCGCGCCATGGGTGTCGTTCAGTCCCCGTCTGGGCTCGGGGCGTGCGGGTCGAAGAGCGGGTCGTCGTGCGCCAGACCGCCCGAGATGGGCTCTCGGTCCGACTTCACCAAGTAGTCATCCACGGCGGCCTTGAGCCCGTCCGTTGCCAGGATGGAGCAGTGCATCTTGGCGGGTGGCAGGCCGCCGAGCTCCTCGGCCACATCCGCCTTGGTGATGGCCACCGCCTCTTGCAGAGTCATCCCCTTGGCCATCTCGGTCACGATCGACGAGGTGGCGATCGCGGCGCCGCACCCGAGAGTCTGGAAGCGGATGTCGCTGATGCGATCGTCGTCCACCTTGATGGTGATGCGCATCATGTCGCCGCAGACCGGGTTGCCTACCTCTCCCACCCCGTCGGCGTCGTCTATCACCCCCACGTTGCGCGGATCGTGGAAGTGCTCCATCACCTTCTCGCTGTAGAGCAACGGCAGCTCCTTGGTTGGGGTCGGCGGCTATCCGGCGCCGAACGTCTTGGCATACACGGGCGACATCGAGCGCAGGCGCTCGACGATGGGAGGCAGCTCGTCCAGAAAGCGGTCCACGTCCTCCTCTGTGGTCCAGCGCCCCACGCACACGCGCAGCGACCCGTGCGCGAGCTCGGGCGGACGGCCGATCGCGAGCAGTACGTGACTGGGCTCGAGCGAGCCTGACGAACACGCCGAGCCGGTGGACACCGCGATCCCCTTGGCGTCTAGCTGCAACAGCATCGCCTCGCCCTCAACACCCTTCACGATCATGTTGGCGATGTTGGGCAGCCGTTGGTCGCGGTCACCGTTGAGCTCAGTGTTATCGACGCGCGAGAGCACGCCGTCGATCAGCCGATCGCGCAGTGCCGACAGGCGCGGTCCCTCCGTGGGGCGCTCTTCGTCCATCAGCGCGAGTGCGGTGGCGAAGCCCACTGCCCCCGCCACGTTCTGCGTGCCGCTCCGCTTGCGCGACTCCTGACCGCCGCCCAGCTGATACGGCGCGAACGGGGTGCCTCGGCGCAGATACAGCGCGCCGACACCCTTCGGACCGTAGATCTTGTGGCTGGAGAAGGTGGCAGCGTCCACACCCAGGGCATCCACATTAAAGTCGACTTTGCCCAGCGACTGCGCAGCGTCTGTGTGCATGTACGCGCCCCGGGCGTGCGCAGCCTCGGCGATCTCGGCGATTGGCTGGACGGTGCCGAGTTCGTTGTTGGCGTGCATGACCGAGACGAGCGCCGTGTCGTCGCGCAGCACCTCGGCTACGTCCTCGGGGTAGATAATGCCATCTTCGCGAGGCTTGACCTCGGTGAGATCGAATCCGCGCTTGCCGAGCCACTCCGCGGGTTCGAGGACCGCGTGGTGCTCGAAGGCCGAGACCACGATGTGGCGTCCTCGGCCCGAGCGCTCGGTGGCGGCGGTCGCGATGCCGATGATCGCGGCGTTGTCGGACTCCGTGCCGCCGCTGGTGAAGATGACCTCTGCGGGCTGGCGCGCCCTGATCGACGACGCCACGCTCGCGCGAGCGTCTTCCAGCGCCTTATACGAATCCCTGCCCAGCGCGTACAGGCTGTTGGGGTTGCCGAAGCGCTCGGTGAAGAACGGCAGCATGGCCTCGACGACCCTGGGGTCGACCGGAGTGGTGGCGGCGTAGTCGAGGTAGAGATTCTCGGGCATCTCTCACACCTTCTCGCGTGCGACCGCGATGTCCAGCGCTGTCTGGTCCGCCGCAAGCTCCGCGAGCGTGCAGCTCTGGAAGACCTCACGGAGCGCCTCGGTGGCGCGCTCCCACACACCGCTGGCGGCACAGGCGTGGCTGCGTCCGCACTCGCCTTCCCTGCCGCCCTGACAGACGGTTGGGGCGAGAGGGCCTTCGAGTGCCTCGACCACTTCCAGCACGGAGACCGCCTCGGGAGAGCGAGCCAGCTCAAACCCGCCGTGGGCACCGCGTACCGCCGAGACCAGCCCTCCTCGGCGCAGCGAGACGAGAAGCTGCTCCAGGTACTTGGCGGGTATGCCTTGGCGCTCCGACATCTCGCGCGCGCTCACGGGACCCGACCCGTGCCGCGACGCCAGCTCTATCAGAGCCAGGAGGCCGTACTCACTCTTGACGGTCAGCCGCACCTGCGCCTCCACGTGTCCCGCAATCCCTACCTCTGCGGTATGGTTTGCCAAACATACGGCGCGACGAGGCACCCTGTCAAGGACGCGCGGGTGGCGTGCGGCTGCTCAGGTCCTCCGAGCGTTGGCGGCCCCTGATCGGCAGCGGGTCCCGGCCGAGGGCGAACCCTGCTACTCGCCCGGCTCCTCGTCCGCGACCGCACCGATGACGGCCAGAACCTCGCCCACGTCGATGTTGGCGAGCGGGACCAGTAGCACGACCGCCTTGGAGTGATCGATCTCCCCGACACGGAGCAGTTCTGCGATGCGCTCAAGGTTGTCGATGGAGACGGTACGCATCACGTCGTACAGGCGTCCGTGACGGATCGCGACCTTGAAGACATCCGCGCTCTGCTGAGTGTCCACCACGAAGAGCGCCGTGGAATCCGGCCCCGCCACCGCCTCGCGCCTGGAAGCGATCTCGGAGACGAAGTGGCTGGCTGCCGCGAGTGAGAGCGGCCGCTCGATGGCGCGCGTCAGTATCGCCACACCAGACGGCGACACCCACGTACCGTCGGCGCGAACGTCGAATCCCAGCGACTCGCCGACACGGTCCGTGCGCGCTCTGAACTCGCGCCTCATGCGAGCCTGTACCTCGTCGTGAGGACTGGACGGACTGATGACGGCCTCGGGCAGCGCCTCGCTCAGCTGATCCCTAGGCGAACCCGGAACACCCGGTCCGCTGAGTTCGCGCAAGTCGGTGTTGAGCGCGTCCTTCGCATCCATCGTGAGGAGCTCGGCAATGCGCGGATTGGAAACCTCGAGCTTCAGCCCGAAGACTTCCAGAACGGAGAACCGCCCCTCGCCGTCCCCGTTCCCTCCCTCTTGCCGTTCGTCGATCTCGGGGGTTCCCGTCTCGGTTTCGATCCCGCTCGGGGCCTCGCTCGGCATTGCGCAACTCCTCTCGTGCACGTGGCTGTGCGGGTGGGACACGGAAATCCTGCCCTTGTTGGTATCGGCTAGGACTCTCCTCTTCCTTACTCGCGGCTGCTCGGCTGTGCTCGCCGTCACGCTCCGCGCCGCGCACTTCGCGCGCACCGAGAGAGGTCACCCGGACCGCTCGCCAGCCCAGAGGGCCGCTCGTCAAATCGAACACAGGGTCGCTTGTTCGGTGCCGAGCCTTCTGCTACCGTGAGCCTCCCGCTCGGGCCGCCGCCCGGGCGAGGCACAGCCTGGGAGGTCCAAGGTCGATAGCCACAGGGTGGCGAGGACCCAATGGATTCCTAGAAAGGCCCCGCGTCATCGCGGGGCCTTTCGTCGCCCTTCTGCCTGCTCAAAGGTCTCATCAGGCCGGTCGGGCGCCCCTCTCGGCCCAATGAAGCGCCCTACGCCATCCGCTTCATCAGGTTGGCCATCTCGATGGCCGAGAGCGCGGCGTCCCAGCCCTTGTTGCCCGCCTTGGTCCCGGCGCGCTCGACCGCCTGCTCGATGGTGTCCGCAGTGATCACCCCGAAGATGACCGGGACGCCGGCAGCCACTGACGCCGCGGCTATCCCCTTGGCCACCTCGGTCGCCACGTACTCGAAGTGGGGCGTCCCTCCTCGGATCACTACACCCAGAGCGATCACAGCGTCGTAGCGCCCGCTGTCCGCGAGCTTACGTGCCGCGAGCGGGATCTCAAAGCCGCCGGGTACCCATGCCACGTCCACGGCGTCCCCCTCCACTCCGTGACGGGTCAGAGCGTCCATCGCTCCGTCGAGCAGCCGCGTCGACAGCAGCTCGTTGAAGCGGCTCGTCACGATGCCGACGCGCAAGCCGGTTCCTATCAGGTCACCCTCGAACACGCTCATCTCTCGTTCCCTTCCCTCGCCGGGCGCTCGGCGCCCAAGTCCAGCCGGTGTGAGAGCTTCTCCCTCTTCGCGCGCAGATACGCGATGTTCTCCTCGCACGCCGGTACCTCCAGCGGCACCTGCTCGATCACCTCGAGACCGTACCCCTCCAACCCCACGATCTTCGTGGGGTTGTTGGTCATCAGCCGCATCGATCGAACGCCGAGGTCGACTAGCACCTGAGCGCCGATGCCGTAATCCCGCAGGTCGGGGGCAAAGCCCAACGCCTCGTTGGCCTCGACCGTATCGGCTCCGCGCTCCTGCAGCTCGTACGCGCGCAGCTTGTTCGCCAGCCCGATCCCTCGGCCCTCGTGCCCGACGATGTAGAGGATGACTCCCCTACCCGCCTTCTGGACGCGCCGCATCGCTTCCTCCAGCTGCGCGCCGCAGTCACAGCGCCGCGAGTGGAAGACATCGCCGGTGAGACACTCCGAATGGACCCGGACGAGCACATCCTCACCATCGCCGAGTTCGCCTGCCGTTAGCGCGATGTGCGTGCTGTCGTCGAGGAGAGATACATAAGCGTGCGCCGTGAATTCGCCGAACGCGGTCGGCATTCGCACGGTCGACGTGCGCCCCACGAGGCGCTCGGACCTGCGACGGTAGCCGATGAGGTCCGCTACGGTCACGATCGACAGCCCGTGCTCGGCAGCAAAAACCTCGAGTTGGGCTCGGCGCGCCATGGTGCCGTCGGCATTCATGATCTCGCAGATGACGCCCGCCGGACTCAGACCCGAGAGGCGCGCCAGATCCACAGCGGCCTCGGTGTGCCCCGCACGCTCCAGCACGCCTCCTGGCTTGGCGCGCAGAGGGAACACGTGCCCGGGCATCGAAATGTCCTCTGGCCGAGTGGCCGGGTCGACCGCCGCAAGGATCGTCGCCGCCCTGTCGGAGGCCGAGATGCCTGTGGTGATGCTTCCCTTGGCGCCTATCGAGACGTGGAAGGCGGTCTGCTGCGCCGATGTGTTCTCGCTCGTCATCGGCGGGATGCGCAGCTCCTCGAGACGCTCGCCAGTCATCGGCAGGCACACAAGACCGCGGGCGTGGACGATCATGAAGTTCACCGCCTCGGGGGTGACCTTCTCGGCGGCCATGACGAGGTCGCCCTCGTTCTCGCGGTCCTCGTCGTCCACCACGATCAGCATCCGGCCGTCGCGTATCTGCCGGACGGCTTCTTCCACCTCAACGAGGACGCCACGGCCCCCCGCAGCGCTCCCCTTCACCCTGGTTAAGTGGTCCATCACCCGCTCACCGCCCGTCGGTCCACTCGCGGAGCATCTCGCCCAGACCCCTGCGAGGGTCCTCGGACTCGGCCTCGCCGCCAACATGCAGCGAGACGAACCGCTCCACGTACTTGCCGAGCACGTCCGCTTCGAGGTTCACGCTCCCGCCGTTCGGTTTTTCACCGAGCGTCGTCGCCTGTTCGGTGTGCGGGACGACGCTGGCCGCGAAGTGCCCGTCGCGCATCTCGGCAACCGTGAGCGAGATGCCGTCAACTGCCACCGACCCCTTGGGCACCAGGTAGCGCAACACCTCGGGAGGAGCGGCGAACCGATAGATGGTGGAGTTCCCGGCGGGCTGCTTTGCCTCCAGACGGCCTATCGCGTCCACGTGGCCGGTTACCAGGTGCCCGCCCATGCGATCCGATAGCCTAAGCGCCCGCTCGAGGTTGACCTTCGACCCCTGCTGGAAGCCTGCCAATGTCGTCCGGGAGAACGTCTCCTCGCTCACGTCGGCAAGGAAAGCGCCGCGGATGAACTTCACCACGGTGAGGCAGGCACCATCCACTGCAACCGAGTCCCCTATGGACATATCTCGGCCGAACTCGGGCGCGTACACCTCCAGTCGTGCACCGCCAGAGAGCCTCTCCACGCGAGTGACTATGCCCTGCGATTCGACGAGTCCCGTGAACATCCGACGCTCTCCTCCCTACGCCGCGCCGCGCGCCCTCGGGCGCCACGCGACCACAACATCCGGACCCATCATCCCCACTTCGCGCGCTTCGAACTCGCGCGCCAGACGGTCGTCTTCTATGCGACCGTCACCATCGAAGAGCGGTAGCCCCTGCTCGCCTATCACCCCACCCGCATAGTACGTCACCAGCTCATCGATGACGCCCTCTCTCCACATCGCCCCGAACAGAGCCGGACCGGTCTCGGCGAGGATGCGCACGACCCCGTTCTCGTCAAGAACGCTAAGCGCGCCGGCGAGGCCGTCTTGAAGCGAGTAGCGCAGCACCCGGACACCGCGACGCGCAATGACGTCGAGCGCGTTCTCGTCGGCGACATCGCTCGCGAGCACCACAGCTTGCTGGTCGGCGGCGAAGACGGCCGCCGCGGGCGAAGGAACATTCGACCGGCAGAGCACCACCCGCATGGGTTGCCGCTCCGCAGGGCGGCCCTCATCGTCGCGGACGGTGAGCAGCGGATCGTCTGCCGACACGGTGCCTGCGCCCACCAGGATCGCATCGGCCGCAGTCCTCAGGCGCATCGTGAGCGAGAGCGCCTCGGGTCCGGTGATCGCAAGGCGCCGTCCAGCTCGGGCGGCCGGACGCCCGTCCAGCGAGAGGGCAACCTTCACCTGCACCCACGGCGTGCCTTCGGTCACCGAGTGTAACCAGGCCTCGTTCTGCTCGGCGAAGGGCGCGGGGTCGTCTGCGAATACGACCTCCACACCCTCTGCGGCGAGCTTCGCCGCCCCACCACCTGAGACTCCGGGATTCGGATCGCGCATGCCGATCGAGACACGCGCGATACCAGCCGCCAGCAGGGCCTCGGTGCATGGCGGAGTCCGGCCCTGGTGGTCGCAGGGCTCGAGAGTCACGTACGCCGTGGCTCCGCGAGCGGCTTCGCCAGCTGCGCTCATCGCCACTATCTCGGCGTGCGGACCCCCTGCGAACTCGTGGAAGCCCTCGCCGACAACCGCTCCATCCCGCGCGATAACGCAACCGACGACCGGGTTGGGGGATGTGGTGCCTCGGCCCAGTTCGGCCAGCGCATAGGCACGACACATCAACGGGTCGCTGATGTCCTCAGCGGCATCCGAGAACAGGCGCACGGACGCGCTCCTTCCTTCTCCCATCCGGACTTTAACCGTCGGCCTCGGAGTTCCACCGAGTCGGCCCCTCGCGTGAGGGGTTCGCGGGCTGTCACCGCCGGTGGGGACTCTCACCCCGCCCCGAAGAAAGCAAGGAGTATCTTACCGCACGGCAAGGGAGGCGTCAGCTGCTTCCATCCTATGCGGGCGCGAGCGCCTAGATCCCCGCCTCCCCCGCCCCACGGATCGCGCTCATGGCCGCCACCGGATCCTCGGTGCAGTAGACCGCGCTGCCAGCCACCAGTACGCGCGCGCCAGCCTCCACCACGAGCGGCGCCGTGGTTGCGTCAATCCCCCCGTCGACCTCGATCAGCGGGTCCGCTCCGGCGGCCGCACACATCGCCCTCAGTCGGCGTAGCTTGTCGATCGAGCGCGGTATGAACTCCTGGCCGCCAAAGCCGGGATTCACGCTCATCACGAGGATCAAGTCGCATGCGCCGACGACATCGGCGAGCGTTTCGATAGGAGTAGCGGGGTTCAGCGAGACTCCAGCCAGAGCTTCGGCGGCGCGGATGTGCTGCAGGGTGCGGTGCAGGTGGTCGCACGCCTCGACGTGCACCGTGACCAGATCGGCACCGGTCTCGAGGTACCAGTCGACGGTGTCCTCGGCGTTGTCGATCATCAGGTGCACATCAAGCGGGATATCCGTCACTCGCTTCAGCGCCTTGACGACCGGCGGGCCTACGGTGAGGTTCGGCACGAAGTGGCCGTCCATCACGTCGACGTGGATGTAGTCGGCCGCGCCAGCCTCGGCCTGCGAAACGGCCTCGGCCAGGCGAGTGAAGTCGGCAGACAGGATCGAGGGTGCTATCAGGATGCGATCTTCCACCATCACTCCTAGTCGTCGACCAGTCCCACGCTTTGAAGCTCGTCGGTGGCTGCCCTTCCCATCAGGTGCTCTCCGGCCGAGGTCGGCGAGACACCCTCGAAGAGCACCGCTCGCACCTGTCGCGTTATCGGCAGCTCAACTCCGTTGGCCTCGCCCAGTTCGCCCACGGTGACTGCACTCGTGGCACCCTCGGCTACCATGTGCGTCTCGGCAGCGTACCCCTCGGCCGTCCCGCCTCCAGCCACCCACTCCCCGAGCGCCCGATTCCGGCTGTGGCGCGAGGTGCACGTGGCGATCAGGTCTCCCATGCCGGCGAGCCCCATGTACGTGAGCGGGTTGGCGCCCAGTGCTCGGCCGAGCCGGGACATCTCGGCCAGACCTCGGGTCATCAGCGTCGCCTTGGTGTTGTCGCCATAGCCGAGCCCGTCGGATATGCCGGCAGCCACAGCGATCACGTTCTTCGACGCGCCGCAGAGCTCCACCCCCACCACGTCGGGGTTGGTGTACACGCGAAATGCCGCCGTCATGAACAGGTCCCGGAACATCGCACCGACATCGTCGCGGTACGCCGCCACCACGGTCGCCGAGGGAATGCCCTTCGAGACTTCCTCCGCATGGTTGGGGCCGGAGAGCGCCGCGAGGCGCTCCCGATCGCCGAGAACGTCCGCGAGCACCTCCGTCATCCGCATGCCGGTCTCAGCCTCGATGCCCTTCGCGAGGCTTATTACCGGCATCCCTTCCGCGAGGTGTGGGCGCATCGCCTCGGCGGTCTCCCTGACACCGTGACTCGGAGTGACGACAACGACCGCCTCGGCGCCGAAGATCGCGTCTTCGACGTCGGGTGTCGCGTACAGGGTCTCGGATAAGACCACATCGCGCAGATAGAGAGGGTTGCGGTGTTCGGCATTGATGCCGTCGGCGATCTCGGGTTCGCGAGACCACAGGCGCACGTCGTGACCGGAGCCGCCCAGCAACCAGGAAGCGCCCGTCCCCCACGAACCCGCGCCGATCACCGCGATCGTGCTCACTGGTCTTCCCCTCCCGGCGTCGGCGGCTCGACAGCCTGCCCGTCCTCCCGACGGCTCCACTCTATCCTAGCCTCTTCACCGCGCAGAAGCCTGCGGATGTTCCCGGTATGTCTCCAAACCACCAGTGCCGCCCCGCCGGCAGAGAACGCCACCTTCGCGGCACTATCCCCATAGAGCACGGCGCTAAGCACCGGGTACAGCAGCGCGATCGTGACCGAACCCAGGGAGACCAGACGCGTGGCCGCCACGATGATCGCGAACGTGGCGAACAAGACCGGCCACGCCCAGGGGGTGAGAACTGCCACCACACCCGCCCCGGTGGCCACGCTCTTGCCGCCGCGAAAGCCAGCGAAGGGCGAGTAGCTGTGCCCGATCATCGCCCCGATGGCAGCCCCCACCTGCAGCCACTCCCGCGAGGAGAGCGTCCACTCCGAGGGCGCCACCAGCATCGTGACCCCGATCGCCACGGCCCCCTTGGCGGCGTCGAGCAGCAGCGTGATGAGCGCCGTCTTCCAGCCCAGCACTCGTAGAACGTTCGTGGCACCCAGGTTGCCCGAGCCATGCTCGCGGACGTCGACTCCCCGTGCCACCTTGCCCACGATCAGAGCGAACGGCACTGCCCCGACGAGAAAGGACCCCACGAGCACCCCCGCTATCGTGAGCGCGGTCTGCACGGAGCGTCAATCCTTCTTCCTAAAGCGCAACACCAAGGGCGTCCCCTCCAGGTCGAACGTGTCGCGCAACCTGTTCTCGACATACCGCCGGAAGGTGTCGTTGAGCAGGGATGGATCGTTGGCGAAGAAGGTGAATACGGGCGGAGCGCTCCCTGTCTGCGTGACGTAGTGCATCCGCAGCGACCTGCCCCGCCTCGACACCGTGTGTCCGAACTCGCGCATCTCGGTGAGCAACTTGTTCAGCGCGCTCGTGGGGATGTTCCTCACGTGCGCTGCGTGCACGTGGTCGACGGCGTCCATCACTCGGCCAACCCTCGACCCTGTGAGCGCGCTGATGCGCAGCACCGGCGCCCAAGACACAAATCCGAGCTTGCGAGGAACCTCGCCGGCGACCTCTTCTTTCTCCTCGGGGCCGTCGAGTGCGTCCCATTTGTTGAGCAGCACCACGAGGGCGCACCCGCGCTCCTCGGCGAAGCGGGCGATCCTCTGATCCTGATCGGTGACCCCCACGATCGAGTCCACCACCAACAGCGCCACGTCGGCTCTGTCGATCGCGCGCATCGCGCGCACGAATCCGTAGTACTCCACCGACTCGTCTATCTGCGACTTCCGCCGGATGCCAGCGGTGTCCACTAGCCGGTAGGTAAGACCATCGCGCTCCACGAGCGTGTCGAGCGCGTCCCTGGTGGTCCCGGGGACCTCGGACACGATCGCTCTCTCCATCCCACAAAGCCGATTCAGCAGCGACGACTTCCCCGCGTTCGGTCTCCCGATGATGGCCACGTCTATGTCGGCGGGCATCTCCTCGCCGCTGGTTTCCGGTAGAGCAGCCACAACGGCGTCCAACAGGTCACCCGTGCCGTTGCCGTGCGTGGCCGAGACCGGCATCGGCTGCCCCATACCTAGTGCCCAGAACTCGTGTATGGCACCCTCGAGCGAGATGTCGTCCATCTTGTTCACGGCCACCAGCACCGGCTTGCCGGAGCGCTTAAGGAGCCTCGCGACTTCCTCGTCGTCGCCGGCGAGACCGGAGCGTCCGTCGAGGAGCAAGATGATCACGTCGGCTTCGCTGGCAGCAGTGAGTGCCTGCGCTCTGATCGAGGCACCGAACGCGTCGTCCGTGCCGAACTCGATGCCGCCTGTGTCGATGACCATCATCTCCCGCCCGCCCCAATCGGTGCGGTGGTAGCTGCGATCGCGCGTGACACCGGAGGCCTCGTGCACGATGGCCTCGGCGGTCTGCGCTAGACGGTTCACGAGCGTGGACTTGCCGACGTTGGGTCGGCCAACTACGGCTACGACGGGGAGTGACATGGCCTTTGTGCGTCCTCCGGGTTTCGGGCGCTCACAGGCGCGCCCCATCACCTTCGACCGGGCGCACCAGCGCGTCGGCCAAACCGACGGCATCCGAGGATACCAGACGTACGTCCGCTCCGGTCAGCTCGGCGAGCGAGGCGGCGGGGACGTCGTCGATCATGAGCCCGTCGTCGTTTTGCACCACCTCGGGAACCAGGTAGATACCGCTTGCGCCATCGGCCCGGATGGCTTTGGCCACATCGGCCCCGGCAAGGAGTCCGGCCACGCTGACGTTGCCGCCTAGCAGGCTGTTGGGAACGGGCAGCACGCGGGCGTCCACGCCGGCCGCGCACAGGTGGGCGACCAGACCCTCCTCCACCACCGGCGCCGCCAGCTCGCCCGTGACGAGCGTTATGCGGCCTTGAAGCACACGCTCGGCCCGGCTCGTGCGATCCACCTCTCCGTGCACCCGCGCCGTCATCAGCGAGGCGACCTCGGCCATACTCTGCTCGGCCGAGTCGAGGAATGACCGAGCGATGCCGATGCCGTTCTCGTACTGCGGGAAGTCGTCGTAGGCCTTAGTCCTGGGTATCGCGAGCCCTGCGACCAGGTACAACTCGTCAGCGGCGTAGACCCAGCGCACGCCGCGCGCCGCCACCATCCTGGCCTGCCACCCCTCGATGTCAGCCACCACAGGGCCAGCCTCGGCGGCCGACTCGTACGACCGCTCGAGCCACTTCTGGTGCCTGGTGCGCCCGACCGGGACGACCCCCACCGACAGCACGTACTCGCGCTGGGCGAGCCACCGGAGCGTTTCGTGGAGGACCGACCCGTCGTTCACCCCGGGCACCAGCACGATCTGCGCGTGAAGCTCTATCCCCGCGGCTCCCACCCGATCCAGAACCTCCAGCGCCCGGTCCTCCTCCCGAGGACAGAGCAGCTCCTCTCGGACGGCCGGGTTGGTGGCGTGCAAGGATACGTACAGCGGGGAGAGCCGCATCCCCTCGATCCGGGCGAGGTCGGCCTCGGCCATGTTGGTGAGCGTGATGAAGTTGCCGCCCAGAAACGACAGGCGGTAGTCGTCGTCGCGGACGTAGAGGGAGGGTCGCAAGCCGGGCGGCAGCTGTTTCACGAAGCAGAATCGGCATGCGTTGCTGCACGTCCTGACCCCGTCAAAGATGACGTCCTCGAACTCGATACCGAAGCTCTCGTCGGGCCGCCTCTCGAGTTCCGCCGAGCGCGTGGTGCCGTCGCCGCCTACGACCGTCAGACTCACGCTCTCATCCGCCGAGGCCCACCGCCAGACCAGTATGTCGGTGAGAGCCTCGCCGTCGACATCGGAGACCACGTCGCCGGGCACGATGCCCGCCCGTGCGGCGGGGCTGCCGCTTTGCACCGAGAGAACCTCGCCGCCCAGCATCCCGCGCACCCCCGACCCCTCTGAATCCTCCGGGCCCGCCGTCACCCCATCGCCTCGACGGCTCGTATGACCCCCTGAACCTGAGCGTCAGGCGTCGATGCCCCTGCCGTGACGCCGACGACGCTAGCACCGCCGAACCACTCGGCGCGAAGCTCATCAGCGGTCTCCACGTGATGTGTGCGCGGGTTCGCCGCCCGGCAGATCTCGGCAAGCCGCGTGGTGTTGCCGGAGTTGTGCCCACCCACGACGAGCATGACGTCCATTCGGCTCGCGAGGTCCGCCGCGTCCTCCTGCCGCTTCGCGGTAGCCCCACAGATCGTGTTGCACACCCTGATCTCCGAGACGCGGGGCATGAGAGCGCTCACTACCTCGGTGAGCCTGGTCATCGACTGCGTCGTCTGGACAACAACGCCCACCTTGCGCGAAGGGAGGTTCTCGGGCAGATCCGCGACCTCCTCGACCACCAGCGCGCTGGAACCCGCGTATGCAACGATGCCCTCGACCTCGGGATGGTCGGGCTCGCCCACGATCACAACCGAGTACTCCTCGGCCGCGAGTTCAGCGGCACACCTGTGCGCCGCTGAGACGAATGGGCACGTGGCGTCGATCACCTCGAGGCCTTTGGTCTTCGCCGCCTCGATGGTCGCCGGGTCGACGCCGTGGGACCTGATGACGAGCGTTCCGCTCTCGACCTCATCCAGGGAGCCAGCGACTTCAACACCCCGCTCGCGCAGCTCGGCGACGGCCTGCGGATTATGGATCAGGGGTCCGAGGGTACGCACCGGGCTGCCGCGCTCCGCGGACTCCTCGGCAAGCTTCAGTGCCCTCTCCACGCCGTAGCACACTCCCGCGTGCCGGGCGACTTCTACTCGCAACTAGACCTCCCTGGCCTTCTCGAGTTCCTCGGCTATCCGGCGCATCAGCTCTTCGGTCATCGAGTCTACCCGGTCCTTGGTGCCACCCTGAGCGTACTCCTCGGGACGCAAGGGTGTCCCATAGGAGATCCGCACGGCCGAGAGTGAGGGCAGCTTCTGTCCCTTCGGCCATATGCGGTCGGTGCCCGCGATCCCAACCGGTACCACGGGAACGTCATTGCGGATCGCGAGGAAGGCAACCCCACCATGCGCCTCGCCGAGACCCTCGTCCAGATGGCGCGTGCCCTCAGGGAAGATGCCTACATGGCCGCCTTCGCGCAGGATGTCGCTGGCGATCGAGAGGGCCGTGCGGTCCGCCACTCCTCGGCGCACTGGGAACGACCACAGCCTCGGCAGACCCCAACCCAACACGCCCTGAAAGAGATCGCTCTTTGCCATGAAGTGCACTCGGCGGGGGGCCAGGCACCAAAGCAGGACGGGATCGGCGTACGACGCGTGATTCCCGGCGAGGATCGCGCCGCCCGACGGCACGTTCTGGGCTCCCTCGGCGCGCAACCGGAACATCGCGCGGACTATCGGAGCGGCCAGCCGCCGCAGCCAAGGGGCGAACCAGGCCCCCTGCCTGGGGTCCACACTCACGAGGAGGGCCTGCCAGACTTTGCGTCCTCGACCCAAGATGCGATGCGCTCCACAACTTCCGGCACCGAGAGACCCGTCGTGTCGAGCATCACGGCGTCGGACGCTGCCACAAGCGGGCTCGCCTCTCGCGAGGAATCGAGCGCGTCTCGGCGACCGATGTTCGCCAGCACCGTCTCGGCCTCGGCCCCATGGCCCGCCGCAGCCCTGTCCGCCATCCGGCGCCTGGCGCGCTCCGCCTCGCTGGCGGTGAGATACACCTTCACCTCTGCGTCCGGGAAGACACTGGTACCGATGTCACGGCCCTCGACCACGCAGTCCTCGGCCCGCCCGATCCGCCGTTGACCGGCCACCATGGCGGTCCGAACGCCGGGAATGCTCGCGACAACGCTGACGGCCTCGTCCACTGCGGGGGTGCGGATGGCTGCGGTCACATCTCTTCCGTCGAGGAGGACTCGCGTGGGGATGGCCTGCTCCCCCTCGTGCTCGAACTCGATCCTGGACGTTGCCGCCATCTCGGACAGCGTCTCGGCTCCATCGAGGGGCGTGCCGCTCTCCAGAGCCTTCAGCGCGATGGACCGATACATCGCTCCTGTGTCCAGGTAGTGGATCCCAAGACGCACCGCCAGTGCTTTGGCCACCGTCGACTTGCCCGAGGCGGCGGGACCGTCGATCGCGACGATCATCTCGAAGGACTCCTCTCCCAAGCGATGTCGACCACAACCGTGCCGTGGATAGTAGAGCGCGAATCACGCCCGAGCACCACACGACCCCGGCATCCTGTTTGGATGACGGGGTCGTGTGTCTGACCGCGCGGCCATTCAGCCGCGCGCAGTGGCGATCTAGACCTTGCGGACGTTGCTCGCCTGCAGCTTGCCGTTCTGACCCTCAGAGATCTCGAACGACACGGCCTGGCCCTCGTCGAGAGTCTTGAAACCCTCGGTCTGGATCTCGCTGTAGTGGACGAACAGATCGTCGCCGTCCTCACGCGAGATGAAGCCGTAGCCCTTGTCCGGATTGAACCACTTGACGGTACCCT
>CAZWGV010000021.1:0-32288 GCA_964633595.1 uncultured Coriobacteriaceae bacterium | reverse complement strand
CCCTACACCTGGGGGCTGATGGACTCCGTTCCCGAGATGAGGCTCGATCTGGGGGGCGCAGCACAAGATGAGTCGGCTCAGCGGGGCGAGAAGGGAAGCCTCTGCCCCATCGAGGGGCAGCCACCCAGTCTGGTGTTCGTGCCTGCGGGGTGCGCCTTCCACCCCCGGTGTCCTCACGCCAGAGTAGTGTGCCGGTCCCGAGCGCCGGAGTTCAGGGCGGTGGAGGGCGGCCACATGTCCGCCTGCCACTTCTCCGGCCGCTCCGGTTTCACCAGGGAGGAGGCCGCGGCCTGCACATGGGAGGCCCCATGAGCGAGCTTCTGTGTGTCGAGGGTCTGGTCAAGCACTTCCCTGTCCAGCACGGCGTGCTCTTCGGGCGGCTGGGAGGGACAGTTCGGGCGGTCGACGGGGTTTCGTTCAGCGTCGAAGAGGGCGCGACACTCGGACTCGTCGGGGAGTCTGGATGTGGCAAGTCGACCACGGGCCGCTGCATCATCCGCCTTGAGCGGCCCTCGGCGGGGAGTGTCACATTCAGCGGGAGAGATATTCTCAGCATGCGCGGCCGCGAGTTGCAGAAGTTTCGAAGAGACGTGCAGGTGATCTTTCAGGACCCCTATGCATCACTCAACCCCCGGATGACCATCGGTGAGATCGTTGCCGAGCCGCTTCAGATACACACCAAGGACTCGAAGGGCGATCGGGTAGCGAGGGTGAGAGAGCTGCTCGAGGTGGTAGGGCTGAACCCCGAACACATCAACCGCTACCCGCACGAGTTCTCGGGGGGACAGCGCCAGCGCATCGGTATTGCACGCGCTCTGGCCCTGAGGCCGAGGCTCATCGTCTGCGATGAGCCCGTGTCGGCCCTCGACGTTTCCATCCAGGCCCAGGTACTCAACCTTCTCGCCGAGCTTCAGGATGAGTTCGGGCTGACGTACGTCTTCATCGCGCATGACCTCTCCGTAGTGCAGCACATCTCGGATCAGGTCGCCGTCATGTATCTCGGCAAGATCGTGGAGATGAGCGACTGGCGCGCGCTCTATGAGCGGCCCCATCATCCTTACACTCAATCATTGCTCTCTGCGGTGCCCGTGCCCGAGCCAAGGACTCAACGGACCCGGCAGCGCATAATCCTCCCCGGTGATCCGCCCAGCCCGATCGACCCGCCGAGCGGATGTCGCTTTCACACCAGGTGTCCTATAGCGGAGCTGCCGTTATGCTCGGACGAGGAGCCGGGGCTGCGCGAAGTGGCGCCGGGGCACACAGCCGCCTGTCACTTCGCCGCCGCCTTCCCCATACCGCTGGAGCGCGGCGCAAGCCGGGTTTCTAGCGGGATCGGCTAGACAGGTTGCCTGCGGAGGGCGAATCCCTGCTCCTCCTCGGCTCGGCTGCGACACACCCCGCCCCGCCACTATTGCCGCTAGGCACTCCAATGGGCTGCTGTTATACTTCCGGTCGCTGTCCCCGACCGGGACCGGGCAAGTCCGAGTGGCGGAATGGCAGACGCGCTAGGTTGAGGGCCTAGTGTCCTTCGGGACGTGCGAGTTCAACTCTCGCCTCGGACACCAGTGACGATCGAGAGCCCTTCCCACCGGAGGGGCTCTCGATCGTTGCGGCGTAGCGAGGGGTTTGGGCTGCTCGTGCAAAGGGCAGGCGGGTCCAACAGGCTGAGGTATGGTGTTGCCCAGAGTCTGACTCGGGGGGAACCGATGGGCGATAACATCGCTGTCGGCGTCGACGCGATGCTCAATGCTCTGCCGTACTTTGCCATGGTCATGGACTCCGGGCACGAGGTGCTGAAGGCCAACACGTGGTTCATTCGCGAGTCCGAGCAGCTCGAGATGCTCCCTGACGAGTGCCCGCTCGCGTGCTTTCCGGTTGTACACCGCGGGGCTGGACCGCACCCCGACTGCCCGCTGACTGAAAGCGCGCGCGCACGGGGAAGGTCGTCGAGCGCGTGATCAGCGACACCCCCCGTGGCGACCTGCTGATGTCCATCTACCTTACCCCCCCTCGGCATGGACGAAGTCCCCGGCCGTGATCTCTTCCTGCACTTCGCGAGACCCATCTAGGGTTGGGGCTGCGCGGCTCCACCTCCGTCGGAGCGGCCCAGGTAGCGGACCGCTACGACAGCGATGTCATCTGGGGATTCCTCGGCCGCGAATGACCTAGCTTCGTCGAGAAGGCGAGTGGCTATCTCGGTCGGCTCGCTGTGCAGCATCGTGAAGAGCGCTTCTGCGACACGGGCTTCTCCGAAGAGTTCTGTTCCCCGGCGAGCCTCGATGAGGCCATCGGTGTAGAGGATCAGGACATCTCCGGGTGAGAGCAGGTGTTCGTGTGAGGAGTAGGTAGCCTCGGAGAGGACGCCGAGCGGCACGTTCCGGTCGACCATGCACGTCCCGCAGCCGCCGTCGCTGCAAAGGTGCGGCTGTGGATGTCCTGCGGCCGCGAGAAGGAGCCCGCCGCTCGCGAGATCGATCGTGGCGACGAGGGCGGTGACGAAGCCGCCGTCTTGGAGCTGCTTGGCCATCACGGTGTTCGTTCGCGTGAGGACGCTCGCGGGGTCCGGGTCTGTCAGCGCGAACGCCCTGATCGTGCTGCGGACCATCTGAGTGAGCGATGCCGCGGCCAAACCCTTGCCCGACACATCGCCGACCACGAGCGTCAAGCTGTCGCGCGACGCCTGGATCGCATCGTAGAAGTCTCCACCGATCCTCGCCAGTTCGGTTGCTGAGTAGTAAGCGTGAGCGATCTCCACTCCTGGCGGGGGCTTCGGCACGGCGAGCAGGGCTGACTGGAGGGTGTCGGCGACGCGTCTCTGACCTTCGTAGAGCCGCGCGTTCTCGAGGGCGAACGCGGCAGTTGTGGCCAGACGCGAGGCGAAGTCGATCTCCTCCGCGTCGAATGTGTGTGTATGGGTGTGGTAGTTGAAGTACAGGGTGCCGATCACGCGTCCGTGCGAGCCAAGTGGCACCGTGAGTACCGACCTGATACCGAATGAGAGCATCACCTTCCGGTTCACTCGAGGATCATCGAGGGCATCACTCACGACTACCGGTGCGCCGAGCTCTGCGGCGAGCACGGCGTGAGGTACCTCAGAGTCCACGAACACCCGGTCCGAGAGATCTTGAGGGAAGCGGTGGACGTACCGAGGCACCCAGACATCACCCTCGCGCATGAGAGCAGCGGCGCTCTCGCACCCAAGGGCGTCGGCTGCCAGGACAACGACTCGCTCGAGCGTCACTGTCGCATCGAGAGTCGAGTTCATAGCGTTATCGATCTCGTTGAGTGCGTCGCTGAGCTGCTTCGCATGTCGCTCACGAGTCTGTGCTGCCCTCCGCTCGCTCACGTCGTCCACTATGACTACGCGGTGCGAAGCTGTGCCATCGGGCGAGCGGACCACCGCGTACGTCACCGACACCCAGAGAGTGCTTCCATCCTTGCGCACGTAGCATTCCTCTTGAGGGCTGGTGGTCTCTGTGCTGGGTGTCTCGAAGCCAACAGAGCACTCATCCACATCATCACTGGCTGGGTGACGCAAGTCGGCCAGCCTGAGCTCCAGCAACTCGCCGAGGGAGTAGCCGGTGATAGCCGCCAACCGTTGGTTGGCCCTGATGATCCGGTCGTCCAGGTCTACGTGGGCGATCCCCGATGACGCCTGCTCGAAGGCGAGCCGCAGTGCCTCCTCGCTCTCCGCCAACTCGCTCTCACGTTTCGTCAGTTCGCGGAAGAGGACTCCGTAAGGATCCTGGAACGCCGCGACTACGACTGCCTGGTAGAACAGGAAGAAGGCGGCGACCTTGAACAGGTGTCCCACGAGGTTCAGGGCTGCGAAGGGGTCGACGTAAAGGGTGAATGCCAGCTCGGAGGCGATGGTCATGCCGATCGCCCAGTTCAGGGTGACAAAGACGCGGGGAGCGAAGCGAGCCCGCTGCCGAAAGATCAGAGCCATCGAGATGCCTAGTAGGACGATCACCACGTATTCAGCGGCGATCTTGAACGTGGTGAGCCCTTCACCGGCTACGAGAGCGGTAGGGAAGACGTCCCAGACTAGAACCGACAAGACGCCGGCAGTCGCGAGCAGGCCGAATCCGGCGAACGTCGCAGCAGCATTCAGGCGCCGCGTCAGATACAGCGGAGCGAGGACCAGGGTCCCCCCTTGCAAGAGGCGTGCTTGCACCCACAGCTGAGTGGGGACGTCGTACTCGTCTATGCCCGGCAGGACCCCCATTCCCTTGAATGTCAGGGTATGGATCAGATCGATCCCGGAGACCACGAGGAAGCCGATGCCAATGAACACGAAGAAGTCGTTCTCGACAAAGCGGCGGCCATTCCAGGCCACGCCGAAGACGCCCACGGCTACGGCGACGGAGAACAGCTCCACCAGGGCGTGGAACAACTCGTAGCCATAGGCAACCCGCAACGCGATAAGCCCGATCCCAACGGCAAGGGAGCCAGCTATCGCCCAGCCGGGCGCTATGCGATCGCGGGCAGTTTCGGTCATGGGATTCGCTGCGGCGAGGTCGGCAGGCCCCTTCGCGGTCACCGCAGAACACCATACTCGCATGCGAGCGTCTCGGGCTTCAAGCTGGTGCCGGCGAACGCGTGGCGGCTTGGTCGTGATCCGAAGACGCACAGGAAGTGACGCTCAGGTTTCGGACGTCGCGGGCTGGGGGACGCTCCGAGACGAGGACCCAGAGGCTGCAATATGCGCTTCAAAGATCGCATAGACGCTGGAGGACTGCTCGCCCAAGAGCTTCGCGGTCGCACGTGGGGGCGGACGGTCGTCCTCGGCATCCCAAGAGGCGGGGTCATCGTAGCAGCCGAGGTGGCGAAGGGTATGGGCTCGGAACTGGACGTCGTGGTGGTCCGCAAGATCGGGCACCCGATCGACCCCGAGTACGCCGTAGGGGCCGTGGATCCGGATGGCGGGCTCAGCAAGGGGGCCGTACTCGGTCTGCCTGAAGGCTATCTCGAGAGGGAGCGCAACGCCCAGTTGGAGGAGATAGCGCGCCGGCTGTCGACGTACCGGGGGCACTCCGAGGGACCGAACCTGTCGGGGGCGACGGTTGTGATCGTTGACGACGGAGTGGCTACGGGGTTAACGGCCGAGAGTGCCGTGGTGTACGCAAGATCGCGAGGTGCAGCATACGTGGTGATGGCAGCCCCCGTGATGTCGCCCGACGCGGTTCGGCGACTGGAGGCCGTGGCCGATGAGGTGATCACCCTCGACGCGCCGCCGGGGTTCACATCAGTAGGGAGCTTCTATCGCAGCTTCCCACAAGCGACCGATGCAGAGGTGATCGAGGCCCTGCGGGGTGCGGCGAACGAGGGCTAGCCAGACCTCCGGTAAGGCGGGTGCCGACAACAGCTAAACCCATCTGCAGGGTTGACGGTCTGACGGTCTCCCTCAGCCGTATCGGATATCCTTTCCCCGGAAGGGGACTGAGTCGATGCTCTCATTCACTCGCGTTTCCATGGGCGAGGGCTCCGCCATCACATGTAGGGCTTGCGGAGTCTCGCCTTCGCTGTCACATCGGGACACCGACGAGGCGGCGGCCGAGGTGGCTCGCGCCGTTGCCTCAGCTAGTGGTGCCGCTAACCTCGCCTTGAGTGGCGGGGAGCCGCTTGTGCATCCCGGTCTGTGGACCGTGCTCTCGGCCGCGCGCGAGGCGGGTGCGACTCGCATCCGGGTGGAGACAGCTGGTGATCCCTCAGGGGTGGATGATGTGGCCGGGCGGCTGCTGGAGGCGGGTGTGAGGCACCTCCGAGTTCGGGTCACTGCTGGCTCAGCTGATTCCTCAGACCGACTCACCGTCGAGTCCGGCTACCTCGGTGCAGCCCTCGGAGTCCTTGGGGACTTCCTTGCCGCCTCATCGAGAATGGACGTTCAGGTGGCGCTCTCTGGCGCCATCCTCGTGTGCAAACACAACCTGAGCGAGCTGCCCTTGGCGATAGGCGAACTGGTGGCCGCTGGAGCGACTGCGGTCTCACTCCAAGTAGCGCCAGGGCTCGCCGAACGCGAGGCGATCCCCTGGTTGCTCGCGGCGTGCGACACCGGGGCGGTCAACTGCGCTTGGGTGAGCGTCGAGGGCACCGAGCTACCTCCGACGCACAGGCTCCACTCGCTCCGGCAGGTGGGCGGCATGCTCGCAGCGGCGGGAGAGTAGCAGATGTTGAAGACAGCGCTGGTGGGCCTGAACATCCCCGGCTACCGGTCGCTGGCCCTTGGGTACCTGCGCGCCCATGCAGAGAGTCATCGGCGCTTGCAGGGTCGGGTAGGCTTCCAGACCCTCGACCTGGACCACACCCTGGACCCCTGGTGGGTGGCGTATCGTCTGGCGGCGCTCACGCCTGACGCCGTGGCGTTCTCGGTGACATGCTGGAATGCGAGGAACGTCTACGAGACATGCCGGATCCTGGCGCGTGCGCTTCCGGACTGCGCCATCATCCTTGGAGGTCCTGAGGTATCGCCCATCGCCGAGGAAGTCCTCGCTGCGAACCCAGGCGTGCTGGCGGTCGTCCGCGGCGAGGGGGAGGAGACCTTCGCGGAGTTGCTCGACACCCTCTCGCGAAAGCGATCCCTGCGATACGTGGAGGGCGTTACGAGCCGAGATGGTGACGGAGTGTCGTCGGCGCCCGACAGGTCGCTCATCGCCGAGCTGGACTCCATCCCCTCACCTTGGCTCGCAGGCCTGATGGAGCCGCTGGATGGGGCGAGCTACATCGAAACCTACCGAGGATGCCCACACAGGTGCGGCTACTGCTTCGAGGGCAAGGGCTACGGACGGGTCCGCTCATTCTCCAGGGAACGTGTCGCCGCGGAGGTGGAGGCCGTGCTGCGGCATGAGTGGGTGAGGTCACTATCCTTCGTGGATCCAGTCTTCAACCTAACCGACGATCGTCTTCGCTGGCTCGCTGAGCTGCTGGAGCCGCATGCCAGAGCCGGGGTCAGATTGCACACCGTCGAAGTTGACGTCGAGCGAGTCGACGCCGAGTCGGCGTCGCTGATGGCACGTGCAGGTGTGACCAGCGTTGAGACCGGTCCGCAAACCGTTGGCGCAAAGGCCCTCGAGATCTGTTGCAGGCGTTTCGACAAGGCGCGATTCGTTGCCGGAGTCGAGGCTCTGCGGGACGCCAGTATCTCGGTCGAGTGCGATCTGATAGTGGGGCTGCCCGGCGACAACATCGACGATATCGTTGAGGGGATGTCATTCGTCGTGGATCTCGACCCTGGGAGGATGCAGATGTCCAGCCTCCATGTGCTCCCGGGGACGGATCTGTGGGAGAGAGCTGCCGAACTCGGGCTGGCGCACGACCCTATGCCGCCGCACGAAGTTGTGGCGACTCGACAGGTCGACTTCGCGGACTTGCGTCGCGCCGAGCTGCTGGGTGCGTGGGTGCAAGCTGAGTACCAGGCCCGGATCTAGGACTGGCTGATGAGAGACTCCGTGTCCCGCCGGGCTAGCCTGATCCGACCGTTCCTGGTGATGGACGTCGTGGCGCGTGCCAAGCAACTCGAGGCTGCCGGGCGCGATGTTGTGCGGTTGGAGATCGGGGACCCCGACTTCCCCACGCCCGGTGTCGTGACGCGCGCTGCCGAGCAGGCGATGGAATCAGGTGAGACCGGCTACACGCCCTCGGCGGGTCTGCCGGCGCTTCGGCAAGCGGTCTCGGAGCACTATCACTCCAAGTACGGCGTGAGCGTGTCGCCCGAGGACATAGTCGTCACTCAGGGTACGTCGCCTGCGATGCTCCTGCTGTTCGGCGCCCTGCTCGATCCCGGAGACGAGGTGATCGTGCCCGATCCCTGCTATCCGGCCTACCCGAACTACGTCTCGTTCCTAGGTGGAGTGGCCGTTCCGGTGCGAGTGAGGGCCGAGGATGGCTTTCGCTTTCGCCCCGAGGAGGTTATTCGGGCGATCACCGAGCGGACGCGGGCGATCATGATCAACTCGCCCGCCAACCCGACGGGAACCGTCCTTCCCCCCGAGGACCTCGCCGCCCTGGCTCGCATTGCAGAAGAGCATGAGGTGTGGATCGCGAGCGATGAGATCTATCACGGACTGGACTTCTCGGGCACCGACCATACGATACTGGAGCATACGCAGCGGGCATTTGTCCTGAATGGCTTCTCCAAGGTCTACGCGATGACAGGGTGGAGGCTGGGTTACCTGATCGCGCCGAGGGAGTTCGTGCGCCCAGCCGAGAAGATCCAGCAGAACTTCTTCCTTTGCGCCAACCACTTCGTCCAGGTGGCCGGAGTAGCGGCCTTGCGGGAGGCCACGCCTGATGTAGAGCGCATGCGCGCGGTCTACGACGAGCGCAGGCGCTTCCTCGTCCCCGCGCTGAGGGGACTCGGGCTCGAGGTGGCCGCCGAGCCGACAGGGGCGTTCTATGTATTCGCCGACGCGACGGCGTGGGGATCCGATTCGATGGAGCTTGCGGGGCGCCTCTTGGATGAGGCTAGCGTTGCCGTCGCGCCGGGAGCTGACTTCGGTGCGGGCGGGGAGGGCTTCCTCAGATTCAGCTACGCTACCTCTCTCGATAGGCTGCAGATGGGGGTGTCGCGACTTGACGCCTGGGCTAGCGGGGCGTGAAGGGCCTGGATGGCGAGGGCCTTAGCGAACCTGCGGGGCATCGTGTAACATCGCCGAGTGCTGCATTGGTGTCTCCCGTCACGCTGCGGTAAAGGTGAACGCTCGCGGCGCCGACATGACCGGTACGGGGTTTGCTGCTCGCGACCGGACTCGCGCTCTCTCGCGCGCATACCGGAAGGGGAAGTTGTGGCCGACATCTGGAGCAAGGCTGACCTGCACATACACAGCAACCACAGCGACGGCCTCGCACGGATCCCAGACATCATGGATCATGTTCAGGAGAGGACCGACCTCTCGGTTATCGCGATCACCGATCACAACACCATCGAGGGAGCGCTCTTCGCGAAGTCCCTCGAGGAGATGTACGACTTCGAGGTTGTGATCGGCGAGGAGATAACCTCCAAGTCCGGCCACATCATAGGGTTGTTCCTAGAGGAGGAGATACCTCCGAGCCTGTCCGCCGCAGAAACCCTCTCCAGGATCACAGAGCAGGGCGGAGTGGCGATCATCCCACATCCGTTCGCGAACAGGGCCTTCGGTCCATTCGGCTTGAACAGCGTTGGCAAGGCGGTGAACGACCTCGCCTTCCACGCCCTGGAGGTCTACAACTCGTCGCCGTATCTGATCTACGCGAACCGGCTCGCCGCGCGCGCCCTCGTTGGCGGACAAGGCATAGCCGCGACCGGCGGGTCGGACGCACATGTCCTCAAAGCCGTTGGAACGGGCTACACGCTGTTCAGGGGGCGTACCTCCGCCGATCTGAGATCGAGCATTGATCGGCTTGAGACGAGGGCAATGACCGGGAGGGGCGGTCTGTCGGTCGCTCTTCGCTATGCGTTCCGGTATCCGCAGATACGACGCCAGCAGTCCTGGAACTGGGAGCGCTGCAAGGCCCGCTGACAGCTGCTGGCGCAACCCACATCGGAGAACCTACACCTCGTCGGCGCACGCCCTGATCCTGTCGGCCAAGACATCGGCGAGCGCGGTTTCGTCGCCCCAAGCTGGTAGCACTCGCCAGCCGATCTCCGCTCTGGCTTGCCGGGCGGCGTGAGGCAGGTCGAACTGGGTGGTGATGCTCTCCACGGGGGCGCAGGCTGGCGCGATGAGCACGCATCGGCAGCCGAGCGCTGCCAGATGGCGGACCGACTCCGTGACATCGGGATCGCGCCATTCGGCCCACGCGAGTCGAATGAACGCGTCGTCGAGGCCTCCGTCGATCAGCAGTCCGCGGACCCTATGGGCGAAAGCGGACTCTTCGGCTTCGAATGACGGGTGCCGTTCGTCCCATGTTGGTGGCAGAGCGTGACAGACCAGCACCACCCCAGTACGGACATCCGGTGGTGTGGAGGCGCGTATTGTGGAGGCGACGAGTCCCGCGACGACCCCCTCGCTCCAGAGCGTGGGCGCCACGGTCAGGCGCACGCCCAGATCGGGGAGCTTGAGCGCTTCGGCCGATCGAATAGCCCGAACAGCGAGGGGACTTTCGGAGACGGAAGGCATCACCACTACCACCCTCCGAGCGCCATCAGCGACGATCTCGCGGAGGGTTGACTCCAGAGTTGGCCCGGCACCGCTGGTCCAGGCGAGGGAGACCGAGCCGACTTCGGCTCCGAGGGTATCCCGGAGGCTCTCGCGGATGGCCAGGAACGTTCCGCGTGACGGACTGCTGCCGTTCGAGACCGAGTATCTGGACTTCTGTGCCGCAAAGAAGAAGGGCACCACAACCAGAGGTACGGCGGGTGCTCCGGCGTCTATCAGGTCGAGCAGCTCGCTAGCGGTCGCGCGGGGATCATAGCGTTCGGGTTCCGCGTCTACCAGGAGGACCACGTGGATGTCATCGGTGCCAGAATCGGCAGCCTCCAGGGGTTTGGCATCGGTGGCTTCACGGTGGTAGGCCAGTGCCGGCAGAAGGGCGGCTGCAAGGGCGAACCCTCCGGCTGCGCCAGCAAGGCCGAACAGCAGCGCAAGGACCAGGACGATCGATCCCCCGTAGTACTCGACCAAGGTTGCGAAGGCCCATCCGCTGACGCCCAGGAACGCTGCTCCCAAGATCGCCGGGAGCGGCTCACCGCTCTTTGGAACCACGAGGAGCCCGACGAGCGCGGCACCGGCGAACGCTGCTGTTGCGACGACCCCCAACCAGCCTGCGAGAGGCATCATCCTCCGTCCCCCGTCCGACAGGAACAAGATACCTGAGCTGGCAGCGGCGCAGGACGAGATCTTGACAGCGATACCCAGCAGGGTATAGTTGCCGGTGAGGATACGGGTTGCGGCCAAGAAGCCCGCGAGCGTGAGATCCTCACGCGGCCAGCCGGTTGCGCCAGCGTACACCGGTCAAGTTGATGCCGCGCGCGAACGATAATAGTCGTGAGACGATGCTACGCGTCCCTGCTAGCCATGGGCGCACATGAAGGATGTGACCGGTTTGCCGACATACGACATGCGATGTGAGGAATGCGGTCACCGTTTCGAACTCTTCCTCACGCGCATCGTCCGCTCCGAGGACAAGGTCTGTCCATCGTGCGGGTCTGAGTCGGTGCGGACAGGCATCGGTGGCGGCATCCTGGGAGCAGGGACACGGAGCGCCTCGAACGACACGTGCGTTCCTCGCGGAGGCTTCACGTGAGGGTGATCAACCCCGTCCGGGCGACGGGAGGAGTCAGGGGAACTCGTGGACTACACGTACAGAAAGGTATCCGCCAAGACGTTCGATGAGACCGTTGCCGCGGTGGAACGCGAGGCGTCCGGGCACGGCTTCGTGATGATGCACGTTCACGACATCAGCGCGGCGCTCACCTCAAAGGGATTCCCCATACGGCCTCTCAGGATCTTCGAGCTGGACCGGCAAGACGCCGGTGTGGATCCAGGCGATCTCGAGATGCTCATGCCCTGCCGCATCAACATCTACGTCGAGGACGACGAGGTTGTTGTCGCGGCGATCCGCCCGTCTGTTGCGACGGTGCTATTCCCCGAGGCGGCGCTGACGGATCTGGCCGCCTACGTCGAGCGTCATGTGGAAGCGCTCGTCGATCGCTGCGTCACGCTCTGAGGCTTCGCCTACGGGTGCTCAGGGCCGGGGGACATCAGGTAATACACGCCGAGTAGCGCAAGAACACCCTCACTGCCTCGTCCAGGACGGCGTCGCGGTCGGTTGCCGTCGAAGCGCCGATGCAGTCCTTCATCGAGTGGCCGACAGTGGCCAGCGCGACCTCATTGACAGCGGCGATTGCGACTGTGGTCTCGGCGACCAAGACCTCGCAGTCTGCTCCCGACGAGAGCAGCTCGGTTATTCGGTCAATATCGCTCTCGAGACTGCCGAGTCGCTGGATCATCTCCTCGCGTGAACTCGGGACTGTGATGTCCGAGGGTCGGACGTTGGCCGAGAGCGTCCTGTAGTGGGAGAAGACCTCGAACGTCCTTGCCACTATGCTGTCCACGTCCGAGATGCCCTCCTCGCGCACGCACTGCTTCATGGAGTGGCCGATAATATGGATGCTGACCTGGTTCAGCGCCGACTTCACCGCCATGATCTGAGTGAGTACGGGCTCGCACTCCTTGCCGGCGGCGACCATTGACTGCAAACCTCTCACCTGACCGGCGAGTCGCCTTAGCCGGTTGACTATCCGGCTGCGTTCGGTGTCGGGGATGTTGCCGTTTGCTTCCTGGGACATTCTCGACCTTCCGCATGCCCGGCTGTCCTACAATGAACGAGTTGGCCACAATATACCCCCCTGGGGTATCTGGGGCAAATGCGAGGCCAGGATGGGGTTTTGCGCCAGGGATTCGCAAGAGGGGTCTAGCCGCAGGATGACGCTCGTGAAGCGGACCCTGTGGACGGTCCTGGTGCTGAATCTGTCTGTAGCCGTTGCGAAGCTCGGGTACGGACTTCTGAGTTCCTCGGTCGCCATGCAGGCCGACGGCTTCCATTCGCTGTTCGACGGTGTCTCCAACATCATCGGGCTTGCGGGTATAGGGCTGGCGGCTCGGCCCGCGGATCGTGACCACCCCTACGGGCACGGTAAGTATGAGACCTACGCTGCGGCGCTCATCGGCGGGATGCTGGTTCTGGCAGCATGGAGAGTGGGTTTTGCGGCCGTGTTGCGGCTGATGAGCCAGTCTTTGCCGCCGAGAGTGGACGCCATCTCCTTTGCGGTGATGCTCGGGACCCTTGCGGTGAATCTGTCGGTCACGTTGTACGAGCGCAGGATCGGGCGCCGGCTGCGGAGCGAAGTACTCCTCGCTGACGCGAGACACACAGCCAGCGATGTTCTCGTGAGTCTGGGGGTGATCGGAGGGCTCCTCGCTGTCCGTGCCGGTTACCCGATCGCCGACCCCATACTCGCTCTGGCGGTCGCTGTCGCGATCGTCTATGCGGCGCTGGGCATCCTACGGCAGGCCAACGACACCCTGTCGGACCGATCCCGGATACCCTCGGTCGAGATCGCCACGGTCGTCCGGGCGATCCCGGGAGTGCTCGGGTGCCACTCCGTACGTACGCGCGGTGGGGCGTCGGAGGTCTACGTCGATCTGCATGTGCAGGTCAACAGGGTGGCCACGGTGGAGGAGGGGCATGTGATCGCTGAGGCAGTCGAGCGAGCTATCAGCGGTGCGTTCACCGCGGTTGTGGACGTGATAGCGCATCTCGAGCCTTTCGATGAGTACCAGTACCGCAAGACGGCGGAACAGCGGGACGCCGGACTTGCCTGAATCCATGCCGCGCGATCCGGGCTCCAGCCCCCTTGCCGCCGACAAGGCCGGCTACGGACTCGCCTTTCTCGCCGCAGCGTGCTGGGCGCTCGGCGGGCTGGGAGCGAAGTGGCTCTTCTCTCCGCTGAACAGCGCGACGGAGAGCTGGCCGCTGCCCCCGATAGGTGTCGCGGTGGACCCGATGGTGCTGGCCGCCGCACGCGCCATCGTGGCATGTGTGGTTCTCTGGCCGTACATGCTGCTCAGGCGGAGGGAGGACCTCGTAGGGGGAGCTGCCTCGGTGCCGTTCATGCTGGCGCTCGGGGTGGTCATGGCCCTGATGCACTTCACCTACTACAAGACCATCTCACTCACGGGTGTGGCTATCGCGATCCTGCTGGAGTATCTAGCTCCGGTGGTAGCCCTCGCGTTCGGAGTGGTTGTGCTTCGCGAACGTCTGACGTGGACTCTGCCGGTCGGGGTGTTGCTGTCGGTCACAGGATGCGGTCTGGTCGCCGGCGTTGCCCGCGGCGAACTGGCTGTCTCATGGAGGGCTCTCATCTGGGGGCTAGCGGCCGCCGTGGCCTTCGCGTCGTATTCGCTGATGGGGAGGATTGCGGCGGGCCGCTTCTCGGCCTGGACGCTGCTCGCCTGGGGCCTCGGCTTCGCGGCGCTGTTCTGGCTTGTCATTGGGCGGGGTGGAGTGGAGACGCTTCGGCTTCTTTCTGAACCGAGGGCGCTCGCGGCGGTTCTAGTCCTCTCGGTCGTGAGCACCATACTGCCCTTCTGGGCGTTCCTCGCGGCGCTTCGGCACATCGATGCGACTCGGGCGACGGTTACGGCAACTGTGGAACCAGCTATCGCCGGACTCGCCGCATTCGTCCTGCTGGGCGAAGCCATGCGGGCAGACCAACTTCTAGGAGCGGTTCTGGTTCTCACCGCAGTGATCGTTGTTCAGAGACCCGTGCGGGAACGGCCCCCGAGCCGGCTGCCGTTCGGCGTCTGACACGGGCGAGTCTTCTGGGAAGTGGATTCAAAGCCACGTCGCTGGTGGGATATAGTGGTATGTGGTTTGCTTGTCACGCGCCTCTTGAGCTGGGGTTTTGCGTTCACCGGAGACGGTAGTGGACCTAGAGCAACGACCTGAGCTTCGGCAGAAGATCACCCTGTCGCCCCAGGTGTACCAGGGGCTCAGCATACTCGCGATGCCTGTCGCCGAGCTGAAGGCGCTTCTCGAGACCGAGATGCTGGAGAACCCGGTCCTCGAGGTCGAGGAGTTCGAGGAGGAGAGCGAGGAGCGGGAAGAAGAGCGATCGGACTCGGCCGAAGGGGAGCGTGCCTGGGACGACTGGCTGGATCTCTACGATGAGCTCGACAGCGCCGAACACGTGGCTCCCCGCGATCCCAACGTGGAGGACGTTAACACCGAGGAGTTCGTGAGCGGCCTGCAGACGTTCGACGACTACCTGCTCAGTCAGCTCGGCATGATGTCCCTGGACGACGATGTCTATCGCGCTGCGCGCGCGATCATCGGGACGCTCGACGACGATGGGTTCTTCGTAGGGGATTGCGTCGAGGTGGCAGCGGTGGCTGGTGTATCGAAAGATGCGGCCGAGGAGGCTCTGCGTGTGGTGCAGCAGCTGGATCCACCCGGTGTCGCAGCGAGATCGCTCTCTGAGGCCCTGAAGCTGCAGTTGGACTACCTCGGTTTGGAGGAGCCCTTGCTGCCGCAGCTGATAGATGAACATCTGGATGATGTGGCGGCGAACCGCATCCGCAAGGTGGGGAGAGCTCTGCGTGTCGACGAGGATGAGGTGAGACGTCTGATGGGCATCCTGCGATCTCTTAACCCTCGCCCCGCGGGGGCCTTCTCACCTGGGCCATCCCCCGGATACATCGTCCCCGACGTTACCATCAGGCGCTTTGCGAACGAGTGGCTTGTCATCCCCAACAGCGACGCCGTGCCGACGCTCAGGGTGAGTGCGCGCTACCGGAAGATGCTGCGCTCGGGATCGGACACCGACGAGGAGACCCGGCGCTACCTGAAAGACAAGATCAGATCTGCGGAGAGTTTCATCAGGAACGTCGATCGGCGCAAGGACACCGTTAGCCGCATCGCGCAGATAATCCTTGAGGTCCAGGGCGAGTTCTTCGAGGATGGCGCCGGTCCTCTGCGGCCGTTGCGCCTCGAGGATGTGGCTCAGGAGATAGGCGTTCATCTCTCCACCGTGAGCAGAGGTGTCACCGGCAAGTACATGGCCACCCCGTACGGCCTGTTCGAGATCAAGCACTTCTTCTCGGGGGGCTACCGTACGGCGACCGGTTTCGACGTGGCCTCCACTACGGTGAAGGCGCGGTTGAAGGAGCTTGTGAGGGACGAGGATGCCGAGAGGCCCCTCTCGGATCAGCGTCTTGCCGAGATGCTCTCCAAAGAGGGTGTCACGGTCGCGCGGCGAACAGTCGCCAAGTACCGTGAGGAGCTGGGCATCGATCCCTCGTGGGCTCGCAGGTCCAGATGATCTCTCCAGATATCGGACCGGATCGCGATGCCGAGAGCGGTGGACCAGCCCGCGTCCGTGATACGGCGAGGATCTGGACCGTTGCCCTTATCGCCATCTCGATCGCGGTGGTCACCGCGCTCCATCTCTACACCCCTGTCAGTCAGGAAACCGTCCCGCTACACCTTTTGTATCGCAGGCTCTACTACTTTCCGATCCTGTTTGCTGCGTACGCGTTCGGCAGGAGAGGTGGAGTCCTGGCCGCGCTCGCCGCGGCAGTGCCCTTCGCCCTGCACGTGCGCCTGAGTCCGGGCGGCCGCATCGCACCCGGTCTGGATGACCTGATGGAGATAGCCCTCTTCTTCGTGATCGGGGCGCTCGTGGGGAGCGTGAGGGACGAGCAGGAAAAGCGGACCGCCGATCTGGGGCAGGTGAGCGCGCAGCTTGAGCGGGCGTACAAGAAGCTCGAGGAGCGCGCCATGCAGCTCATCAACATCCAGGACTACACACAGTCGATCCTCAGGTCCATCACGTCCGGCGTCGTCACGGTGGGGCCGGACGGATCGGTGACCACTGCGAATCCTGCCGCCGAGAGGATGCTCGGGATCAGCGAGTTCGACATGGTGCCAAAGCCCATCGGTGCCGTCTTCGAGGACGACGGTGGGCTCGGGCGCGATGTGGAGAAAGTGCTCTCGGGTCGCGTGCCGAAGATCCTGCTGGATACCTCGGTCGTGGTGCGAAAAGGCCAGACGCTGCATGTGCAGGCTACTATCTCGAGGATGCGAGCGGTGGGGGGGAGAACCCTCGGAGCGGTTCTCACACTCGAGGACGTATCCGAGGTCAGGGCGCTGACCGAGCAGCTCATCCGGGCGGATCGCCTTGCTGCGATGGGCGAGCTGACGGCCGGTGTAGCCCACGAGGTGCGCAATCCCCTCGGAGTCATCCGGGCATCGGTTCAGTTGCTCGAGGACACCGAGTGCGATGAGGGTCGCCTGCACGATGCCAGCGAGGTCATCAAGCAGGAGATAGACCGTCTGGACCGCGTCATCAAGGCGCTGCTAGATTTTGGCCGTCCGTCGCCACCCAGGCTAGTCTCGGTGCAGGTGGAGGACGTGCTCAGGGACGTTGTGCTGTTCACTAGGCGGTTTGCCGGTCGCGTTGAAGTGCGGCTCGAGGAGAGGTATGCGCCTGGCGTCCCCAAGATCCTTGGCGACCCCGAGAAGCTCAAGCAGGTCTTCTTGAACCTGGTGACCAACGCTGTGCAGGCCATGGAAGACACCGGCGGTGATATCAGCATATCGACGGGAGTGGACCGCGGCTTCGTGACCGTCACCGTGGATGACAACGGTCCGGGGATCGGCGAGGAGTCGCTCGGCAAGGTATTCGATCCGTTCTACTCAACCAGGGCAGAAGGCACTGGGCTCGGACTGACCATAGTCCACAGGATCGTGGATGAGCACGACGGGCACATAGAGCTGGAGAGCAGACCGGGCAGGGGGACGACGTTCACCGTCTCACTGCCGACCGACGCTGATGAGACGCTTACCGAGGGGTTGGTATGAAGCGAAGAGTGCTCATAGCTGACGACGAGAAGAACATGCGGTGGGTACTCAAGCAGGCATTCGAGGCTGAAGGTTACGAGGTGGCCGAAGCGACCGACGGCAAGGAGGCTCTCTCCTCCGTCGCCGAACAGGAGCCGGACCTGCTCGTCGTGGATTTCAAGATGCCTGTTCCTGACGGCATGGAGGTCCTGAAGCGACTGCGGTCCAAGGACCACAGCTTCCCGGTGATCATGCTGACAGCGCATGGCAACGTTACTCAGGCGGTTGAGGCGATGAAGGCGGGCGCCACCGAGTACCTCACCAAACCCTTCGACCTCGAGGAACTCAAGCTAGTGGCGGAGAAGGCGCTGAAGTACAGCGATCTCGCCTCAGAAGTGGAGCGGCTCCGCGGAGAACTCGACAAAGAGTATGACATCGAGGGGATCGTCGCCTCAGACCCCGTGATGCTGGATGTGCTCGCGACGGTCAGGAAGGTCGCGCCCACCAACGCGACGGTGATGATCTACGGGGAGTCTGGAACGGGGAAGGAGCTGATAGCCCGAGCCATCCACCAGCTGAGTCCCCGGGGTACGAGGCCGTTCGTCTCGGTAAGCGCCGGGGCCCTGCCTGAGACCCTGCTCGAGAGCGAGCTGTTCGGCTACGAGAAGGGAGCCTTCACCGGTGCCACTCAGTCGAAGCCGGGGCGGTTCGAGATGGCGAACGGCGGGACCCTCTTCCTGGACGAAGTGGGCGACATCAGTGGGTCGGTGCAGGTCAAACTGTTGCGGGTGTTGCAGGAGCGCGAGTTCGAACGCCTGGGGGGCACTCGCACCGTGGAGGTCGATGTGCGGGTGATCGCTGCCACCAACCAGGATCTGCAGCAGCTCATTGCCGATGGCTCATTCAGGGAAGACCTCTTCTATCGGCTCAACGTTGTGCCCGTCGCCCTGCCCCCGCTCCGCCAGCGTATGGACGACATCCCAAGACTGGTCGCCCACTTCCTCGACAAGTTCGAGGCGGGGACGAAAGCCTTCAGCGGCACAGCGATGCAAGCGCTTAGCGAGTATCAGTGGCCAGGGAACATACGAGAGCTCGAGAATACGATCGAGCGTGCGGTGATCCTTACGCACGAGGATGAGATAGGCGTCGATGACCTTCCCGCAGAGGTAAGGGTCGGCGGGCTATCCGCGCTGACCAAGGTGGGGACGTTCCTCCTGCCGGAGGAAGGTTGCGATCTCGAAGAGGTCGAACTCAGTCTCATACGGCAGGCGCTCGATCGTTCCGGTGGGAGTGTGCCCAAAGCCGCGAAGATGCTTGGGCTGACGGCCACCACGCTGCAGGCTCGGATGACACGTCTAGGTCTGTAACCTTGCTTGTGGCCGAGTCTGCGGAGTCGGCCACAGCGCTGCTTGTGGCATGCGTCTTGCATGCTCCGGCCTCAAGAACTGTCAGCTCGTAGTCGTTCGGAGCAGGTGTGATAAGACCGCGCCGCCTCGGATTCGGTTCCACGGTCATGGGTAGCCTCATAGGAGTGAGCGCCCTTCACTGGGCGCTGCTCTCGGCTTTCGATGCCCAGGCCTTCAGCGGATGCACAGTTGGCGAGACGTTCGGCTGGCTCGTGCCCCCCCTAAGCGGTGCATTGATCGGCGGAGTCGCTTGGCTGCTGATGGAGCGGCGGGGGGAGAACAAGACCCCAGGAGAGCTGCAGCGAGCGACTTGTCCGGTGTGCGCCTCGCCGGTCATTACGGAGTGGAGGATGTGCCCGCAGTGCGGCAACATGTTGGATGCAGGTGCGCCCGAGGGCTGAGCGAATCCTGACCCGCTGTTGACCGGCTACGGGCGGGGCGGCCTCGTTCCGGGCGGGGTGGGGGAGATACTGGGGGAAGAGGCATCTCGGAACGCGACCCTAGGAGGCCGAGCATGTCCGAGAACTCACAGGTCAGGCTCACTACGACGGGGATGCATTGCCCGTCGTGTTCTATGCTCATAAAGATGAGCGTCGAGGACCTCGACGGAGTGTCGGCGGCGGATAGCGACTACCGCTCTGGAGAGACGGTCGTTACCTACGACCCGCAAGTCGTCACGATCGAGGAGATACTTGCCGAGATCACCAAGGCTGGATACGGCGCGGAAGTAGCGAAGTAGGGAGATGTCTGACGCTTCCGTCGGCTTCGCTGCCGCCCTCGCCGCGGGTGTGGTCTCGTTCCTCTCGCCCTGTGTGTTGCCGCTGATACCGGGCTACCTGTCGTTCCTCACAGGGTTCACCCCCGCCGAACTGGGGTCACGGCCACGCGGAGCTGGACCTGTTCTAGTTCCGAGTCTCCTGTTCGTTGCCGGGTTCTCTGTGATCTTTGTGGCGCTCGGCGCATCGGCTTCGTTGCTGGGAGCTGTTCTCCTTCGCTACGAGGCTATCCTCACACGCATTGCGGGCGCGTTCATTTTCGCTCTCGGCGTGCTGCTGTTGGGTATCGTGAAGGTGCCATGGCTGTACGGAGAGGCCAGATTCGACCTGCCGCGTGCCAGATCGCTGGGCAGGGGTGCGGCTTTCGTGACTGGGATGGCCTTCGCCTTTGGCTGGACTCCCTGTGTGGGACCGATACTCGCCTCAATACTGGCGCTGGCGGGCTCGTCCGGCGACGTCGGCAGGGGAGCATCGCTGCTGCTGGCCTACTCGGTGGGGCTCGGCCTTCCATTCGTGGCCACTGCTCTCCTATTCGATCGCCTGAAGGGCGTCTTGCGAGTCCTGGGCAGGCACGGCGTGGCGGTCAACCGGGTGGCGGGAGCGCTCCTGATGGCGGTCGGCGTCCTGATCTTCACGGATCGCATGAGTGTGGTCTCCGCCTGGCTGTTGCGGATCTTCCCATTCCTGAGCCTCGGGTAGGTCGTCCTCGCGAAATGTGGTCCGCAGAGACGGCGTGGACTACGATGGACGAGGATCCGATCAAAGCGGCTGAAGGGATGGCCGCGCCGAGCGGAGCGATCAGGCGATGGCGCGTCCCCCACGAGAACAGAGGAGCCTGGCGCGCAATCTCGCGCGCACCACATTCGTCGCTGTGGCGGTCGCGGTGGTCGTCATCGGCGTCTTCGCGCTGGCAGGCGTCTACGGGGTCACCAGCACTCAGATAGAGTCCGGTCACTCGGTCTACGCAGGGATCATGGGCGCCGAGATCGCTGCCAGGTTCGAGTCGAGCCGTGAGGCCCTCGACGAACTAGACCTAGTGAGCGCCGACGGTGAGGTCGACAGGCTGGCGATGTCGCGCAACTTCGCCGCAAGCGGGGACTTCTTCGACAGGGTGCTACTAGCGGGGCTCGACGGGCGGGTCGCGGTAGGCTACCCGCTCTTCCTGACCGCCTCCGACATCTCGGGCGAGGCGTTCTTCAGGCCTGACGAGTCCACGAGTACCACCCGCTTCACCTACATTGCGAGCGATGAGCCCGCGGTTAGACCAACAGTTTGGGCAACGAGACTGGTGAGCCAGCCGGCCGTCGGGACGTTCGTGACGATGGGCAGGGTCCGCACGGAGTTCCTATGGGTGGTGCTCGATCAGGTTTCGGGACCACTGCGTTCGACGGCCGTGGTCGACAGCTCGAGCCGAGTGATCGCCGAGGGCCGAGAAGGCCCCTCGATCTCATTCGACGGGGCCCGCTTCGAGGCCGATGAGCCGGGTGGGACTCGGGGTGTCCTCCTGGCCAACAGCGACGATCTTGGGGCGATGCGCGGGCACTGGTTTTCGCTCGAGGCTCTCCCTGGCCTTGACTGGCGGGTCGCGGTGGCAGAGCCGAGGATGGCGCAGATGGAGCGTACCTACGCCGCTCTCGCTCCGGCCGGCTTCGCGACACTGGTGTTCGGGCTGCTCGCTGTTGGTCTAGCCTGGTTCGGTGCACGGCGTCTGGTGGCCCCAGTGCGAGAGATCGGGAGGCGTGCCGAGCAGGCCTCCCGGGGCGCGTACGTCAGACCGATCTCAGTGCGGAGATCCGACGAGGTCGGTAGCCTGGCCGAAGGCTTCAACTCCCTGGCTCTGAGACTCAATGCCCTGCATGACGTGTCACGACTGCTAGCTGGGGTCACGGAACCCGAAGAGGTGGCCGACCAGGTGGTTGACGCGTTGCACCACATCGTCCGGTGGGACAGCCTTGCTTTCTATGTACTCGACACGCGAAGAACCCGTCTGGTCCTCGGGCGGGCCGAGGGCGACATCTCTGTTCCCGCGAGTATGGCGATGAGCTCGAGGTCTTGGCTGACAGAGATGACGCGGGCGCAAGGCCCCAGCTGCTTTCTGGGAGTGCTCGGAGGGTCCGGGAAGGTCGCTAGGTCGGACCCGGCCCAGCACTCCGTCGCCATCCCTCTGTCGGTGGCCGGTGAACCGGTTGGGGTTGTCATTCTCTGCCGAGAAGCGCGTGAGTTCACCGATGCCGAGTTGGAGATGCTGAGCACACTGGGGGCGCAGGCGGCGGTAGCGCTGCGGACGGCCCGGCTGTTCGAGGTCGAGACGCAGTCTAGGCGCGAAGCGGAAGTCCTCCGCGCTGTGGCCGAACAGCTCGCCAACCCCCAGGATCTCGGCACAGCCCTGCACGATGCGAGTGCCATGGCGGTGTCGCTCCTGGGGGCACGGCGGGGAGGTATCGGTCTCGTCCAGCCGTCACTGTTCGACCTTTCGGAAGACGATGAGGTGTTCGGGGTATGGCTACGCCTATGGGCCGCCCTTGCTCCCGATGATGAGAGCAGGATGCAGCCGATGCTGGTGACCGACGCAGCCTCGCGTGCTGGGGTCGCGGATCTCATCGGCGACATCGAGGTCACGACCGTGCTGGTAGCCCCACTGGTCTCTGGCGCGTCCTTCAGGGGCGTTTTGGGCTTCGCCTTCGGTCCGGGCGATGAGGAACCGGGTACTCACCATGTTGCCTTGGCCGGGACGATCGCGAAGCAACTCGTCTTGGCTCTTGAGAATGCATTCCTGTTCCGTCAGGCGAGGGAGCGGGCGGCGAATCTCGAGACCATCTTCCGCATCACCCAGGCGGTGAGCTCTTCGCTGCAGATCACAGTCGTGCTGAACCGCGTGCTGGATGTAGTCCAGAAGATCTTTTCCGCGGATGCCGTCTCGCTGATGACCTACGACCCGAAGCGCCGCACGATCGTGACTGCCATGGCCAGAGGTCTCGTCAGCGCAGAGATGCTCCACTTGGAGCGGGCTCCCGGAGAGGACATCCCCGGTAGCGTCTTCGAAGCTCGCAAGCCGATGATCTTCGGTGCCCTGATGCGCCAAGACTGGCCGCTGGCGAGGATGGGGTCGGCGCAGGGGCTTCGCTCCCTGGTCTGCGTGCCGCTACTCGCCAGAGGGCGCAGTATCGGGGTCCTGACCGTGTTCTCGACGGAGCCCTCCGCCTTTGGCGAAGATGACGTCGAGCTTCTCCGAACGTTCGCTTCGCAGGCGGCGCTCGCTATCGACACCGCAGAACTCTTCGGGAGGGAGCACACAGTCGCCTCGGTGCTCCAGAAGAGCATAATGCCGGACAAGCTTCCTGAGCTGCCGGGGGTCGAGAGCGCGAGCGTGTACATCGCCGCCGGCACAGAAGGCGACATAGGAGGGGACTATTTCGACATCTTCTCGACGTCCGACCGGCGCATTGTGCTCGTCATGGGCGATGTGGCCGGAAAGGGAGTGCTCGCCGCAACCAAGACGTCGATGATCCGCTACAGTGTGCGCGCCTTCGTCACGGCGGGCATGAGTGCTTCGGAATGCCTCGCCGAGGTCAACCGCACGTTGACCGAGAGCGGCGATGCTACCGATATCGTCACGCTGTGGGTCGGATTCCTCGACATCGGCTCTGGGGTGCTCGACTACGCCAACGGAGGTCATCCACCCGCGCTCTTCATGCGAGCTAAGTCCGGTGAAGTGAAGAGCCTGGGTCCGACCGGGCCCCTCCTCGGCGCTGCGGCGCACGCGCCGTTCGGGCAAGAGCGCGTGAAGGCCGCAGCCGGAGACTTCCTGCTCCTATACACCGACGGGGTGTCGGAGGCTCGGCGTGGCGGCAGGTTCTTCGGGGAAGGCAGGGTGCGCCGCACACTGGAAGCTGGAGGCCCTCCGTCCGCCGTCACCGAAAGGCTCATCGCCGAGGTGAACAGGTTCACCTCGGGCAGTCTTCGCGATGACATCGCGATCCTGGCCGTCCGGCTGCTGGACGGTGATGTCGGGTGAGTCCCGAAGGCCCTCGACCGGGCTCACCACCGTGATGCGCCTGCTCGGCTGGGTATCAACTCGGCATGAGAGTGCAGTTGGAGCGACAGCCCGACGCGAGAACGTGCGTGCTGCACGTCGAAGGCGAGTTGGACATCGCAGCCGTTCCCGAGGTGCGGAGTTGCCTCGAGTCAGCGGTGGAGCGCGGGTGCCAAGACATCATTCTCGACCTTTCTTTGGTGGTGTACGCGGACAGCTCCGCGCTTGGGCTCCTGGTGTGGCTCGATCGGCAGCTAGCGCCACGGAACGGGCGGGTCATCCTCGCCGGAGCGAATCGCGATATCACTCGCATCCTCGAGCTCTCGGGTCTCACGAGCGTAGCGCCCACCATCAGCTCGAGCCCGAATACCGCCGCTGCTCTGGAGGGTCTCGATCTTGGCGTCACGCCCGCAGAGCCCCTCTGGCACGAGTCATTGGCTGTGCCGGCGGACATGCAGGGGTTGTCCGTGACCCGTCGTCGTGTGGTGGAGCTGTTGGGACATCTCGGGATCTCCGAGGCGTCGCTCTTCGATGTGCGAGTTGCGGTGGGGGAGGCTCTCGCAAACGCGGTGCGACACGGTTCGCCGGGCGGCGCGGAGGACAGGGTGAACATCGACGTCACGGCGTACGGGGACCGTGTGGTCATAGAGATCGCGGACCAGGGTTGTGGCTACGACGGCAGCCAGAGCTGCGACGAGGACGTGTATGCCTCGAGTGGCCGAGGCGTGCTGTTCATGCGCGCCCTGATGGACAAGGTGGAGTTCGCTCCGTGCAACGGTGGCGGCACTCGCGTCACACTCGTGAAGCACTTGCCAGCTGTCCTGGGCGAGTAGCACTCTTGCTCGAGGCGCAGGTGAAGCCTTGAGTTCGCGGCGCAGGCTGCTGGTCTTCAGCGCTTCCTTCGGCGGAGGGCATCGCTCTGCTGCTGCGGCGATCGAGCGGTATCTCGCGGACCATCACTCCACGGAGGTCGAGGTTGAGGTGATCGACTTCTTCGAGGAGTTCGTCCCTGGCCTGAACGTCCTCGCACAGTTCGCGTATCAGCAGTCCGTTCACTTCTTCCCCGACGCGTACGGGACGTTCTTCGACCTTACGAATCGGCTGCCCGAGAACCCCGTGGTTCGCGAGATGCAGCAGGTCGGCTACCCCCGAGCGCGCGCCTACATCGATAAGGTGCGCCCAGACGCCGTGATCTCAGTCTTTCCCGTTGCGGGAGGCGTGGTCTCCGAGATCAAGGCCGAGAGACCGCTACTGGCGACCACGGTGATCACCGACTTCGGGGCACATTGGCAGTGGCTTCACCCTGCTACGGACATCTACTTCGTCGCGTGCGAGGAGATGCGGGCCGACCTGATCGAGCGGGGCGTGGATCCCGAGCGGGTCGTGGTCTCGGGCATTCCGGTCCGCGAGGTGTTCAGCGAGCGCTTGGACCGAGCCGACGCCCGGCGAGAACTCGGCCTGGAGGATGCGTTCACTGTGCTCGCGACGGCCACCGCCGGCTCCACAGGAGATGTGAGGGACGTGGTGGCAGGTCTCGCCGAGGCTGGGATCCAGGTGCTGGCCCTCACCGGTCGCAGTGACCGTCTTCGGAGACGCCTGCAAAGCGTGGAGCGGCGGACTGGGCTGGTCAGAGTGTTCGGGCTGGTCGACGAGGTGCGTAGTATGATGTGCGCGGCGGACGTGCTGCTCGGTAAGGCTGGAGGTCTCACAGTGTCAGAAGCTCTGGCGCTAGGGCTTCCGCTAATCGCTTTCAACCCTGTGCCCGGCCAAGAGGTGTTCAACGTGGACTTCCTCGTGAACTACGGTGCGGGACTGCAGGCAAGAGACGTGGAGGACGCTGTGGAGAAGGTGCGCTTCCTTTCTTCTCATCCCGACCGTCTCAGACAGCTGGCCTCGAACGCGCGCGCCCTGGGACGGCCAGATGCCACTCGCACGGTGACAGAGCACGTTCTCTCGGCTATGGGCTGATCGCCCAACGTCTCGATGCGGAGGCGGTAGTAGGAGGTACGAATGGACGTGATGGATGCGATCCGCGTCAGGCGATCGTACCGGTCGTTCACCAGCGAGCCGGTTCTCCAGGCTCTCCTGGAGCGGTTGGTCGAGGCTGCCGCATGGGCACCTTCATCCTGGAATAGCCAGCCTGTGAGCCTGCACGTCACGACGGGCGCCTCGCGCGACCGTGTCGTACGGGCGGTGTCCCACTCCACGCGGCACATGGAGGAGGCCCTGAGCGTCATGCCTCCTGAGCAACGAGCGGCCGCTCTCGATTTCTGTGCGGATCTGGGAGGCGCTCCGGTGGTCATTGCGGTCTCGGTTCCCGACGCTAGCGAGAGGCTGGAGCGGATCAACAACAAACTGGCAGCTGGGTGTGCCATCGAGAACCTGCTGCTGGCCGCTACCGCCGAAGGTCTCGGAACCTGTACCCTTACCTTCTCCTTCTACGTGCGCGATCAGATCGCCGAGGAGCTGGGACTAGAGGCCGATAGGATCATCCTCGCGCTGCTGCTGGTGGGTCATGTCTGTGAGGCCCCGAAGGCCCCGTCCCACAGGCTCGACATCGCCACCTACCACGACTGACGACATGCTGGAAGCGGTCTTCTTCGACGTCGGCAACACGCTGCTATTCCCGTATCCGAGCGTGTCCGAGGTCTGTCGGCAGATACTCGCCGATGCCGGTCACGAGCGTGAACTCGGCGTCATCGAGGATCTAATGCCGCTCGTCGACCAGTACTACGAGGATCGCTACCGGGAAGACGACACGTTCTGGACGAGCGAGGAGGAGACATCCAGCGTCTGGGTGGGCATGTACTCGCTGCTCTGCCGAAGGCTCGGCATCGAGGACGAGGCGGAGACCATGGCGCGCCGTGTCTACGACGAGTTCGGCGATCCTGCGCGATGGCGTACTTACCCTGATGTCGCGCCGGCCATCCGGCGTCTGCGAGACCGCGGGCTGTCACTGGGCGTGATCTCCAACTGGGACGCCCGCCTGACTACCGTCCTAGCGGGGGTCGAACTGGGCGCAGAGCTGGACACCATCGTCTCGTCTGCGGAAGTGGGTCTCCACAAGCCGGATCCGCGCATCTTCGAGCTGGCCTGCGAGAGAGTGGGCGTGGCTCCTCAGGACGCTGCGCATGTGGGTGATCATCACTACGCGGACGTCCTGGGAGCCACGGCGGTCGGGATGCGCGCGGTTCTCATCGAGCGCGATGGCGTGGTAGGGTTCCCCTCGCCTGAGTCGATATCGACCTTGGATGGGTTGGAGGCGATCCTTGGTCTGGCCTAGCGGGAAGGCGGTCGCGTGAAGCTCGCCTCAGCGATCAGGTACCTGGCGCTTGTTCTGGCCGTAGCTCTCTGTCTGGCGACGGCGTACGGTGCCTATGAGCTGGCCGACTACTCATGGAACCAGGTCGTCGACTACGAAAGCCCCTTCGTCGCGCGGCCCCTGCCGGAGACGACGTCCGGGCCTCAGCCGGACAGACTCGTGTGCCTGGTTATAGTCGATGGCCTTACCGAGGACGCCTCGCGCGAGATGGGCGGCCTCAACGCGCTGCGGGGCTACGGGGGAGACCTGGTGGCGATAGCGCCCCAGCCATCACTTTCGTATCCCAACTGGACGACGATACTCAGCGGAGCCCCGCCGCAGATCTCGGGTGTGACGACCAACTGGTTCGAGGGTGCCGTGCCCGTCGAGACGCTCATCGACACGACACTGAGAGCCGGCATCAGGAGCGTGGTTGCCGGTCCGGAGTCGTTCGAAGAGCTCTATGGGGCCCGAAGGATCCAGAGCGCCTACCTGGAGGATTGGGCTGAGGGCACGTACCTATCCTCGCGACTGGTCGACAACGCCATTCGTCTCGCCCGGGAGACGACACCCACTCTGGTCATAGTGCACCTTCCTGACGCGGATGAGGTTGCACACGAATACGGCACTGACTCCGATCAGTACGCGGACGTCACCAACAAGATCGACGCGGACATCAGCCGACTAGTAGGGGCCCTCCAGAGCGACCGCGCGGTCTTCGTCGTGGTGTCCGATCACGGACACGTGGCGGCCGGTGGGCACGGCGGGTGGGAGCCCGAGGTAGTTCGGGTTCCAGCTGTCTTCGCGGGGGCTGGCGTATTGTTGCATCGAGACGAGATCGCCCTCGAAGATGTGGCACCCACTGTTGCTGTGCTGGCGGGAGTGCCCGTACCGAGACACGCTCGAGGCCGTGTAGTGGAGATGGTGATCGCTGACAAGAGGGCAGAGGTTCTGGAGCCTGCGCGCAGTCAGCGTCGCACCTTCACCCGGGAGTACGTGAGGACGGTGTTGGCCGCGACTGACACGACCCCCGGCGTCCCCCTCGATGCTGACTCTGGCGCTGACGAGCTGACGGGCGCAATGAACGATGTGGATGCGATCCGCCTCGAGGCTGATCGAGAAGACAGGCTGCTCCTTGCGTTGGGGATCGTAGCCGCGATCCTCGCTATCGAGCTCGTGATCGGCTTCGCGTCGTGGAGGGCGTTGCTGGCCGTGTTGGCGGGCACAGTCGCCTACTACGTTCTGTACAACGCGGTCTACTTCCTTGTTCGCGGGCACCAATGGTCTCTCTCGGCCTTCAATGAGGAGAGCCTGGTCCAGACGTTCTTCTACACGAGGATGGGGGAGGCAGCCGGAGCGACCCTCTTCGCGGCAGCAGTAGCGGGCCTTGTCTACCCGTATCTGCGATCCGACCCAAAGGGACCACGACGTCAATGGCGTTCAGGGTGGCTTGCGCTCGGCGGGGCTGTGCCCCTGACCATCATGGCGACTCTAGCCCTGCAGGTGGCGTGGTACTTCTGGGCGTGGGGAATCGACGTGACATGGCGCATCCCCGACTTGCGCTGGGGATTCAAGTACGATCTGGATCTGGTTCAAGCCACAGCGGTCGGTGCGGCGGCCATACTAACCCCGCTGGTTACGTACCTGGTGGGGAGATACCATCCCAGAGTGCGGAGATTCGGCGGCGACGATAGGCCCGGTGGCGAGGTGGGGGTGTCATCCCCGCCGAGGACTCCTGTTGGTGTCGGTCCCGGCGCGTTCGCACCCACCCCTTCGGACAGGGATCCGGACGCCGTCTAGAGGACGGCACTTTGCCGAGGAGCTGAGATGGCCACGAAGGATCTGCGCGAGTTCATCGCGCTCATCGAGGGAAGAGGCGGGCTGCGGCGTATCTCGGCCGAGGTGGACCCTCTGCTGGAGATCGGTGAGATCACCGACCGCGTGTCTAAGCAGGGCGGCCCTGCACTTCTCTTCGAGAGGCCGATCGATCGTGCTACGGGCCGCGAGTTCGGCTTCCCGGTGCTCATCAACGCATTCGGCAGTTACGACCGCATGGCGTGGGCGCTGGGTGTGGACGCGGAGACCGGGACTTGGCGCGACTTGGACGGCGTGGCGAGGCGGCTGATGGAGCTCCTGCCACTCGACATGCCTGCTTCCATGAAGGGGAAGCTCGACCTGCTAGTGGGATTGAAGGATCTGGCTGGGTCGGGCGCCAAAGAGGTGAAGGCGGCCAAGGCGCCCTGCCAAGAGGTTGTGCTGCGGGGGTCCGAAGTGGATCTCGGGTCGCTCCCTGTGCTGACCACCTGGCCGGAAGACGGGGGGCCGTTCATCACCCTCCCGCTGGTGGTCACGCGGTCGCTCGCAGGCCGCCTCAACCTTGGGATGTACCGCCTGCAAGTCTTCGATGAGCGCACGACCGGCATGCACTGGCATGTGCACCACGATGGTGCTGAGAACTACCGTGAGTGGACCGCCGCAGTACACGACAGGATGCCAGTAGCTGCGGCGCTGGGCGGTGACCCAGCAACCATCTTCGCGGCCACGGCGCCGGTTCCCCCCATCATTGACGAGTACCTGTTCAGCGGGGTCTTGCGTGGAGAGCCCGTGGAGGTTGTCCGGTGCGTTACCAACGACCTGCTCGTGCCCGCTCACGCCGAGATCGTGCTCGAGGGGTACGTCCCCATCGGCGAGACGAGGCTTGAGGGGCCGTTCGGCGATCACACCGGCTACTACTCGCTCGCCGACCAGTTTCCCGTCTTCCACGTGGAAGCTGTGACGATGCGCCGAGACGCGATCTACCCGACCACCATCGTGGGTCCGCCGCCCATGGAGGACTGCTACATGGGCAAGGCCACCGAGCGCCTCTTCCTCCCCGCTATCAAGGCGATCATGCCCGAGGTGATCGACTATGACCTGCCACTGGAGGGTGTCTTCCACAACTGCGCCATCTTCCAGATCCGCAAGGAGTTCCCCGGGCAGGCCTACCGGGTCATGAACTTCGCCTGGTCAATGGGGCAGATGATGTTCACGAAGTTTGTCATTGTGGTGGATGAGGACGTGGACTGCCACGACTACTCGCAGGTGGCGTGGCGCTGCTTCAACAACGTCGACCCAGATCGCGACATCCTGGTCAGCAAGGGTCCGCTCGATCAGCTCGACCACTCGAGCCCGCACGAGCGCTTCGGCTTCAAGATGGGGATCGACGCGACGCGCAAGTTCCCGGAAGAGGGGCACCAGCGTGAGTGGCCGGCTTCACTAGAGATGTCTCCCGAGGTGAAGTCACGGGTGGATGCGATGTGGGGCGAGCTGGGTCTTGAGTGAGTCCGGCGAAGGTCCGCGACCCCTGGCCGGATCGGTCACCCTGAGAGAGGGCATGCCGCCGCCGGCAACGCGCGAGCCGGGCCTTCGTGGCACGATCCGGATGCTTCTGGAGCTCGTCAAGTTCGAGCACTCGATCTTCGCGCTGCCCTACGCCTACATTGGGGCTTTGTACGGAGCGGCCGCTCTCGGGGTTGCGGCTGGCCGGTCTGAGGACGTGCTCAATGTCGAGGGGGGATGGGGAGCGCCGATCAGTGGGGGGCAGGTAGCAGTCTTCTCACAGCTCGTGAACCCCGCTGGGTGGTGGCCTACCTGGTGGGCCTTGCTCTGGATCACAGTCGTCATGGTGGGAGCGCGCAGCTTCGCCTTCGTCGTCAATCGGGCAGCCGACAAGGAGATCGACTCCCGAAACCCGCGCACAGCAGGCCGAGCGGTGCCAGCGGGTCTGGTGAAGGCGTGGGAGTTCTGGCTGTTTGCCGGAGTGGTGCTGGGAGCGTATTTGTTCGCGGTCTTCCGGCTGGCTCCCATCACCCGTCTTCTCTGGCCGATACCGCTGGCGATGTTCCTCGTCTATCCCTACACGAAGCGTTTCACCCGATTTTGTCACATGTGGTTGGGGGCGTGCCTGGGGCTGGCTCCTGTCGGTGCCTGGGTGGCCGTTGGGGCCAGCATTGCCGACCCGGCTCCGTGGGTTTTGGGCGCTGCTGTTGCTGCGTGGACGGCTGGCTTCGACATCATCTACGCCACCCAAGACATCGAGTGCGACCGCCGCGACGGCATTCGCAGCATTCCCGCTGACCTGGGCGTGGCTACCGGCCTGCACATCACGCGCGCACTCCACGTGCTCACGGTGGTGCTGCTGGCGCTCGGCGGCTATCTCGCGGGCGCCGGGACTGCGTACTTTGCAGGCCTGGCCGCCGCCGCTGCGCTTCTCGCCTACGAGAACTCGATAGTCAGCCCCGCTGATCTGTCTCGCGTGAACGCGGCGTTCTTCACTACCAACGGCGTCATCGCTATGGTGTTGTTGGCGGGCACGCTGGTCGACAGAGTGCTGACCTGAAGGGGTTGGGGATGGGACTCTACACGGTCGTGATCACCGGCGCCTCCGGGAGCGCGTACGGTCTGAGGCTCACCGAGCAACTGCTCGTCGGGGGTCACGAGGTCGCCCTCATCATGACCGACGTGGGCAGGAGAATCGCTGCACACGAAGTGGGCCTGCAGGTGTCCGAGGGCTCCGAGCCGGATGAGGCGCGGGCGCGAGTGCTAGGCTTCCTTGAGCTCGACGGGGAGCTTTCGCTGAGAGTCGCCTCCAACGCGGACCTGTTCGATCCAGTCTCCTCGGGCTCCCACAAGGTCGCCGGCATGATAGTGGTGCCAGCGTCGATGGGGTTCGTGGGGTCGATAGCGGGAGGACTGGCTTCCAGCCTGGCCGAGCGCGCCGCGGACGTTGCGCTGAAGGAGGGCGTCCCTCTCATCCTGGTGCCCAGGGAGACACCGCTGAACCTCATTCAGCTGCGCAATCTCACCACGTTGGCCGAGGCAGGAGCGGTTGTGCTGCCTGCTATGCCCGCGTTCTACCAGCGCCCGCGGACGCTGGACGACGCGGTGGATTTCGTGGTGGGCAAGGTGCTGGATGTGCTCGGACTGGATCACGGGCTGTTCCAGCGATGGGGCGAGGAGTGAGCTGTTAGGGCGCCGCAATGCCCGCGACTCACCCTCGGGTTGACGTTCAGCCTCCAAAGTGCACAGAATCTTGTGTACGCAGGGTCGCGCAACAGTAGCAGTCACAGCAGAAGTCGCAGCACAGGAGGTACGAGATGACCCTTTCGCAGGCGCGGAAGCGCTACCCGCACGTGCCCAAGGAGATCGTGGAATGGGCAGTCCGCAATATCTCCGACCTGAAGGATCTGGAGAGGGGTCTTTTCAGACTCGAGGAGGCCAAGAAGATTCAGCTCAAGTACCACGTGTGACGGCCCGCGCCGGAGCGGTTCTCCGGTGGATGAGGGGCGTCCTGGGGGGCTGCGAGTTCCGGTGCTATGCAGAGGGCCCGTCATCCGACGGGCCCTCTTGCTGTGCTCTGGAGGCGACGCCCGGATTCGAACCGGGGATAAGGGCTTTGCAGGCCCCTGCCT
>CAZWGV010000020.1:0-32578 GCA_964633595.1 uncultured Coriobacteriaceae bacterium | reverse complement strand
CGGCGACCCCCTGCTCCCAAAGCAGGTGCGCTACCAAGCTGCGCCACGGCCCGACCCGATATCCGCACCCCGCGACTGCGGCTGGCGCACCCTGCCGCCCCCAGCGGAGCAGCGACTAGTATATTCAGGCACGCCCATGCACACAACGGCGGGACGAGGCCGGTTCACGCGCGTGCTAGAGCGACCCGCAGCGCTCGCAGCGCGGCACCGCGGTGACTTATCGCGTTCTTGCTCTCCAGCGGCAGCTCGGCCAGGGTGCGCCCGGGCGTCGCATCGGGCTCGAATACTGGATCGTAGCCAAAGCCTCCGCTCCCCCGAGGTCCTCGGAGGATCTTCCCCTCGCACGTGCCCTCGGCCATGGTCTCGCCGCCCTCGCCGTCCACGAAGACCATCACACACCGGAACCTGGCGGTTCGCAGCTCATCTGGAACGCCCACAATTTCGCCGAGCAGCTTCTCGTAGTTCTGTACGTCAGAAGCGTCAGCGCCGGAATAGTGCGAGGAGATGACCCCCGGAGCGCCCCCTAGTGCATCCACTTCGAGCCCGCTGTCATCCGCGAGAGAGGGCATCGCGAAGCGCTCATGGACCGCGCCAGCCTTGATGCGCGCGTTCTCCACGAACGTGGAACCGGTCTCGGCGGGCTCGGGCCATTCGCCCAGATCGTCCGCCCCAAGGAACTCCCAGCCGGCGAAGTCCAGTGTGGCGCGGATCTCGGCGAGCTTTCCCCGGTTCAGAGTTGCCACCACGACCCGCATTGGCGCCGAGTCACCCCTCATGCTCGAGCAGGCCCTCTTCGATGACTCGCTTCTGCAGCGCCACCAGCCGCTGGACACCTGTCGCTGCGAGATCCAGGAGCGCGTCCAGGCGATCTCTAGCGAACGGGGCCACCTCCCCCGTCCCCTGCACCTCGATGAAGCGACCGCGCCCATCCATCACCACGTTCAGATCGACCTCGGCGATACTGTCCTCGGCATAGTCGAGGTCGAGCATCTCGACACCGTCGACAACCCCCACGGACGTAGCGGCAACCTGCTCGGCCAGGGGGATCGCGTCGATACGCCCTGCGTCGCGCCATGTTGCCAGGGCATCGTGCACTGCGATGTAGGCTCCTGTTATGGCTGCGGTGCGAGTTCCGCCGTCGGCCTGGATGACGTCGCAATCGACGGTCATGGATACCTCGCCGCCAAGACCGCCGAGTTCGACCACCGACCGTATCGAGCGGCCGATGAGCCGCTGGATCTCATGGGTACGACCCCTCGGTCCGCCCGCGCCGACCTCGCGGGCACTGCGTTGGTGCGTAGATGCTGGGAGCATCGAGTACTCCGCAGTCACCCAGCCCTGCCCCGAACCGCGTCTCCAGCCGGGCACACCCTCAGCGATGTTCGCCGCGCAGAGTACACGTGTGTCGCCGAGCTCGAACACGCACGAGCCGTGGGCGTGCTTGAGATAGCGCCTCACCACTTGTACTCGCCGTATCTCGTTCGCTGCCCGTCCGCCTGCTCGATCCATGACTCCCCCGCTCATCCGCCCGAACGCGTCTCGGCATCCAGGGCAGGCCGCTCCAGGGCCCGCACATCGTACTCGGCGAACTCCTCGGCTACCCGAACCGGACCCGCGAAGGTCTGACTGGCAGCGCGCTCCATAGATGACCGATCGTTGGTTGGCCACACGTGCGTCAAGATCAGCGATCTCGCACCGGCCTCGGTCGCGAGAGTCCCCGCCTCTGACGCGGTCATGTGCGGTGCCCTGCCGCGGTAGGGCTCGGGCAGAGTGGACTCGGCGAGTAGCAGGTCGCATCCGCGAACGGCCGCGACCAGCGTCTCATCGAAGGCAGCATCCGACGTGTAGCAGAGGAGTGCGCCGTCGGCGTCCTGAACGCGCAACGCAAAGGCACCGTCGGTGTGAGTGACCGCGCGCGGGCTGACGCGCACCGTGCCAACGTGTACGTCCTCGCCATGGACGAGATCGTGGAAGCGGAACGCCTCGGCTAGTTCGAGTTGGCCCCTCTTGCTGAGTAGCCGCCCCATCAGAGCTTCCAGTCCGGTGGGCCCCCAAACGTCCAGCGCGGGGGCGGGACCTGCCGGAGCGTAGCGCAGCAGCGCCTGGAGGGCGTAGAGGTCCAGGAAGTGATCCGGGTGAGCGTGCGTCACGAAGACAGCGTCCACCTCCGCCGGGTTGACGACCCCCCCGAGGTTAGCCACCACCCCGTTGCCCACATCCAGAAGGAGGCGCGTGGAGCCGGACTCCACCAGGTAGCCCGCACAAGCCTCCCCGGGCCCCGCATACGACGCAGCCGAGCCGAGCACCGTCAGCCGCACCTGGCCCCCTCGGGCCGTGAGGCCTGGGCGGAGAGCTCCTCCGAGAGACCCGCCTTGAGATCGGAGAGCTTCACGGGTTCAACTGACCCGATAGGCCAGCCGAGTACCTTGGAGCCGAGCGACGCGAACTCGGAAGCATCTCCTGTAGTGGCGAAGGCGTGCCCGGGCGCCCCCGAAGCGCTGTCACGCAGGTGACCTCTCCGCTCGAGCGTCTCGCGCACCTCCCTGGCGGTCTCCTCAGCCGACGAGATGAGGCGCACTCTCGCACCCACTACCTGTTGGATCGCAGGGGCGAGCAGCGGGAAGTGAGTGCAGCCCAGCACTAGCGTATCGATGCCGCTCCGCTTGAGCGGATCGAGGTAGTCACGCGCCATCTGGAAGAACGAAGGACGGATGAAGACCTCGGCCGAGTCTGAGAGCAGACCCTCTACCTGACCTGTCCCCATCCGCAGTCCGGCCTCCACCACGTCGACGAACTTGGGGGTCGCCACGGAGAAGACCGTGACTCCGGCGTCCAGGGCCCGCACTGCCAGGCTGTAAGCGCCCGACTCGATCGTGCCCACGGTGCCGATGACCCCGACAGAGCGGTTCACTGTCGCCTGTACCGCGGCTCGGGCGCCGGGCTCCACGACGCCGATGACCGGCAAGTCGAAGACCCGCTGTGCCAAGGCCAGCCCCGCAGCCGTACCTGTGTTGCACGCGATGACGATCAGCTTCACATCACGCGCGGTCAGCCAGGAGCCGATCTCGAGCACGAAGCGCCTGACTTCGTCCAGGGAGCGAGGGCCGTACGGACATCTCGCCGTGTCGCCCAAGTAGAGGATGCTCTCGTCCGGCAGCTCGCGCGCTACGGTGAGCCCGCCCAGGCCGGAATCGAACACGCCGATAGGGAGGTCGTTCATCCGCGCCAGTATAGCCGAGCCCAGGCATATCGTGAGCTTGAGTACAGCCTCGTCATGCCACTTTGCTCCAGCAGGCTATACTCGGCGTATGGCCAGCGCTCTGGTTATCTGCGTGGGCAACACAGCGAGGGGGGACGACGGTGTCGCTCATCGTGTTGCCAGCCTGCTCCCCACCGACGAGTCCGTCAGCGTTCTTCGCGTGCACTCCCTCGATGTCGCGCTCGCCGAGGACGTCGCAGGAGTGGGCACTGTGGTGGTCGTCGACGCCGAACGCCGCGCAGGACCGCCGGTTCGCGTGGAGCGAGTAGAGCCGCTGCCACCCTCGGCCAGGACGGGCCACTGGCTTGATGCCGCTGGGCTGCTCGCGCTGGCAGGAACGCTATTCGACACCGAGCCGGAGTGCTGGCTTGTCACCGTGGCAGCTCAGGAAGCCGGGCATTCCGAGAGACTCTCGCCTCTGGCCGAGAGGGCAGCGCACCTGGCGGCGGCCGCTGTCTCTGAGCTGCTGCCTGGCACTTCGGCCGAGTAGGGCGGACACGCGCTCCGGGTCGCCCGCCGCAACCCCTAGGGCGCGAGCGCGCTCCACTCTCTGTGCGCAGAAGCGGTGCCAGCCGCTCCCCACATGTCGACGACGCGCTGGTCACCGCAGATGGCCTCGACAAGGGCCAGGTAGTCCTCGCGAGACAGCTCCATGACAGGCACACCGGCCGCCCGAGTCGCAGACGCCATGATGAGCATGGTCACAGCCGCCCCGAAGGAGTCGGCGAGCCGGCGGCGCACGCTCTGCTCGACGATCTCCTTGTAGCCCATCTCATCTCACCGCCCTCTGGCCGAGACGAACACCGTCCTGAGCGATCACCTCAACAACAAAGGGCATGCGACCGGATTCGTGAGTGGCGCAAGAGAGACAGGGATCGTAGGCGCGGATCGCCCTCTCGAGCCGCAGCATCACGGAGTCTTCAAGAGAGCCGTTGTAGCGTTCGCCTGCCACCGACTCGCACACGGCCCTGTCGATCGCGGCCCCGTTGTGGGTGGTGGCCACGATGAGCGTGGCTTGGGTGACTCGCCCCACCTCGTCGGCCTCGTAGCGATGGTAGAGGGTACCGCGGGGCGCTTCCACGATTGCGGCCCCCTCGCCGGGCGTCCGCTCCACCTTGACCCTTACCTCTTCAGATACGACGTCCGGATCATCGAGGATCTCCAGCATCCTCTCCACCGCCGCAACCAGCTCGATCATCCGAGCCCAGTGATAGGCGAGCGCATGGTGGACGGGACGCCCCAGTTCCTCACGGTACTCGGCCAAGAGCTCCTGGCTGTGGGGACCCGGCATGGACTCGACGAGGTTGAGTCTGGCGAGCGGACCCACACGGTAGGTTCCCAGGTCGGGACCCAGCTCGCTCAGATAGGGCCTCTTGGCGTAGCTGTATGGAACCGTGCGCTCGGACACACGCTCTTTGAACTGCTCTGCAGGGAAGGAGACGGTTTCGCTCTGGGGCGTCCAGAGGGTCACTTCGCCGTCGTACAGGTCGAAGGCGCCACCTTCGCCCATTTGTGCCAGATACGCGGTGGGCGTCGCGTCGTGGTTGGGGTGCTCTATGAGCAAGCGCGCTGTGCACTCCTTGGCGAGTCGCTCGGCCCTGAGAGTGCTCTGCAGTGCGCCGAGGCAGGCAACTCTTGCCTCTTCGCGCTCGTCTGGGGTGATGCCACGACTCATACCGCCTGGAATAGCTGTGACGGGATGCCCCTGCCCCCCCACTATCTGCACTACCCTCTGACCGGCTTTGCGGAGACCTATCGCCTTGATTGCCAGTTCGGGTTTGGCGCGCACTACACCCAGGAGATCTCGGCTGGTTCCTTCTGTGAGGAAGTCAGGACCAGCGAGGAAAAAGAAGTGCAGGGCGTGATCGTGAACGAAGCCCGCCAGGTGAAGCAGTTCCCTCAGTAGGCGCGCGGTCCGGGGAGGCTCGACACCCAGTACCGCGTCGGCAGCCTTCACCGCCGCAATATGGTGGCTGACCGGGCACACTCCGCACACGCGACTCGTCATGAGGGGCATCTCCCAGATCATCCGCCCCTCCAGGAACTTCTCGAATCCACGGAACTCGATGGCCTCAAAGTGAGCGTTCGCTACGCCGCCCTCACCGTCGAGATGAAGTGCGACTCGGCCATGACCCTCGATGCGCTTCAGAGGAGAGAGCCTCACCGTCTCAGTCATCGTCCCCACCTCCGTCACGAATGCCAGGTATGACTGAGACCGCAGTGGTGAAGCGATAGCCCGTGCCGACTATGTCATCCATGAGCATCATCGCGCCCGCAGGCAGTACGGCCGCCAGGGTATCTATCGTCTTCGCTCCTTGCTCGAACTCACGTCGGCTGGGTCCTGTGCAACCGCGACAGGGCACGTTCGCGTCGCAGCAGCGCGCGCCGCATCCTGAAGTGGTCATGGGCCCCATGCAGATCACGCCCTGTTCCAGGAAGCAGCGGGCGCCGTCGATGTGGTCCAGTTCCATTAGCGCGTACACGCTGTCAGACACGAAATCGGACGAGGGCGAGAGCATGCTCTCGTGGATGCGCTCGCACTCGGCACACAGGTTCCTGCGCGGCAGATCCAGCTCGCCCCCGGCGATAGCCGCGCGAACCGCCCTCACGAGCGTGGCCGTCTCCGGTGAGCAGCCGGGGATCTCGAGATCCACTTCCACGACATCCGAGAGCGGGCGAACCAGCGGAGACAGGGCAGGTGCCTCGGAGGGAGGGCCACCTGGGTAGACCGCCTCCAGGAGTTCGTCTGTCCGTACCAGGTTTCGGAGACCTCCTATCCCCCCGTGAACGGCGCAGGCGCCGATCGCAACCAAGACGGCGGCTGCGGCACGTGCCTCCCGCGCTCTGCGCTCGTCCAGCTCCGTCGCGACAGCACCTTCAACGAGGATCACATCGCTCGCCGGTATCCGCTCATCTCCGCAGAATGGCGAGTGGGCCAACTCGATCGTGCCGAGAAGCGCCAGAAGTTCCTCATGCGCGTCCAGAAGGGAGACATGGCAGCCTGTGCAACCGCTCAGCGTCACCGTCGAGAGCCGCGGACCGTTCATCGCCCGCTCCCTTCTTTCCCATCGACGCTTGTTATCGCGTCGAAGAGATCGTTGACCGACTGAACGAAGCCGGCCCCTTCATACGGGGCAATGTCGACTATCTGCAGGCGCGAGTCGTCCATGCCGCGGGATCTCAGCACGGCCCGCAGCAGGTTCACCCGCCTATCCATGTCCAGATTGCCGACGAGGTTGTGGCAGTGTCCCTCGCGACAGCGAAAGACGGCCACGCCGTCGAAACCCGCTTTGAAGGACTCGAGGACATACAGGGCGTCCAAGCGTCCGCCGCAGGGAATGCGCAGCGGCAAGAACGAGGGCGGGTAGGAGTTCTCCTCGGATGCGATGTGGCCCGCGGCATCCGCCGCCGGGTAGCCACAGCCACCGCAGAGAAAGCCGAGCACCTTGCCGCCGGCGACCTTGGCGTCCGCTAGTTCACGTATGGCAGACATCATGAAGGCATGAGGCGATACCACCACGTCGCGTGCTCCCACCGGGCACGAGACGACGCACTTCCCGCATCCGCGGCAGCGCCGGGGATCTACGTGTGACAGGTTGTCGGGGCCGATAGAACAAGCTCCAAAGGCGCATGTCTTCACGCATGAAGCGCAAGCGCCGCAGACCTCCTCGTCAACCGAGGATGTAGTGACGTAGTGGATCGCGGTGGGCTCGGCCAGCGTCAGGGCAAGGGCCATGGCAGCGCAATCCGCGGCTGTCACCTTGTCGCTGGTCGGTGCGTCTGATCGACGAACAGGCACGACCATTATCCCTGGGTCCACCGTCTCCGCCGGATGCGTCGCGGGGTCGAGGGCGCGCGCTCGTCCCTCATCGTCTACGTCTAGCTTGAAGTGCGGCCGCAGCTCCTCCACCCACTCTGTTCTGTGAGGCTCAGCCAAAAGGATGCCTCCGGCGCTCACCGTCTCCCGCTCGCCCGAGACATCCAAGACAACCTCGAAGTCACCCGCCCAGCCACTGCCGTCCACGACGCGCGCGTGGTCGACGAATCGCGCGCGGGGGTGGTTGAGGACGAAGGCGGCCGTGGCGACCATCCCGTCGTGTTTCGCGGCGCGGTCACTACCACCGGAGCGATCCGCCATGACCACCTCGTAGCCGAGACCGAGCAATCGCTGCGCAGCCACCAAGCCCTCGACCGTCAAACCCAGAACGAGCACCCGTGGAGACGAAGGCGTCTCAATGACCTCGACAGGCGGACAGCTCATCGCTTCGATCGCAGCGACCCGAACGAGCGCGCAGGCCTTCTCATGAGCGTCCGGGTTGTCAGGGTGCGTCATCGCAACCTGTTCCAACAGGTTCGCACTGACTATGCGGTTGGGACTGATGCCCGCATCTACGATCCGGCGCGTCAGGTAGCGACCTGACAGCGAGCGAGTGAAATGCTCGGCAGAGTTGCCCGCCAGAACGACCGAATCCAGATCCCTCGAGGCGACGTCGCCGACGATGCGCTCCTGGGTCGCGGGTTCGAAGAAGTCGTCAACGACCTCGGCCACCTCGGCCTCGACAGCCGCGTCACGCAGTATCGCCTCGGCATCGAGTGCATCGGTCAGACGTCCTCGGCACCTGGAAACGTAGAGCCCGAGAGGCATGGCCCCTCACCCCTTTCCCCTATTCGGCTGATGCTCCCCCACCCAAGTGCTGCCGGTTCTCCGTCGTGGCAGTGTCCGCCATGTGGACTTCCATCGCCCCGCGGAAGGTGAGTCGCTCTGGGTGGATGTATGGGTTATCGGCCGAAGCGCCGCCGGGATTAGCGGAGCGGGCAAAGTTGAAAGAGCCTTAAGTCGAAGGCATCCGGTGCACGACGGTCCGCGCGCACGGGCGCGATCGGGTGCGCCCCTCAGGAGGGAGCTACGCCACGCACTACCCGCTCTATCTCCCCGGCGATACGTTCAACCGGCAAGACGCTCGCGGCGGCCCCCGATTCGGCTGCCGCGCGCGGCATTCCGTAGACCGTTGAGGTCGCCTCGTCCTGGGCGATGGTAGCTCCCCCGGCCTCCCGCAGGGACTTCAGGCCCCCGGCACCATCGGTCCCCATGCCCGTGAGCACCACACCCACGGCTCGCCGCCCGAAACTCCTGGCCACGGAGCGAAGCAGTGCATCGGCTGACGGGATGTACAGCTGCTCGGGGAGAGGAACGGAAAAGCGAGTCCTAAGCCCGTCCATCTCGAGGTTGCGGCCGGTGGGGGCGAAATAAGCTGACCCCGGCTCCACTTCCCTGCCGCTCTCCGCCTCGCGAACAGCGATGGCGCAACGAGAATCCAACCATCCCACCAGCCCGGGCACAAACCCATCTGCGATGTGCTGGGCGATCACGACCGGAACCGGCAGGTCTGCCGACAACCCGCCCAGAACGGCGAGCAGCGCCGAGGGTCCGCCGGTGGACGACCCTATGGCCACGATCGACTTGTCCGCTCCGGGAGCCACGCCGTCCGCCGTGCGTCCCGGAGGTCCACCTGGCTCGCCTGCCCTGCGTCCACGCAGATGCGTTATCACCCTCACGCGGGAGAGGATCTTCACCCTGCGGATGAGTTCGGCTCCGATGCGCTGCAGATCCGCCCAGTCGCGAGGCTCAGGCTTCTTCATCACCTCGAGTGCGCCTGCCGAAAGGGCGTCGAACGCCCGCCCAACGCCCTCCCCGTGGACAGAGGACGACACGACGAGGATCGGCGTGGGGGTGTACGCCATGATCCGCTCGGTCGCCTGCAGGCCATCGAGCTTGGGCATGTGTATGTCCATCGTGACGACGTCCGGGCGGAGGTTGCGTACCGCCTCCACCGCTTGAAGCCCGTCGGGAACCGAGGCCACGACCTCGATGCCCGGATCCGAGCGCAGGATCTGGGAGAGCATCTCGCGCGCAACGAGTGAGTCGTCTACCACGACAACCTGGATCGGAGCCGTCATCGTTCGCCTACCCTTTGTCCTCGCCTCAGCGGATAAGCCGCTCGACAGTATCGAGCAGGGTGTCTTGGTTGAAGACCGACTTCGTGATGTAGGCGTCGGCACCCGCCTCGACACCCTCGGCCTTCTCCTCGTCCCGCTCCAGCGAGGTGACGATCACGACCGGTATGCTCTGCAACCTCGGGTCCGACTTGATGGCCCGCGTGAGCTCGAATCCGGTCATGTTGGGCATCTGGACGTCTGTGACCACGGCGTCTGCGGCAAGTCCGCCTTTGAGCAACTGCAGGCCGATAGCCCCGTCCACGGCCGCTTCCACAGCGTATCCGGCCGCCTCGAAGATCGACCTCTCCAGCTCCCTCGTGGTAAAGGAGTCCTCGCAGATCAGGATGCGGCGCGGGCCTTCCCGGTCCTCCTTGGCCGCCCTCACCTGCCGTGTGCCCACCCTGGAGCGCGCGTTCGTCATGAGGTCGGGGACGTTCAGTATCGGCACAACCTCACCGGCGCCGAGGACCGTGACCCCGGCCACGTTGTCAACGCGATGGAGGTGAGAGCCGAGGTTCTTGATGACGATCTGCTGCTCGCCGGCGAATGCGTCGACCGCGAAGCCCATCCGGTGCCCCGAGAACCCGACTATCGCGACCGGGATCTTGCGGCTCCCGTCGAAGTTGTCCGCCGGGACACCGAGAATGTCGCTGAGTCTGACAAGCGTCACTGTCCGCCGCTGCCGGCGGATCACCTCTCGACCCTCGACCTTCAAGACCTCTGCGGCGTCGACCCTAAGTGTCTCGTCTACCACAGCGGTCGGCATGGCGAAGAGCTGTCCGCCTACACGCAGCATGAGCGCCCTGATGATCGCGAGCGTGAGTGGGATCCTTAGCCTGAATGTTGTGCCCTGCCCAAGTTCCGATTCCACATCCAGGGAGCCCTTCAACTTCTCGACGATGAACTCCCGCACCACGTCCATCCCGACTCCGCGACCCGAGATCTCGGTGATGATCGAGCTTGTGGAGAAGCCGGCCTCGAAGATCATGTATGTCGCTTCGCGGTCGGACATGGCCGAGGCTTCCTGCTCCGTCAGATAGCCCTTTCTGATCGCGGCCGCGCGTACGGCCGCTGGGTCAATGCCCCCACCATCGTCGGCCACCTCGATCAGAATGTGATCGCCCTCTTGGCAGGCCGAGAGATGCACCGTGCCCTTCGCCGGCTTGCCGGCCGCGGCTCTCGCTTCGGCCGCTTCGATGCCGTGGTCGACCGCGTTTCTGATGATGTGGATGAGAGGGTCGTTTATCTCCTCGAGCACCTTCTTGTCCAGCTCAGTGTCGCCGCCCTCCACCACGAGCTCTATCTCCTTCTTGAAGGACTTGGCGAGGTCGCGTACGGCTCGAGGAAAGCCATCGAAGACGGTGCTCACCGGGAGCATCCGCAGGCGCATCACATGTTCCTGCAAATCTGAGATGACGGTGGACGAGCGCGACACATCCTCGGAGAGCAATCTGGACAGTGCTGAGGCATGCCTGCGGCACTCAACAAGCTGACTGTCCAGAACCGTCAGCTCATCGATCGTCTCGCAGTAGGCGACGTCATCCGCCACTTCAAGACCCGCCAGCGATCTCTTGAGCCGCTGCCATGTCTGCACAGCCTGTTCGAGGGTGGACTGGTAGGCTCGGATGTCGGCCACCGAGCGCTCCGCCTTGATCTGAGAGATCACCACCTCGCCCACAAGGTTCAGCATGTGGTCGACCTGTTCGGTACGGATTCTTATCGTGGGCTGGGCCCGGGCCTTCAGCGAATCATCTCGCTGCGCCCGCTGCGGCTGCCCGCCCTTGGGCGACGCACCCTCGCCCGGCTCGTCCGCAGTCTGCTCCTCTCGGCCGGCCTCAGTCTCCTCCTGCGCCTCGACAACGTGCTTGGCGGGTTGGGCCTCCTCATCGCCCTCGTCGGCCGCCTCGGCCGGCTCCCCGTTGAGCTCATCGCTCTCCGCTGTCCCGGCCAACGCCGACAGCCGCGAGAGCAATCCCTGGACATCAAGCCCAGCTGTGCCTTCCTCACCTGCGTGCTCCGCAAGGTGAACGATCGCGTCGAGTGCCTCGAAGAACGGGTCCGACATGTCGGGCATGTACTCGAGCCCGCCGTCTCTGACCGACACCATGACGTCTTCCAGGCGGTGAGCGATGTCGGATATCTCCATGAGGCCGACCATGCGCGAGCTGCCCTTGAGAGTGTGGGCGTCGCGCAGCATCTGCTGTATCAGCTCACGGTCGTCCGGACGCTGCTCGAGTGTGATAACGCCCTCGTTCAGGCGTTGCAGGTACTCTGCGGCCTCCTCACGGAACTTCCCGATGAAGGCACTGCGGTCGAACTTGACCATCCGGATGCGTCACACGCCTCTCAGTCGACTATCTTGAAAGCCGTACCAACGTGCGACGACTCGGAGGCGATCCCCGACAGAGTCTGCGCCTGCGCGGCCACCTGCTTGCCCCCTGCGGCAGTCTGCTGAGCCACGGTAGCCACCTCGCGCATCGCCTTCACTACCTGCTCGGTTGCGCTCTTCTGTTGCTGGGTCGCACCAGAGATCTCCTTGGCGGCAAGAGTTGTCTGCTCGATCATGTCCAGGATCTGCTCGAAGCTGTCGCCGCTGACATGAGCGAGTTCGACCCCGCTCTGAACCTCTCTGAGCTCCTGCTCGGTTGAGAGAACCAGGTCGTTCGCGGAGGTCTGGATCTCTGTCATGATCTCGGAGATCTCCCCAGTGGAATCCACCACCGACTCCGCGAGCTTGCGGATCTCGATAGCCACAACCGAGAAGCCCTTGCCGGCCTCCCCCGCCCGAGCGGCCTCGATCGCCGCGTTCAGAGCCAGTATCTTGGTCTGATCGGCGATGCCGTTGATGATCCCTAGGACTTGGCCGATCTGCTGGCTCTGCTCTCCGAGCGTGAGAATCTTGCTCGCCGAGTCCTGCGCGCGCTCCTTGATGCGCTCCATCGCATCGAGCGTGTTGGCGACAGCTTGCTGCCCGGATTCCGCGCTTCCCAGAGAGGCCTCAGCGGTCCTGACCACCTGGTCCGCGTTGTCTGCGATCTGGCGGTACGTGGCGGCCAGCTCCTCCATCGTCGCCGTCGTCTGGCTGATGGAGGCTGCCTGCTGCGCCGCGCCCGACGCCTGCTGCTCGGTTGCCGAGAGGATCTCGCTTGACGCTTCGTTCAACCGGCGAGATGACTCCTGCGTCTGACGGATGAGGTATACGATGAGATCGAGCATCTGGTTGTAGCTCTTGGCCAGTACGCCGAACTCATCCTCGGTGTTCACCTCGACCTTCTTGCCCACCTCGCCCTGGCACGCAGCCCTTACGCTCTCTACCACGCGCTTCAGCGGAGCGATGAACCTGCTGCCGACGTAGACGAACCCGATCACCCATACAACGCCCAGAACCATGAAGGTTCCTACGACCACAACCAGGTTAACCCCGAGGGAGGTTGACCGGCGAAGCTCGTGCTCGAAGAGACTCCACACAACATACACCTGGATCAGGTTGAGCACCGCCACCAAGATGACGTTCACCAAGGTGTACTTGTAGAGGAACCTCCCGCGTATGGCGTTGAACAAGCGCTTCATCCGTCTCGCTCCTTCTCCCCTGCCCGCACCTAGCTGTCCTTCTCGCCGATGGGCTTCAGGACGGGCTCGAGATTGACTACTCCCACAAGGCGGCCCTCCACGTAGACCGAACCCGCCACATACTGAACCAGCACCTTGCCCGCGGTGGCGAGTGGAGGTTCGATGGAGCTCTCAGGTACTTCGACTATGTCTCCTATCGAATCGACCATCAGCGCGGTCTCGGCTTCTCCTTTCGCAACCACGATCACTGACGCCTCCGACTCGACCGGGTTCTCCCGCAGGCCCATGAGCAAGCCTATGTCGGTGGCCGACACGATGTCGCCCCGGATATTGATGACGCCAAGGATGTGCTTGGGGAGGCAGGGTATGTCGGAGAGCTCATAGTCCTGCAAGATCTCGCGCACTCCGCCAACTGGGACCGCGTATGTCTCCTCGGCTATCGCGAAGAGCAGGAGGGCCTCCAGGTCATCGCGCGAATCCTCGTCGGAGGTGGACTGAGCTAGGAACTCAGCGCGGTCGCGGAGCACCCTCTCCACATCCTCAGCGAAGGTCAGTCGCTCGGAAGCGTCCGTCATGACGCCTCCTTCGACTTGGCCCTGCGTGGCTTCTTGGGCCGCGCAGCCAAGCTGGCCGACTCGGCCGGGATAGTCGCGTCCACATCCAGCACGATGACCAGGTCGTCCATCGCCCGTATCACCCCGAGCGCCCGGCTGGCCAGCGCGTGGATACGGGAGGGTGGCTGAATAGTATCGGCGTCCACATCGAGCACGTCCTCAACCGCATCCACGACGAGCGCCACAAAGCCCCCGTGAGCGCGACAGATGATCATCGGAGTTTGCAGGTCGTAGAGCTGGAATGGAAGCCCGAGGAGCAGCCTCGCATCCAGCACCGGGATAACTGTCCCTCGGAGGTCGACCATCCCGACCACTGCCTCGGCCGGATCAGGGACGCTCCGCACCGCAACGAAGTGGTGTATCTCCTGGATGCGATCGACCGGTAGCCCGTAGCGCTGGCCATCGACGAAGAAGACCACTATCCGCTCGATATCGGAGGCCCCCACTGGGGACCCTTCAGCGGCCTCCCGCCCCTCGGCGGGAACATCGGCTGCTGCCTTCTCCATGGGAGTGGCGGAGTGTCCCTCGGGCGCCGGTGTGTCCTTCTTCCGTGGGCTCATACCTTGGATATCACCGCACTCAGCTCGAGAACCGGAGAACGCGGTCGAGCTCGGCGGGGCTTACGATGCCCTCCTCGACCTTCGCCAAACCAGATGCGATGAGCGGCCTCATCCCCGCCTCGCGCGCGCATCCGGCTAGCTCGGACAAGGAAGCGTTCGCGGCAACCTTCGCCCTGAGTGACTCCGTGAATGGCAGCACCTCGAAGACACCTGTGCTACCGGAGAAGCCGGTCTGCCTGCACCTGTCACATCCCGCCCCCGAGGTACCCTTGAGCCCCTTCGGAGCACCGGGGATACTCTCGGCTAGCGGATCGCGACCCTCGGCGGAGCAGCCGGTGCAGTTGAGGCGCACCCGCCGCTGGCCGACTGCGAGGGTCAGCGTCGCGGCCAGACTCGTCGGCTCGGTTCCCATGTCGAGCATCCGGCGCACACCCCACATGATGTCTCCTGCAACGAAGGTGGCCAGGACCAGTTTGCCCATGCCGGCAACCTCAACGGCCAGGTGTGCTTCCTCGACGGACTGCAGTCCATCGATCGCCAGAACATCCGTGTCCTGCCTCATGCCCGAGGCAAAGTAGGATGCCGCGCCAACGGCGGCGCCCGGACCCACGAGTACCTGCGCAACGGCAGGGATCTCGTAGTCTATCGACCGCTCCACCGAGTAGACCGTCTTCCCGACGGCCGCTGCGTGTGACAGAGCGGCATAGTACGTGGCGCTCCTGCCCCCATCCACTGGCGAGCACACGAGCAGTATGCCGCGCCCCCGCTCGACCATGGCCCCGACCGCCCTGGCCTCGGCCTCGGTCATCCCGAGGTCCGCGATAGCCCTGGGCACAGGTTGCCCCGGACCGATAGAGACCACCATTCTCTGACCCGAGATGGTAGGGACGACAGACACCGTCAAGACGACGTCCTTGTCGAGCACCTTGGCATGCACGCGTCCCAGGACCGGGAGTGAGGGAGGCACACTACCCTGCCTGGCGAAGTTCTTGAAGCCGTCCACGAGCGCGGACTGCATCGACAGGGGCGCGCTCGCCACCTTCTCAAGCGCGCCAGCCACCCGGAGTACCAGGAAGAAGTCGCTCTTGTAGGGGAGCAGCTGGATCCTCGAAGCACCCCTGCGTACAGCGAGTTCGAGTATCTGCGTAACCAGCACCGCCGTCTTGCCGGCGTCGGCTACCGCCAGGACATCGAGGTCGATCTCGACCTCGCCTCCAGAGGGCGCCGCCTCCACCACCTCGGCGATGCCGCGGGCACGCTCGGGCTCCTCGGGCTCTTCGGCGACATCGGCGACATCGGCGATCTCAGCTGCCTCGCTATCCGCCAGATCCTCTGTCGAGACCACATCCGCTCCGGTGCCCCCGCCAGGCAGCTCAACCGGCTCGGGAACCTCGACTGCAACCGTGGCCGGAGTCGAATCTACCACTTGTGAGTCGGCCTCGGCGGCTGCGAGTATCTCCTCCACTGAGGGTGGAGGTGGCGGCACTTCATCCGGTCCTGCTTCGTCAACAACGCCGATCGGCGCGGGCGGAACATCCACGGTAGAGACCCCAGCGGGGACTTCGGCCTCCGCAACCGGCGGCGCCGGTGCAGGCTCGCCGGCGTCGGCGTAGTGCTGCACGACTGCTTCGAGCACAGAGGCGGCGTCCGCGAGGACAGGCTCCACTTCCAGACCGATGCTGCTGGAGACGTCGTCGAGGCCGAAAACGTCCGCCGCATCGCCGATCGCAACGGTCAGCATGCCTTCGATCTCGAAGAGCGGCAGAATGCGCCTCTCTCGAGCAATGTCGGCCGGCAACAACGACAGGGCCGACTCCTCCGGGACATAACTCGCGAGGTCGACACGGGGAACGCCCATCTCGTCCTCCAGCGTAGATGCGAGATCCTCAGGGGTCACCAAGCCTCGCTCCAGCAGGACCGAGCCTACTGGACGGCCCTCCCCGCTCGCCGCGTCGCGCGCGACCACGAGTTGATCGTTGGTCAGGTACCCAGACTCGACGAGCGTGTCGAGCACTCTTTCCGAGATGGATAGAACCTCAGCCATGATCGAGCTTCCCCCGAACCTTCGCGAGTTCGTCGGCGACAGCCGCAAGCAGCGCTTCCGGCTCGATGGGCTTAGTTAGGTACTGATCGGCACCCGTGCGGATGCCGGTAGCCATCGCCTGCTCCTCCGACTTGGCCGTGAGCATGATGATGGGGATGTCCTTGTAGTTCTGATCGAACTTCAGCAATCGGCACACTCGGTAGCCGTCGAGCTTCGGGAGCATCACGTCGAGCAGGATAAGGTCCGGCGATTCGGCCCGGGCGGTCTCCAGCGCCTCAGCGCCGTCAACAGCCGTGAGAACCTCGTAGCCGCCGGACGCGAGAATGGTCTTGATCATCTCGAGGATGGTCGGACTGTCATCGACCGCCAAGATACGAGCGCTAGGCATGACGCCACTCCCTCCGCACACGTCGCCTATCCCCTAAGGTATCGAGCACGGACGGCTGCCCCTTTAGCCGGGACCGCTCGCTCGCTCACACTCTAGCAGACTGCGTTCACACGTCTTGACCAGCAAGTCCACCTTGAAACCGCCCAGGAAGTGCGCCCACTCGCCGCCGGGATTCTTGTACAGGGCCCTCAACGCGTTCTGGTACTCGCGCCGCGCCGCCTCCCAGCGATGCTGGGCTTTGTAGATGTTGCCGAGATTGAGATGCGCAAGAGCGAACTCCGGATCGATATACACGGTCTTCTTGAACTCACTCTCGGCCCGGGCCGTATCACCTCTGCGCTGATGGATGATGCCGAGGATGTACCGAGCCGCAGGCATGAGCGGGTCGAGGCCGAGCGCCCTGTCGCACTCCGCTTCGGCACGAGCGTAATCGCCCAGGTCAGCATGCGCGTGTGCGGCCAGAAGGTAAGCTTCGGCCACGCCGTCGTCGGCGGCGAGCAGTGTCTCGACCGACGTCAGGACCCTTGCAGGGTCGCCCTCGGCGGAAGCCACTCGCGCGACCTTCAGGGCGTCCGCTAGTGGGAGCGTCGCCCTCTGAGCAACGGCGGGCTTCTCCCTCCTGGTGAGAGCCGCTGCCGCACGCGGCTCTGTACGAAGTGCGCCGGTTCCTCTGGCGGTGGGCATCGGCGACCGCGTCCGGGCTCTACCTGAAGGACTGCCACCAGCAGATGGCGAACTCTCCGCCACCCACCACTGGGACCGCACCACCTGTGGCTTCCTGTAGAGGAACACGCCGTCCACCTCGACAGGCTCGAATCGATCGTTGATGTTGGCTAGCGTCTCGGAGTGTCCGAGGAACAGGTACCCGCCGGGATTAAGGGACCGATACAGGTTCTCGATCACGCGCCTGGTCGACTCCAGCTGGAAGTAGATCGTGACGTTCCGACAGAACACGACATCCCAATCGCCCATCAGGATCGCGGGATAGGGCTCCTTGATCAGATTGTGGTACCCGAACGCAACGAGCCTCCTGAGCCCCCCGGATACCCGGTAGCCGTCACCGGTCCTCTCGAAGTGCCGGGCTATCTTGTCGGGGGGGAGGTCCTTCAGAGCCTTCGCCGGGTAGCGCCCTTTCTGTGCGACTGAGAGCGCACGCGTGGAGACGTCGCTCCCGAACACCTGCAGCCTCCAGCCGAGTCCCTCGTAGCCCGAGTCCGCGAGCGTCATGGCAACCGAGTACGGCTCCTCTCCGGTAGAGCAGCCGGCCGACCAGATCCGCAGACTCCTCGCCCCTTCGCGCTTCGACTCGGCGATCTCGGGCATGACAGACAGCGCCAGTGCCTCGAACTGCTCGGGGAAGCGGAAGAAGCTCGTTTCGTTGATGGTGATGAGGCTCATGAGTTCCTTGAACTCGACCTCGTCGGTGGTGAGTATCGAGTAGTAGACATCGAGGCTCGGCGCACGAAGCCGCGTTGCCCGAGTGAGCAGAGAGATACGCAGCGAGTCCAGCTTGCCTTCCTCCAGGAAGATGCCGCCGTGCTCGTTGATGTAGTCCCGGAACCGTACGAACTCGGCGAGGGTCAGATCATGCGGGAGGGGGCGCTCCTGGGGCATGATGGCTCTAACCCGCGAAAGCGTCCTCGCCGGGGACTCCGACCTTCTCGATCAGCCCTGCTGCGTACATCCCGTAGAGGATCCGCGATGTCTCGAAGTCGTTGTAGCCGGTGACATCGACGAGCTCGCGCACCGTGCGTCCCCCGTGCAGATGACAGAGCAGCATCCACTCCTGTGGCTTGAGATGTATCTCCATCGACTTCTCGCCCGGACCGGCAGCCATGACGAACTCCGTGTCCAGGTCGGGGATCTTCAGCCTGATGCGCTCCCACTGCTCCATTCGACGGGCGGACTCCATGATGACGTTCTCGACCGACACCGAAATGCCGATGTCCTCATCGTCACAGGTCTCGTCCGACTCGAAACGCAGATCGCCCTCATCCCACCGGAACAGGTCGAACAGCGTGTCGTTGATCTGCTCGTGGATGAAGCTCTCCAGGACCCTGCCGTCCAGGTATCCCTCCTCCACGAGGATCTGCCCGAGACGCCTCCCGGCCTTCTCCTTCTTCTGGATCTTTTGCAGGCCGAGCGCCTGGCGCAGCTGCTTCTCTGAGATCACGCCGGCGCGCACGAGGCGACGGCCGAGGGACTCACGATCGTAGTTGGAGGAAGCGAAGAAGACCCTGCCGTCGGTGAAGCAGACCTTGCCAGCTCCATCGGCGGACTCGACGTGGAGCGTGCCGGTCTTGGCCCCTGTGGCCAGGAGCCTGAACATATCGGCGAGCGAGAAGTCTCTCAGGTTGCCCTCGAGCGCCACCAGCTACCTCCAGAGTGGGTCCTCGAGCGGCAGGGGTCAGCGCGCCACGTCACGGCCCCTGCGCGCCGCATCACATGCTAGCACTCTAGGTATTTCGGCTGAATGGGCGCCCGACATGAACCTTGGCCTGCTGGGTCATGCCCAAACCGCCCTCCGCAGTGCACCCTCGCCGCTCCGCCCATCCCAAGCCGCGCTCCCCATCGTTCGCGCGCCCTGTAGCTCAGCCGGAGTCCCTCACGGCCGCGATCGCCGCGGCGAGGGCAGCGAACTCCTCGGGGTGCGTGATCCCCCCGTCGTCGCTCACGAGCAACCCGCCACGCTGAGCGAGCTCTCCAGCACGCGTCCCCGCCACAACAGCGTGCATCGTTCCAGACTGCAGGTCCTCGGTACAAAGGCCCCCGATGGCTATCAGCTCGTGCTCGCGTGCCGCTCCGAACACCCGTTCGAAGCCGTCCCATCCGAGCCCACCGCCGGTATGCACGCCAACGAAGCCCGCACGGCGTGTCGCCTCCAGGAAGGCCCTGGGATCACCGTCGGTATGCAGGACAGCGGGTACCCCGGCTTCGCCCGAAGCTTCAACAACCCTGGCGAGTCGCGGGAACACCTCCGCATAGGCGAAGTCCGGCGGAACGAGCGGACCCTCCGACCCTGCGATGTCCTCCGCGAGCACCACCGCCGAGCACCCGCGCTCCACACCCATCATCACAGCGGCGAGCGCGATCTCGAGTGCGTCATCCATCAGCAGGGCAAGCGAGTCCGGATCGGACACAGTGGCGCGAAGACCCTCGGACCACCCCAGACTAGCGAGCGCGCCGCCCAATGGGCCCTCGACAACCCACATCGCCCTGGTACCGGTCTGCGCGGTGCGATCCAGCGCCTCCAGGCCTCCGGAGCTCTCGCCGACGAAGGCGAAGTCGAGGCCCAGGTCGCTGCTGACACGCGCCAGGGCATGCGTGGCATCGACGCCCCCCGCCCAAGCTCGCAGCAGCTCGAGTGGAACGAAGGTCATCCCCACCCCTGGCGGGGCATCCGACCACCCTGCCAAGACCGAACTGCTGCGCGCCTCTGGTTGAGCCCCCCACCCCATGCCCAGATTCTAGCGCTCCTGAACCCTCAGGCGAGAATGAGCCGACTCTCGCCCACTTGCTCACTGTCGGCTCTCACATGGGAACACTTGTTCGTATCGAACATACGTGCTAGTTTCCTCACATGAAGGCAGCTAGCACCTCGCGATCCGCGAAGCTCCTCGAGTCACTCAATCCGGAGCAGGCAGAGGCGGTCACGGCCGAAGACTCCCCGCTTCTCGTGTTGGCAGGGGCCGGCACGGGCAAGACGCTCACCCTGGCGCACAGAGTCGCGCACCTCGTGGCATCTGGCACGGATCCTGGCCGCATCCTCCTGCTGACGTTCACGCGCAGAGCAGCCACGGAGATGCTCGGCCGCGTGGACGGGATACTCAGGCGGCTGGAGAGAGCAGAACACTCCCAGGACGATACCTCGGCAAAATCCATCCGCCGGGCGGCCGCATCCGGGAGGATATGGGGCGGCACCTTCCACTCGGCGGCAAATCGGCTGCTGCGCCTGCACGGGTATGCCGTGGGACTCACCACCGACTTCCTCGTGATCGATCGCGCCGACTCTGAGGATCTCATCGGGGTGGCACGCACCCATCTTAGGCTTGCCGACGGAGAGAGGCGCTTCCCCACCAAGGGCACGTGCCTCGACATCTACAGCCGGTGCGTCAATGCGGGCGAGAAGCTAGAGACCGTAGTTGCCGAGAGATTCACGTGGTGCCGGGGTCACGAGGACGCTTTGGGCAGCCTGTTCGACGAGTACGTCGACCGGAAGGCCGCTCAGGGACTGCTCGACTATGACGACCTCCTGATCTACTGGCGCGGGCTCCTAGCCCACCCCACCGAGGGGCCGCGTGTGCGCGGGAGATTCGATCGGGTGCTCGTCGACGAGTACCAGGACACCAACGCCCTCCAGGGGCGCATCCTCGAACTGCTGCGTCCGGAAGGTCACGGGCTCACGGCAGTTGGCGACGACGCCCAGGCGATCTATGGCTTCAGGGCGGCGACCGTCAGGAACATCCTCGACCTGCCGACCAAGTATCCGGGCGCCCGCGTTGTCACCCTGCGCCGCAACTATCGCAGCACGCCGCAGATCGTTGAGGCTACGAACAGGGTGATCAGCCTGGCAGCGGAGCGGCATCCCAAGGAACTCGTCTCGGCAAGGGAGCGCGGCGAGACTCCCCGGCTGGTCGAGTGCTCCGATGAGGACGGCCAGGCCTCCTTCGTGGCCGACTCGGTTCTCAGACACCGCGAGGAGGGGGTAGGGCTCCGTCGGCAAGCCGTGCTGTTCCGCGCATCGCATCACAGCCTGGAGCTCGAGATGGAGCTGACGCGCAGGGATATCCCTTTCCACAAGTACGGCGGACTGCGCTTCGCCGAGACCGCGCACGTCAAGGACCTCCTGTCAGTCCTCAGGCTCGCCGAGAACCCGCGCGACATGCTCGCCGGAACGCGCCTTCTGCTGCTCCTTCCCGGCATCGGACCGGCGAGGGCCAACTCCCTAGTCGCGACACTGCGATCGGGAGGGGGCAGCTTCGAACTCTGGAGAGACTCCGCCGTCCCGGCGCCGGCGCAAGACATCTGGCCGGATCTCGTAGGGCTCCTTCAAGATCTCGCTGGCACGGATCGGGGCAACGTGGGCGAACAGGTCCGCAGGGCCCGAGAACTACTCGCCCCACTGATCGAGAGTCGATACCGAGAGGGCTCCTCTCGGATCCGTGATCTGGAGCAGCTGGAATACGCCGCGACGCGGCATGAAGACCGTGCACGCTTCCTATCGGAGATGGCCCTGGACCCGCCTTCCTGGACCGAGGACTTGGCGGGACCACCGCACCTCGACGACGACTGGCTCGTCCTCTCCACCATGCACTCCGCAAAGGGGCTCGAGTGGGACGTCGTCTTCGTGCTGCACGCCGCTGACGGCAACATCCCTTCCGACATGGCAACGGGCAGCGCCGATGAGATCGAGGAAGAACGCCGTCTCTTCTACGTCGCATGTACCAGAGCGCGCGACGCTCTCTACGTCTGCCACCCGCTGAGGTACTACAAAGCCCCGCGAGGACCCTCCGACACCCACGGCTACTCGCAGCTGACCCGCTTCATGCCCGGTTCGGTCAGCAAAGCGTTTTCCTCTGAGGTTCATGGCCAGGAGCCTGGATTCTCGCCATCGCCGAGCCGGGGCACGCCGGACGAGCACGCAGGGGCGGAGCTCCGCGAAGAGGTGAAGTCACTCTGGTGATACCGGCCCAAACGGCAGATCGGGGCCGGCACCCTAGAGCAGACGGGATCCAGCAGCCGCCAGCTCGGAGAGGCCCCATACGACAAGGAACGCTCCAGCGACGCCCAGACACACGGCCCCGAACGCCTTCCGGTAGTCCATGTCCAGAAGCCACGACGCAGCGGATCCGGAGTACGCACCTGTTCCGGGCAGAGGTATGGCTACAAAGATCGCCAGACCGAGCACGCCGTACTTCTCCACCTTGGGATGGGCCTTCGCCCGTATGGACTCCAGCTTGCGATGAACCCAGGATCCTTCGGGGATGTGCTCGTAGAGCCACTCCAGGCCGAAGTACGTGGGCCAGAACACGAGGCAGTTGAACAGCACTATCAAAGGCATGTACGCCTGCTCGCCTTGCTGCACCGCCAGGGGGACTGACCCGCGGAGTTCGATCCAGGGCACCACGGTGACGACCACATACTTCACATAGGGAGGCAGTCCCTGAGCCCACTCGATCACGTCACTGGTCCCTTCGGGTCTGCCCAGGCCGAGAACACCCTCTCGACCTCCACCTCCCAGAACGCCCGTGGGTCCGGTATGTCTCGCCCGAGACGCTCGGCGTGGGCGAAGTAGCCGCGACCGGGGAGCCCGTCTCCCCCTTTGTGGGTGACCAGAGAAGCCAGCATGGTTCCCCGCGAAGCGTCCTCCTCGCTGCAGACCTCGTTCAAGAGCCTCGTGAGCGCCCATGAGCGCGGTTCGAGTTCGAGGCTGCCCACCTCTGCACACAGCTCCGAGTAGCTGATAGTCCGTCGCGAACGGGCACGTTCGGCCAGCACCGTCTTGACCTCGTGCTTGGCGATCTCCCATTGGCTCTCTTCGAATCTGTTCTCTGCCCTCAAGTGCCCTCTCTTAGGTCGCTGAGTCCACAGTTTGCCACAGCATTCCGTCCGAGGCGCCAACTTCCTGGGGGTGCCTCCGCGCCCCGCTGCTCCACTTGGCGGAGGTGGGTACGAACACGGTGTGGAGGCCTCCGCGCACTCGTGGAGGCAACGGATCGGGTGTTGAAAGGGGTACGCACCATGGACAACGGCAACGACAAGCGCGCGGTCGGTACCAGCGACGTGACGGACGTCGTTCATGGGATCGGCAGGGATGTGGATGTGCGGCTCGTGTACGGGGAGCCCCAGGCGGTTCACGGCAGAACTCTGATCCCTGTGGCTCAGATTCGCTACATGGGCGGCGGAGGATTCGGTGGCGGCAGCGGGCGCGAGATCGACGAGGAGACGCATCGCCCGACCGGAGAGGGTCACGGGCTCGGGGCCGGGCTACGCGTGAGCGCCAGACCCCTCGGCATAGTTGAGTTCACAGAGGAGCGAGAGCGCTGGATCCCGACCCTCGACGTCAATAGGCTGATAGCCATCTGGAGCCTGGTGGCGGGGGCCGTGCTGATCGCCACCGTGCGAGGGCTCTTCCGAATGCTCGCGACAGGCCGTCGAGCTGACACAGCGTAGCAGCGGCTCATGTCGCGCCAGTTCGGCGTCGCGCTAGAACAAGAACGCCCACCGGACTTGGAGACCCGGCGGGCGTTTCGCTTTCTGGTGGAGGCGCGGAGAATCGAACTCCGGTCCACGGCAGCCCCCTGGGAAGCATCTCCAGGCTCAGTCACCGTTTGGGTCTCGGCCAGGGGCAGCGCACGGTGACGAGCGCGCCCGGCCCAGACGGGTCACTTTCCCTGGCGGCATACCGTCGTCAGCCGCCCCGGTAGTCCCCTAGATGACGTCGGGTCCGACAGCGGGGACGCCCGCCGGGCGACGTCGCTGCGCTATCTAGGCAGCGAGAGCAAGATCGTTGTCGACGCCTGAGCGTCTTTGCCCCTGTTTAACGAGGTAAGGCGACCTCGGCCTGCTTCTTCCCTCAAAGCTGTCGTGTCGAATCCAGTCGCCCCCATATCGGAGAGCGTCGCTTCGACGCTGTCAAAGTGCTGTCCCGCACGGCAACTCACCGCACATATATTGTACTGCCGAGCGCAAGAGGACTCGTGGCGGGCAGAGTAAACTGATGACAGGAGCCTCCTCCGGCAAGGAACGTTCCGTACCTGGAGGTCGTCTTGCGCGTAGCTATTGCGGGCGGCAACGGATTCATCGGCCGAGCCATCACCGAGGTCTTGGCCGAGCGCGGCGACGAGGTCGTCTGGCTCTCACATCGCCCAGGCCGAACGGGCCCTCCGGGCAGACCCAGCGAAGAGGTCTCGTTCGATCACGCAGACATGGATGGCCCTTGGGTGCGAGCCATCACGGAGGCTGACGCGCTCGTCAATCTATCCGGATACCCGATCTCAGCCCGCTGGGACAGCCGCGTCAAGAGGCTCCTTGTCTCCACCCGCGTGGATCTCACGCGCCACCTGGTGGAGGCGATGCGGCAGGCCCGCAAGCTGAATGGTCGAGGGCCTTCCGTTTTCGTCAACGCCTCAGGGGCAGGGTACTACGGAGACCGGGGCGACGACCTCCTGCCCGAGTCTGAGCCCGCTGGCGCGGACTGGCTCGCTCGGCTCGCGGAGGCGTGGGAGAGTGAAGCGATGCGGGCCGCTGAAGCCGGGGTGCGAGCCGCCGTGGTCCGGACATCGGCGGTAATGGGTGACAAGGGCGTCCTGCCCCTCATGACTCTCGCGCACAAGTTCTTCGTGGGAGGGCCGCTCGGCAAGGGTGATCAGTGGTTCCCGTGGATACACCACGCCGACATAGCCGGCATCTACGTCCACATCATCGATCACCCCACCCTGTCTGGGGCGGTCAACGGCGTGTCACCGCAGCAGCTGCGGATGTCTGAGTTCTCGCGCATACTCGGTGGGGTCCTGAGCCGACCCTCCTGGCTGCATGTGCCCAGAGTCGGGCTGCGAATCCTGCTCGGCGAGCTGGCCGACTACTCCCTCATGAGCCAGCGAGTCGAGGCGCGAGCGGCGATGCGCTCCGGTTATGCGTACGGCTTCCCTTCGGCCGAAGAAGCGCTCCGGGACCTGCTGGTCCGCAGGTGAGCCTGTCAGCGGGACGCCCGTTCTCATCCCGGGCATATAGGGAGCATAGGGAGTGAGGGTGATCACACCGAGGTGGGAGTGATGCGCTTTCGCGCCGATATACCTACGTGTAGTCTGCGCGGGGACAGAGGTGATGCGTCATGAGCGCGAAACGCGCTGGTCGCGCTGTACTGCTCGCTGGTCTCGGCACCGCGCTCGTCGGCGCCATCTGGTCCGCATCGGCACTGGCACAGCCACCAAACCGCGCACCCTTCGTGTCTCCCACAGATCCTGCGGGGTTCGACGTGTCCGGCTCGCGGCTCGTCTGGGCCGAGCGGGACGGCGGCGACTACGACGTATTCATCTACGACTCGTACACGGGCAGGATCGACCGGCTCACCAGCGACGGCGCAGACCAGAGAGATCCCGCCATCAGCGGAGACACGGTCGTGTGGACGGACTACCGAAACGGTAACGCAGACGTGTACGCCTATGACCTGCCGTCCGGCCGGGAGCGACCCCTCGCTACCTTGACCGGCGATGAGACCAACCCCGATGTCGGCCCACAGTGGGTCGTCTATGAGGACTACGGGAACGGCTACACCCCCCGCGTCTTCGCCATCCCAAGAGCCGGAGGCAGTGCGATCCCGCTCGACAGCGGCTACGGCGTCCGGAAGCTGCGGCCCCGCATCGACGGCTCGCTGGCAGTCTGGGAGGACTGGAGGGCTGGCGATGTCGGGATTCGGACATACGACTTCGACACAGGCGCACGAGCACTTGTGGGTGCGGATCCCGATACCGAGATGATGCCTGACGCCTATCGCAAGACGCTTGTCTGGGCGGTCAATCGCGCAGATAGCGGGTTCGACGTCGTGCGCTACGACACAGCCACGGGTCAGACAACCGTGGTGGCGTGGGGGCCCGGGGACCAGACTCAACCGGTCCTGGGTGCCGGAACCGTCGTTTGGCTCGACCGGCCTTCCTCGGACTCACCCATGGCGCTCGCGACCGCGGAGCAGCCTCGGAAGCGCACGGACTCACCGATACCTCAGCGCTACTCGGACAACAAGCCTCTCGCCAGAGGGGGCAGCATCGTCGCGCTGAGGGGCGACGGTCAGACGTTCGCATGGCTGCAGCGCTTCGGAGACGGCTGGCGGATCGGCTTCTCGGCTCCGCCAACCTCGGTCAAGCGGAGTATCTCGATCGTGTTCCGGAAGCTCTGGCGGAAGATCGACCCTGGCTCCTGGAATGGTGTGGTCACGGCGTCTGACACGACTCCGCCATCGGTGGTTCGCATCACTTCGATCCGGCCCAAGGGCCCCTCGGAGGTCGAGGTCGCCTGGACTCCCGCTTTCGAGACAGAGAGCCCTCCGGTGACATACGACCTGTACCGCTACAAGGTGGCCATCACCTCCTCCAACCTCGCCTCGGCACAGCTGGTGGCTTCGGGCGTCTCGGTCACGACATCCACCGTCGCGGCAGCCTCGGACGAGGCCTCCGTCAGCTACACGATGCACTATGCGGTGGTGGCGAAGGACTCTCTGGGCAATGCCTCGGGGCCGTCGTACAGCCTGGCACCCGATCCCCACGGCACAAGCTCGATCTCATTCAACTGCTACCGGTGCCATCCGCGCGCTCCGCACGGCGGCGGGACTGGCTGGGGGGCTCTGGGTGCCAAGACTCGCTACGCGTGCTACATCTGCCACGGGCAGACGAGTTCGACGACGCCGTACGGCTTCGGAAGCACATTCAACACCGAGAGGGACTCCTGGGACTATTCGGACCAGACATCTACCGTGGGCTCGAGGCACCGCAACGACTACATGGAGTCCCGGCAGTCCGAATGCGACTCATGCCACGACTCCCACCGCCGACCCTACTACGTTGACTCGACAACCGGCCTCTACGACCCCACCAGGAGCTACAGACGACTCCTCCGAGTGCGCGAATCCACAGACCCCGCAACCTATCTTCGGAGTTCAGACAGCACGCCGGCAGGCAACGCGCTCTGCTTCTCCTGCCACGGCGCGCGCCAGGTTCCGATGGCCATAGCCGGCGGCCCTACTGGATACGTGAACACGGCCGGAGACCACAACGAGTCCGGGTATGCTGGCGCGGCACACGCCGGGGCCATCATCCTGGCTGGCGACGCCAATCCAGGCATTCAGTGCCGCGTGTGCCACAACGAGCATGCATCGCCCATCGACAAGCTCATCGACTACCGCAACAGTGACACCTCGAGCACGGTGGCGAACTACCAGGCAGCGCTCTGCTTCAGGTGTCACTCGGCATCGAGCGCGGAGACCAGGGTCGCCGGAGGTTACTCCAAGCCCTTCTCGTGGAACGGGCGCGACGTCCAGAGCGAGTTCACCAGCGCCACCAGAGTTTCCAGGCACCCTATCACCACGGCACCGACAGGGCGCTCCGCTACGTGTGTCAACTGCCACAACGTGCACTACGTCTCAACCGGCGGCTCTGCGGCCTGGAGTGCAAGCCGGGTTGTCGATCCGGCCAACACCAAGCAAGCCGCTCCGGACGTGACCAGCCACTGCGTGGGCTGCCACACGACCTCGCCACCGGCCGCGGTCATCGGCGATGTTGAACTCGTGCCCTATCGGGTGGGGTTCTCGCCGACGAGTCCGTGGCCCTACTTCACCGGCTGGGACAAGAGCGCGTTCACGGCTTCGGGGCACTACGGCACTGCCGGCACGAAGGCCCTGTGTCAGAACTGCCACGACCCGCACGCCTCAGCCTCGCCGAACCTGCTCGCGTGGACGCGTCCGAGCGGTTGGACCACGGGCACACCCGGCTCACGGAACAACACCGACACGACGCTGGTACGTGAGGAGAAGCTCTGCTATCAGTGCCACGGTAACGGGACCGTGGGCAAGCTCGCGCCCGGGGCGCCCGATGTGGCGACCAACATGCAGCTCACCTACAACCATAGGCCGGAGACGACCACGGGCGTCCACAGCTCGACCGAGTCTTCCGGGAACCTGGGCGGGGCGAACAGGCATAATGAGTGTGTTGACTGCCACGATCCTCACTCGGCGAAGAGGATCGGGGGCACCGCCACACAGGACTCGCTGAACTCCAGCATCATCGGGGGCGCGGTGGTGGGCGCCGTCGGCGTCAAGCCCGTGTTCGGAGCCAGGTGGACAGCTCCGATCGTCTTCCCGTCGGTCCAGCTAACTGGGGGACCGGAGAGCTTCGAGGCATACCTCTGCTTCAAGTGTCACAGCGGGAATACAGCGCTGCCGGGCTGGCAGACCAACCTGGCGCTCGAGTTCAACCCCAGCAACGCCAGCTATCACAACGTCCTCGGCCAGTCTGTAGGAATGCAGAGTGCGTTCTCGGTGAAGGCAAGCGACGGCGTGACCTACAGCGTGACCTGGGCGGTACCTGGCATTGCCGTCTTCCGGACGGGCTACGGTCCGAACTCCATGCTCACGTGCACTTCATGCCACACGAACGAGACGGCCGGACGGGCCAAGGGACCGCACGGTTCATCCGTCCGCTGGATGCTCGATCCCTCCTACCCCACCGACTGGAGGACAGCGGGACTCAAGGGCAGCGGCATCGGCATCACGATCGACGGCTCCACAGATGCCAACGGTGTCATCTGCGCCAAGTGTCACGACCTCTACGACGGCAAGCACAGCAACGACGCGCATGCGCAAAGCAACCACAACAAGAGCAGTGGCTACACGTGCACCTACTGCCACGTCGCCATCCCGCACGGCTGGAAGCGCCCGAGGCTGCTCGGCTACACGGACGACGGCGTGTACGCGACCGCGCCCACCGGACTGCACCGAATTAAGGCGAACGACAGCCACGGGCTCAAGCAGCAGGTGGCCGAGTGGTCGTCGAGCAGCTGCCAGACGAACAACTGCAAGAATCACGGTACCGTGTCACCCTACTGGCCATAGGGGAATGTGAAAACGTATGCCACTGCGACGCATGCGGCTTGGCCGCATGGGGGCGGTCATAGCGGTCACGAGCGCGCTGGTGGCTGTTGTGATGGTTCTCGTTGTAGCCCTGGTGCCCTCGGCACGCGAGGCTGTTCTCGGCCAACTGGGCTCTGACACCGAACCTGACGGGAGCGTTTCCGGCACTGGATCGGGCTTACAGCTCGGTCTGCAGTCCTCTCTGGCATCCCCTCCAGCCTCTTCGACTCGGCCCGGGGCGGCAAGCGACCCGCTCACGGTAGGCGGGGCGGCTGGGGGGAGCGCGGATGCTACGGGGATCGTGGCGGCGTATATGCGTGCGCTACGCGACGCGGATGCATCTGCGCTCGCGGCACTGTACGCGCCTGACGAGAGAGACAGTGCAGGTCATGCTGCCTCGGCCCTGGTCAGTAGGCTCGGCAAGGTGTCATTCGGGTCCTATCAGTTCGACCCGGACGGCGCTCGCACCGTTCGGGCCGACAGCCGCATCGTCTACTGGGCATACGTGCAGTCAGAATGGACTGACGCGGGACTCACCTCTCATCGTACTCTCGTCGTTCCGCTGCGCCTCATGGAGGGCCGATGGTACCTGAGCGGACTCGATGAGAACACGGACGGGGTGGAGATGTTGCCGGAAACCGGTCTGCCACCGCGAGAGAGCCCCTAGCGCTGATCACTCGCCTTTCTGACGCTCCCGCAAGGCACGCTCCACGTCTCTAGCATGATCGCGCTCGGCGATCGCTCGGCGCTTGTCGTACTGCTTCTTGCCTCGCGCCAAGCCCAACTCGACCTTCGCGATATTGGCCGAGTTGAAGTAGAGCTTGAGCGGTACCAGCGTGAAGCCGCGCTCCTTCGTCTTGCCGGCGAGATAGCGGATCTCCTTCTTGTGGAGGAGTAGCTTCCTCACGCGATCGGGCGCAACGTTGTCGCGATCGCCGTGGCTGTACGGGGAGATATGGACGTTGTGCAGCCAGACCTCGCCGCGACGAACGGTAGCGAAGCTGTCCCGGAGCGCCGCACGATGCTCCCTCAGCGACTTCACCTCCGTGCCGGTCAGAGCGATGCCGGCCTCGAAGGTCTCGTCGATTTGGTAGTCGTGATACGCCTTCTTGTTGCTGGCTATGAGCCTGTCGTCGCGCGCCATCGCCCTGGGCCTCCCAATCCCATCGCCCCGGGCCTCCCCGGTCTTGAAGACCGGTCGACACAGCCCCCTTCGGGTCGCTGGACGTCCCAGAATGCTAGCATGAGTCCCAGTGGTTCTCCGAGGCCGAGGAGGCAGCGCATGTACGGGCAACCCACTGGAGGGCAAGGCGCCGCACCAGGGGAGCCCGCTCCCTCCGTCGGCCCGTCCGGAGCCCCCGACGCAGCCCAGGAGGCAGACCTCCGCCCCTACCTCAGGTATCTGGAGGCCCGGGTGGCCGCGCTCGAGCAGAGGGTTCCCAACACGATGCTGCTCAGCCCGAAGTTCATGAATCGGTCCTTCGCGGTACTGGGCCACTACATGGTGTCGTCGCTGATCGTCTCGATACCGATCTGGGTCATCTACGCGGTAGTGGCGGTACTGCTCTTCGCGGCCTCCTCGGGAAGCGTTGGCGGCTCTTGAGGCTGACCCACGGGCCTCGGTCGAGCGCCGTGAGGGTCCCCCATCGCTGTCGGTATCAGGATCGCGCGCGATCGATCCGCAGGCGCGCGCCCAGCGCTGACCCTCCGCCAGCCGCAACCAGGTACGAGCCGACAGAAGCCGAGCCGAGCGCCACTAGGTCGCTCCCTAGGCCATCGCTCCAGGCGAAGAAGGCCGTCACCGGCAGCACCGGTGCCCCAAGAGCGAAGCCTATTCCGGGAGCGTACCCTGGAAGGACCGCCCCTAGTGCCATGCCGAGCAGGAACAGCAACAATGCGCCCGCGCCGAGGGTGAACCATCGCTCGTCTCTCGGCCCGTCCGCGAACATCACAGGGCCCACGGTGAAGAGCACGGGCAGCGAGCCCAGGGTGAAACTCACGGCGTACGCGAGCGCACTTGCCATCCTCCGGCTCCGCCGCTGAGCCCCAGACTCGTTCACAGCGAGGCCCCTAGGGCTACAACACTCATGGCGTGAAGTCGGTGCCGGACTCAAGCCGGCGCACGAAAGCCGCGACGAGTCTGGCGGTGCTCTCCAGATCGTCCAATGAGAGGACTTCGGTGGGCGTATGCATATATCGAAGCGGAACGCTCACCAGCCCGGTGGCCTTCCCCTCTCTGGACAACTGCATGACGCTTGCGTCGGTGCCGGTGGACCGGGGCTCTCCCCCGACTTGATACTCGATGTCCTCTGCCTCAGCTGCGGCGATGAGGAGTTCGAACACCTTGTGGTTAACGTTCGCGCCACGGGCGATGATCGGCCCCTTGCCGCATCGGGCTTCACCGTGTCGCCGCCGGTCGACGTCCGGGTAGTCGGTGGCGTGTCCCACCTCGATGGCGATACCCACAACCGGGTCCACCGTGTACGCGGCTGTCGTACCTCCGCGAAGACCGATCTCCTCCTGCACGGTAGCGACGGCGATCAAGTCGCCGCGCGCACCGCCCTCCTCCTTGACGAGCCTGAGGGTCTCGGCCACAGCCCAGGCGCCCATCTTGTCGTCGAAGCCCCGGGCGACGGCCATCTTTTCGCCAAACTCCTCGAAGCCCACAGCGAAGGTGATCGGGTCGCCTACTCTTACGCGCTCCTTGACCTGGTCGGCGGGAAGGCCGACATCGATGAATAGCTTGTGCAGCTCGGCAACCTGCTTGCGCTTCTCCTCCTCGAGGAGGTGGATCGGCATGCGGCCGAGCACACCGAGGAGCGCTCCCCCTCTAGTGTGAACACTGACGCGCTTGCCGGGCAGCAGGTGAGCGTCAACACCCCCTATCGTCTTGAAGTGGATGAATCCGTCGTCGTTTATCCACGTGACCATGAATCCGATCTCGTCCATGTGGCCGGCGAGCATCACCGAGGGTCCCTCGCCAGTGCCAGACAACGTGGCGTGAACCGAGCCCATCACGTCCGTGGTCACTCGATCCGCGAACGGCTCGACGTACTCTCGGAAGACTGCCGCTGCGGGCTGCTCGAAGCCCGACGGAGAAGGAGCTTCGACGAGCTTCCTCAGGAACTCAAGCGACTCCTGGCGCATGGGGGCCTCCATGTCGCGCGGAACGACTGGTCCCTGGCGCGCCGCCTCTTTCGCGACGCGCCGATGGGACTGCTACCTTCGTATGGCCGCACCAGGATAGCGCATCGAAGCCTGCCTGATGAGGGCACTCGTCCACCGGGTAACCCCTCAGGAGCTGGCGGTCGACCCCTGCCCGCTGCGGGCCCACCGATGCTCATGCCAGCGGGTGCCTTCTGGTCCGGCTGCGCCACTGCTCCCAAACGGCGTCGAGTCCCAGTATGTCGGCGGCAGAGACGTTACCTGCCATCCGCCGCGGATCTCCCTCGGCCCCTTGTGTATGAGCAAGGCATACTCGGCGAGCTTGGCGCGCACGGCCGCACGCACGGTACGCACACCTCCAG
>CAZWGV010000019.1:0-34620 GCA_964633595.1 uncultured Coriobacteriaceae bacterium | reverse complement strand
TTCAAGACTGATCCTGCGCCGCCGGAACGTGCATCCATGCGTCCGGCACACCCGGTACCCACTTCGAACGGATGAACCGCAACACGCCGCCCTCTTCCAGTCCTCGCAGCGCCCGGCCCACTTCATCGGCGAGAGCGTCCGACTCCACCCTCACGGCGACCCCTATGGGATTCCCCGGCGCCACTTGGCCGACAACCCGAATGCCAGGCATATCCCGCGCGATGTACGCCCCTACGGCGGCTCCTCCCGCCACCACGTCGACGCCGCCGTCCACAAGAGCCTGCAGGGCGTCGCGAAGTGCGGGATAGGCGGACGTCTCGCCCGAACCGAGTTCCGCCTCTAGCGCCCAGTACGCTTCGGAACCCCTCTGCACACCTACCTTGCGAACGCCGAAGCCAGCGAGCGTGATAGTCCCCTCCTCGGCCGAGAAAAAGACCGGGCCGTCGGCCATATAGGCTCCCGCGAACGAGAGCACAGCGGTCGTCTCCTCGGTCATGGGAAGACCCAGCACGACATCGACAGAGCCGCTGGCCAACTGGTCGACCGCCTCGGAGGCGGGCACCGACTTGAAACGTACGTCCAGGCCGAGCCGATCAGCAACGGCAGCTGCGACATCCAGGTCGATCCCGGCTTCCTTGCCGTTGTCCTTGCCCGCGAACGGCGGAACCGAGAAGTCGACTCCTGCCGTCAGGACCCCCTCGGATATGATCGTCGGCGGTCTCAGCGAGGGTTCGGTGCGCTTCGCCCCTTCTTCTGCACAGCCGCCTGCGAATAAGGCGAATATCACAAGGACGGCGGTCAACGCCGCTCGGCGCGCTCGGATCACGAGAAGCCTCCTCGATGAAGCGGGATAGCCCGTGGCTCCCGCAGAATGCTCGATGCTCCCACTCGGCTGACCTGGTCTTTGACCCCACACTCGCACACTGGGGCTTTCGCTTGATGTCATCTCACTATCGGCCCTCTCGCCCGCTTGTCGGACCCTTTGCGGGGCCGGGCGGACGGTGCGGCTTACCCCTAAGGCGCGCCATGCTCACTCGGTGACACGTTGGCCTCCGGCTTACGTGGGTCCTTTCGGCCGCGCCTACCATGGACTAGGGCTCTTCACCCGCAACCACAGACCCGAGTGGAAGCCTCCCTAGGTTATCACGCGCGGAGTGAGTGGAGCGCGGGTGCAGGTCACACGCCCTGGCAACCGTGACTGCATGGACCTCGGCCGCGCCGCCGCGCAGGAGCACGCGTGCGGCGGCATCGAGGGTGGCACCCGTCGTGAGCACGTCGTCAAGGAGCAAGACCCTACTCGAGATCGCCGAGCTTGTCCGTGCAAAGAGTGAGGCCGCATTCGCGAATCGCTGCGGCCGATCGAGCGTTCGCTGGTCCCGCCCCCCAAGGTGCGACAGCGCCCGCACGACCGGCAACCCACTCGTCGCCGCCACCGTGTCGGCCAGCCTTGCGGTGTGGTCGAATCCTCTCTTCGAGAGGGAGCTTTGCGACGCGGGGACGGGCACGATCGCCTCGACGAGCGTGCGCTGCCTCGCCACCGGGCCAGTCAGGATGTTGGCGAGCACTGCTGAAAGCCGTCTTTCACCACCGTCCTTGTAGAGGGTGACCAGCCGAGATAGCGGCCACTCCAGCAGCCCCGCGCAGACTGCCGATGAGAACGCGAAGTCGACACCCTCGCACTCGTCGCAACTAGCGACACCGCCAGGTGCGCCACACCGAAAGCACGCCTGCCCAGCGTCGATCAGAACTAGGTGACCGGCACACCCGGAACAGAGCAGCGATCCCGGCAGATCGCACGCTGCGCACCTCGTGGGGTATAAAGCCTCGACGAGGCCAGAGAACAGGACGGATGGTGGCCGGTTCGGGGACTTGGCGGTGATCCTCGGCCGAGAGCGGTCCGAGATCACTCGCACGCACCGCCCCGCTGACGGCCACGGTGGTCCCCTAGATAAGAGGAAGCTGAAGCAGAGGGATGGTAAATACCGCAGCGACTGTCGTGGTGAGAATCGCGGCGGCGATGAAGTCCGTGTCCAGCCCAAATCTCGCCCCAACGACAAGATTCAGCATCATCGAAGGCATACCCGCCTGCAGAACCGACAGCCGTACAGCCTCCTGCTCCAAACCCAATCCCGACCCTGCAGCGAGTGCTGCAAGAGGCGAGATCAGCAACTTGATGACGCATACTATGGCGAGAGGCAGCGCGTAGGCACGAACCGCACCCCCCCGGAGTGATATCCCGACCGACAGCATGATCAGGGGCACGACCATCTTGGCGAGCAGCCCCAACCCATCCCCTAACAGAACCGGTACCGCTATCGGCCTAGTCGCCAGCGCAACCCCGAAGGCGACGACAGCAGGGAACGCCAACAGTTCCCGCACCGGATGGCCCGCCGGGCCCGAGTTGTGCCGTCCCTTCGCGCGCGCTAGAGGTACGCCCACCAAGGCTAGAGCAGCAACCGTCCCCATCACGTCGTAGAAGATTGCCCGAAGGAGACCCTGGGCCCCGAGTAGGCGTTGAGAGACTGGGTAGCCAATGTAGCCCGTGTTGCCTAGAGCGGAAGCCATCATGAAGCCACCGGAGACCTCTGAGGGAAGTCGCAGCATTCCGCTGGCGCCCCAGGCGACAGCCATCGAGACGCCGACGGACGTCCATCCTACGAGGGCGATCACCCCAAGCTCCCAGTCGAGCCGCGCGGGGTGAACCGCCGTGAATATCATCGCGGGAAGACCAGCGTAGATGATCACCGCGTTGATGGGCTTCACGTCCTCGCGCGCGAGTATCCCAGTTCGTCGCAGGAGCCACCCTGCCCCGACCAGAGCGAGCAGTGTCCCTATCTGCTCAGCCAGCGACAGGAAGGACACGAGGCGCTCCTACGAGCCGCCGAGCTCGTGTATCGCGCCCGTGCCCTCTACGATTGCCCGTAGAGACTCGGCATAGTCGGGCCTGGCGATGCCGTTCTCCGTTACGATCGCGTTCACGTACTCGGCGGGCGTGACGTCGAACGCCGGGTTGTAGACAGGTACACCGGGCGGCGCGATGCCGAACCACCCCTCCAACTGGAAACCCTCGCCCTTTCTGGAGATCGCGACGCGGTTCTCTTTGCCCAGGTCGAGTTCTCGGGGACCACCCTCCGTGAGAAGATCGAAGGCCTGTCGCGCGTCTTCGTCCACCTCGAATGTCGCAGACACCGAGAGACCGGTGACCTCTCTCGGGTCACGCTCCTCGATGGCGATCTCATCACCTGTTGCCAGCGTCAAATCGATGGTCGACGACGGCGCGGCGACGTAGAAGGGTATCCCATGCCGCTTGGCCAGCAATGCCAGAGAGTACGTCCCGATCTTGTTGGCGACATCACCGTTGGCGGCGATGCGGTCTGCTCCCACGATCACGACATCGACGAGGCCCTTGCGCATGATCCACCCTGCCATACTGTCGGTGATCAGCGCACACGGCACTCCGGCCATGATGAGCTCCCATGCTGTGAGACGCGCACCCTGCATCACGGGCCGAGTCTCGTCCACCCAGACATGACTGACCTTGCCCTGCTCGTGGGCTGCGAAGACGACGCCGAGAGCGGTGCCGTAGTAGGCGGTCGCAAGGGAGCCGGCGTTGCAGTGTGTGAGAATGCTCGCGCCCTCTGGGATCAGCGAGGCGCCGTGCTCCCCGATGGCCCGATTCCTGTCTTCGTCTTCGGCAAGGATGTTCAGGGCCTCCTTGACGACCAGGGCCTTGAGCTCCTCCAAGGGCAACTGTGAGTTGTCTCGAGCTGCCTTCAAGATGCGCTCGGCGCCCCACAACAGGTTGACCGCCGTCGGGCGTGTGGCGGTGATCTCGGCGGCGATACGCTCGAGTTCCGCGATGAACTGGTCCTGGTAGGCCACGTGCCAGCTCTGATTCTCGGTCCATAGCGCAAGCCCGAGTGCTGCGGCCACACCTAGTGCTGGTGCACCGCGTAGCGCCATGCTGGAGATGGCCGCACATATCCCCTCGTGCCGACTACACACCAACACATCACCGACACGAGGCAGGCGCGACTGGTCTATCAGGTAGACCTTGCCGTCCTCCCACCATATGGTCCGAGGGATGTTCTCCGCTCCCATTCCAGTTGCCTTTCTGCTCGTCTTGGCTCGCTTGTCTGGCTGCCGCAAGGGTGGGCGCTGCTCCGCTGAGACCGCCGCCACTGAGGGACGCTAGACCGTGCCCTCCCGCCAGGAACTCAGGTACTCGCGCTGCTCGTCGGTGAGTTCATCGATCTCTACGCCCATCGTCGCGAGCTTGAGACGGGCTATCTCCGAGTCGATCTCGGCAGGGACAGCGTACACACCCGGCTCTAGTGAGACCGCGTTCGCCACCATGTACTCGGCCGAAAGGGCCTGGTTCGCGAAGCTCATGTCCATCACCGAAGCCGGGTGGCCCTCGGCACAAGCGAGATTGACCAGCCGACCGTCGGCGAGCAAGTGGATCCGCCGGCCATCGGACATGGTGAACTCCTCGACCAGCGGGCGGACTTCGCGCACCGACACAGCCATCTCGCGCAGCACCGGGATCGCGATCTCAACGTTGAAGTGGCCTGAGTTGCAGATGATCGCCCCGTCCTTCAATGACCCGAAGTGGTGCCGGTCGATGACGTTGATGTCCCCGGTCACTGTGACCCAGACATCCGCTAGCCGCGCAGCCTCGGCGGAGTGCATGACCTTGAAGCCGTCCATGACGGCCTCGAGCGCACGCAACGGGTCCACCTCGCACACGACAACGTCAGCACCCAACCCGTCGGCGCGCATTGCGACGCCTCGGCCGCACCACCCGTAGCCGGAGACAACTACCGTCCTGCCCGCGATGAGGCGATTCGTGGCTCTGATGATGCCATCCATCGTGGACTGCCCGGTACCGTAGCGGTTGTCGAACAGGTGCTTGGTGTCGGCGTCGTTCACCGAGACGATGGGATACCGCAGCGCCCCGTCCGCGGCCATCGCCCGCAGGCGGATGACACCGGTCGTGGTCTCCTCGGTACCGCCTACTACGTGCTCGAGCGCCTCGGGACGGTCCGCGTGCATACGTCCCACGACATCCGCGCCGTCGTCCATGGTGATCTGCGGCTTGTGATCGATCGCTGCGTCGATGTGGGCGTAGTAGGTCTCCGTGTCCTCACCCTTGATCGCGTAGGTGCGGATCCCATACTCCTCAACGAGGGCAGCAGCGACATCATCCTGCGTGCTCAGCGGATTGGAGGCACACAGCACGGAGTCGGCGCCACCCGCCTTGAGAGTGCGCATGAGGTTTGCCGTCTCAGTCGTCACATGCAGGCAGGCCGCCACGCGGATGCCGTCGAGCGGCTTCTCGCGCTCGAACCGTTCGCGAATGGCACGCAACACGGGCATGTCGGCCTCGGCCCACTCGATCCGATCCTTGCCGGCAGCCGCCAGGCCGAGATCCTTCACATCGTAGTCCATCTGCCCTTCTTCCTTCACTCGTGTCGCGACAGCGGCGCGCGGACTCGCGGACGCCCAGGCTTCGCGGGAACCTGAGTATTATAGCCGTCTCAGGACTCTATCCAGCAGGGTCCCCACATCTGCCGCCGCCGCCTCGGCGATGGCCACTACTGATCCATGCGCCCCCGCGTCGTGTCCCGCCACATTCGTCACCACCGACAGGCCCAGGACCTTCATGCCGAATGCCCTGGCTGCGATGGTTTCTATGACTGTCGACATCCCCACCACGTGGGCTCCCACCCGGCGCAAGTACTCGACCTCCGCCGCAGTCTCGTAGCTGGGGCCTCTTACGCCCGCGTACACGACCTCTGTGAGGCGCATGCCGACAGCGGCAGCTTCCTCCGAGGCGAGAAGACGCAACGACGCATCGTACGCATCGTCGAGGGCGACAAAGGGACCATAGGGCGCTTCGGTCTGGCGCCCGCCGAGCGGATCTTCGCCGGTTAGGTTGAGATGATCTCCGATCACGCAGATGTCACCCGGGGAGAGAGCCGCATCCACGGCACCGGCGGCGTTCGTGATCACCATAGACTCAACCCCCATTGCCGAGGCCAGTCGCACCGGATAGCAGACGTCCCAGGCACCAAGTCCCTGGTAAAGGTGAAGACGCCCCTCGAAGATGGCGACCCTCGACCGGTCGATCTCTCCCACGAGTACACGACCGGCATGGCCGGGGATGGCCGTCGCCTCTGGGAAGCCGGCCTGTGCCCAGCTCAGCGCTATCGGATCGCGGAGGATGGAGCTGGCGCTCGATAGACCCGAGCCGAGCAAGACCGCCGAACGGATCCGACCCGCTCTCGCAAGAGCTGCAGGCAACTCCAAGGGATCACACTCCCCGTTCTGGGCTTACCGCCATGGCAGATCCTCGAGCCGTTCCGATCAGGCTCTCGTATAGCTCGAACAACCGCATCTCCATCGATTCCCAGTTCAGTCTTCCCTCCACAGTGTGCCTGCCCTGAAGCCCGAGGCGACGCCGCGCGGGCTCGTCGCCCAACAGGCTCACGACGGCATCTGCGGCCGCGTGGACGTCTGCGGCAGGCACCAGCACCCCTCCCGAAGAGCCCGTGGCGGCTCTCAGGGGCGCCAGGTCGCTGGCTACATAGGGAAGTCCGGCTGCCATGTAGTCGAACACCTTCATCGACACGTTCTTGTCGTACTTCGGATGGGGACGCAGCAACGAGAGCCCCACATGGCATTCGGCGAACACCCTGGGGAGGTCACCGTAGTCGATGGGTCCCCTGAACTCGAACGCTCCCGGCGGCATGGTGTCGGCTACGGTCTGCAGCTGCTCGGCGGCATCCTCGGTAGGTCGCCCGTAGAGCAGCAGGCGCGCAGCGGGCACTCTTTCACGAACAAGTCGCAGGACCTCGCACATCTCGGCAAGACCCCGGTGCTTCGAGATACCGCCTACATAGACCATGGTGGGCGTCGGGCCACCTGGTGACACGGGGCTATCCGATGGTGACGATGAGAGCGCGGGCCCGAAGAGCGACAGCGGTGGGTAGTTGTCCACCTCCACGACCCTGGCGTGCATGTCGCGGTATCGCTCGGCCAAGGCAGCGTCGGCGGCGACCACCGCCGACATCGCAGGGACAAGCCGGCGCTCCAGCTTGTCCGCGTGCCTGGCAACCATTGGGCGCAATAGCGGCGGCAACCACGCCTTCTGGTCCATCGCGTCCGGATAGTGCTCGTGAGCGTCGTAGATGACCGGCACTCGTGTGCGCTGTGCTAGCTCAGCCATGCCCGGGAGCAGCTCGGGGTCGTGAAAGTGGTAGAGGCTGGCACCGAGTCGCTCAGCATACCGGATGAGCTCTCTGCCACCGAGGAGTCGCGCCGCGCGCCCATTGACCCTCGGCAGCGGATCGAGCTTCACGCCTTCGATCTCCCTGGGTCCGTCGTCGTCCCGGCACACCAGAACAGTTTGGTACCGGCGGGCGAGACTGCGGCATTCGTGATAGAGGATCCGGGCGTCTGTTGCGACGTGGACCGAGGTCAGGTGGCAGACGACGGTCTCACGCCCTGTCACGGGCGCCTCTGAGCAAACGCTCCCGCACCAGCGCGACCGCGAGGCCGGCGAGTAGTCCCACTATGACTCCCTGCATGACGGCGGTGGCCGCGCGGCCTGTGTCGGTAGTAGTCGAAACCGCAGGGTCCCCCTCGACAGTCACGTAGTTGCCCGCCAGGTCGGCTAGGTAGCGAGCGTCGCGCGCTGAGTCCCTCATGCTGTAGGTCTGGAGCCTGAGGGTGATGCTAGTTCCGGTGTAGGCGGCATGATCAGACGACCCCGCTGGAGCCCTGGCGGCGAAGCTCTGCACCTGGGCCAGCTGCTCCTCGAGTTCATTCGCGTGAGACTCGTAGTCGGCAGCGCGCCCACGCTGATACGCGACGTAGGCCATGATCGGCTGCAGCGCTACTATGCGCGTCTGCTCGGACAGGGCCTCGATCGCTCGTCGGGCCACCTCTTCTTCCGGGGACTTCACCGTCACTACCACAACGTTGCGATTCCTCGAGTCGATGGCTGCGGACACCTGCGGCGATACCCCGGGCTCGAGTCCCGCGGACGCAAGGGCAGCCCGAAGTGTCAGCCCCTTGGTGGCGATCGAAACCACTGTGTCCGCCGAAGGAGCGTTCTGCACGTTGGAGATGTTGCTGGACACGCGAACCCTCTGCGACGCGGAGTAGGTCGGCCCTTCCGAGGTCGCCCTGGACCAAAGGAAGCCCGCGACCGTCGCCACGACGAAAGCTGCCAACACCACAGGCCACTGCCTGCGCATCATCCCCGCGACATCGCTACCGCCGCTGGCTTGTTCGGTCACTTGGTCCCCTTGCTCTCGGATGACATCCCCGCCACTGCCAGTCCCAGTCCCAGAGTCAACCAGAGGAACTTGCTCGCCTCAAGACTGTACGTCATCGACTGCACCAGAAGGGTGGCCGAGGCAGCCAGAGCTCCGACGGCGACGGCTTGTATCGTGCCACCTGGATGCCTTGAGACGGCCCCGAGTGTACGCCACACCGCGACCGCCATCACCCACAAGAACGCGACCAGCCCCAAGACTCCCATCTCAACCAGCACTGTCAGGTAGGCGGTGTGGGACTCCACTAGACCCACCTTCACGAAAGCTGGCCGGTAGGCGGGGAACACCAGCGGATAGTTCCCGGGACCCACACCGAGGGGGTGGTCGGAAGCCATCTGTAGGGCACTGCGCCCCATCCAGATCCGGTAGAGGAAGGACGCGTTGTCAGCGAATCCCACTATCTTAGTCTGCACCCACTCGGGATCGAGCACCCGCAACAGCAGCGCAACGCCGCCTATGCCCGCGGTGCTCGCTAGAACGGTCTTCGACCACACCGAGGCACGCGATGCTATGAGCACGACAGCCATGGCGGCGGCGAATCCGATCCAGGCGCCGCGCGACAGGGTGGCGGCTAGACCGGCCGTGGCCAGCGCCGCTGCCGTCCACCCAGCCAGTTTGCCCAGCATCTTTCGCTGCGCGAGCGCCAGAGGTACGGCGAAGGCGGCACCAAAGGCTAGGAAGCTCGCGAAGACGTTGGGGTCCTTGAACGTCGCGCGAGCTCTGATGCCGTCGGCCCAGGTCTTCAGGAAGGGCTGGATGGAGAAGATACCGAGCCGCTCGATTACTGCGAGAAGACCGAATACCGCAGCCAGAATCGCGATCCCCCACACGACCACCGCGAACCGTCGCTCATCGTCCACGAGCTGTACCGTTAGGTACAGGAGGGCGACGCTCGATGCAAGACTGAGCAGCGTCACGCCGCCAAGCAGGTGATCCGATGCCGAAGGCAAGGAGGCGACGCCCGCACCAAGGAAGAGGATGACGGGAAGGTCCGCGCCCGTTCGCCTCAGGCGCGTTCGGCCGGTTACGACCGACCATCCCACTACCGCAACGACGACCGCTGCCGTGAGCTGGTACAGGGTGATGGGCACGCCGCCGACACTGGCTACTCTGCCCGCGACGTCAAGGGCAGCTGCGCCGGTCAGAGCCACCAGACCGTACTCCGGACGTGCGCTCACTAGTAGAACGAGCGACAACCCCAACGCCAAGGCTACTACCGGCATGAACGCCGACGGGAACAGCGTCACGGCTGCCCATAGGCCCATCGCCAGACCCGCCGAGACAGCCGCCCATGCGAGAGTGGACGCCGCCGAAACGCGACGAAAGACCGCGGCGACTAGTTCACTCATCGCCGGGCCGCCTCGGGACGCAACCTGTCGAACACGCCAAGGAGCACAGGCTCCTCCATTTCCCAGTTGTATCTGCGCATGGCCGCAGCTCGAGCACGAACTCCGATCTCGGTGAGCGGCTCAGGACCATCGAGCAACTCCCGCACCGCGCCAGCGATAGAACCCGGATCGGTCGGATCCTCGACGAGCGCTCCCACGCGCTCCTCGGTAACTACCCTTGCCATGTCGGGCAGGTTGGAGGCAACCACCGGCGTTCCAGCCATCATGCACTCGAATAGCTTGTTGGGAGCTGCGGTCACGTAGCTGAGACAGGACCCGACGATGGGCACGAGTCCTATGTCGGCAGCGGCGACATACCCCATCATCACCCGAAAGGGCACAGCGTCGAAGACCTCGGCGCTGCCCTCCATACCTCTCGATCGTATGTGCTCCCGAAGCTCCTCTTCCATCGCACCATAGCCTACCAGTGCCAGCCTGCATTCAGGCAGTTCGCGCATAGCATCAACGGACTCGATCAGCCCGCGATTGGGGATAAGGACCCCCTGGTAGATGATCAGATAGCGCTTGTCCCTGAGCGCGCGTGCACGGAACTCCTCGTCCGGTGCCACCCTCTCCATCACTTCCGGTACGTTCAGGACAACCGTGGGTCTCGGAATGCTGTAGCGCTCCTCCAGCACGTCCGCTCGCCCAACGTCCGACGTGATGACGGCCGCCGACCGTCTTGCCAAGCCCCCCTCGTACCATCGCATCGCAGCGCGCCACACGCGCATCGACGCCACCCTCCAGTTGCGGTCCAGCGCCAGCTCGTCCGAGTCGTACACGACCTGCGCGCGGCGCAGGAGCGCCGCTGCATGGGCCGCCAGCAGGGGGTACGCGTCTCGCGCATCGTAGACGTCCGCATCCTCTTTCCAAGCAGCCATGAACGTGCGCCACACTCCCTCGGCGAACCGGAGGAACTTCAGGCCGAATCGCCTCGGCAACCTGCGCGACCGCAGTTCGATGCGCTTGACCAGGTACCCTTCACGCTGTTCGATTGCAGGAGTGTCGGCGTCCTTCAGCGCGATCAGCACGACGTCCCAGCCGTCACCGGATAGACTCCGGGCCGCCCGGTCCACCCTGGTGAGGTACTTGGAGGCGTTGTACTGCAGGATGCAGACCTTGGGCTTGCGACGGGTGCTCATGACACCGTCGTGACGCGGTCCAGCAGCCCGGCGAGAGTCTGTGCCTGCTGTCTTCGATCGAACTGGCCGATGAGGGCCCGATCGGGTGCGAGCCCCATCTCCCCGGCCTTCTTGGCCGAGGCAAGGCGCTGTATGAGGGACGAGAGTCCGGCGATGTCCTCCGGTGCTACGGCCCATCCCGCCTTGGCCTCGGCCACCAGCGTAGCGGCAGCGCCGTTCGGGGGACCGAAGACCAGGACAGGGATCCCCATCCCGAGATACTCGTAGAGCTTGCCCGTCAGGGAAGCCTTCGCGCCCGGCCGATCGGCGATGAGCACCAGTCCCACGTCGGCGACCGCGACCGTGCCCAAGGCCTCCGCGTGAGGCAGGTAACCGTGCAGAACTACTCTGCCATCAAGTCCGGCATTGCGCACCGCGTCCGCCACGTCAGACGACACCGATCCGACGAGGTCGAGCACGATGTCGGCTCCTCGTCCGATGGCATCGCTCATCGCCTTAAGCAACGCTTCGGGATCTGAGTGCCCCCGGTATACCGTGCCCATGAAGACCGCCCTGAGAGGCCCTTCGGGGTCGGGAGTACGAACCGGCAGATCTCCCGGGTCGAACCCGTTGGGCAGTAGCATGACCTCTCGAGCCCCCATCTCTCGCGCTTCGGCGGCTATCGGCTCCGAGACGGCCAGCACCATGTCGGCGGAGCGCAGCACCCCTCGCTCCGCGGCGAGCGCCCGGCGCTCGTGCATGGGCGTGGGCCACCACGCGACTGGGTTGTCTCTCCAGGCGTCCCGCATGTCGGCCACGAACGGCACCCCTAGTCTCCGAGCGACTCTCGAGCCAGCCAGTAGCACCGAGTGCGGCGGCCCGGACGCGAGAACCACCTGGGAGCCCTCGGCCTCACCCAGGCGGACTGCCGCCCTGACCGCCGGCCCCACCCAGTAGGCGGCGTCATCGGGCACGGCCACCCATCTGGCGATCCTCGAACTCACTGGCGGGCGACGAGCCGCGGTGGGTGGAACCAGCGCCGTTGGTGCGGAGTTCTGCGGCCTGACCGTACGCTTCGCGGGAGCGATGGCTCGGGCGACCGCTGTGGCTACATGTCGGGCGGGAGTGCGCACCACCCTCACATGCTCAACCTCGGCTGCGAGGGATTCATCCAGCGCCCGACCGTGCACGGGCTCCGCACACACGACAGTGGGTGTCCAGCCGTGGGACGGCAGGTAGCGTGCGAACTTCGCCACGCGCTGAACGCCGCCCCCGCCGGAGGGCGGGAACTCATAGGTGAGTATCAGGACGCGTCGATCCATCGTCAGGTCCAAGGATCGCTGACCTGGTCCCAAGCCTCGCGCCAAGGACCATCCAACGCACATTAGCATAGGAACGCCCCTTCCGAGCGGGGCGAACAGACGACTGTGGTATGATCGTTGCACCGCAGACTCGACGGCCGGCTCCAAGGCCGAGCTGCACGTCGTCGTGATAGCCGTAGCAGCCTCGATACATCCGAGGGCAGCGATGCGAGTCAACCTCAACCGCCTCATCCGGCGCGGACACCCGCTCACGCGCGTGGCACTCCTGGGCGCGCTCGCTGCGGTCTTTGTCGTAGCCTCTCCGGTCACTTCGGCAGCGACCACCGACTTCAGGATCACAGGGCGAGGGTGGGGTCACGGCATCGGGCTCAGCCAGTGGGGAGCCAGGGGCTATGCCCTGCAGGGCAAGTCCTACGACTGGATACTCCGGCACTACTACCAGGGCACCGAGGTAAGAGCTGCCCCCTCGGCGACCGTGAAGGTGGACATCGACGAGTCATCAGACCCCCGTTCGAGCTGGATGATCTCCTCGGGCAGGGATGGTGACCGGCTCATCGTCACTGACTACTCGGAGCGCGACGTGAAGCTGTCTATGCCGGGAGGCACGCCCTACTGGATCACTGTCTCGGGCGGCAACTTGCGCGTCCAGGCGGACAGCGTGGACTCGGCAGGACGGCACACTCCGGGCAGACTGATCAAGACCTTCACTGGTGCCGCGTACGCATCCGCTGGATCGTACTCCCTGGTGCGAATGCGCTCGGCGAGCGGCCCCTTCAACCAGACCGACATCAACTGGCGCGGCACGATCGTCTTCTCGCCGAGCGGCAGCTCCAAGGTGTACGCACGCAACTACGTGCCTCTGGAGGGCTACCTCTACGGCGTAGTCCCCAGGGAGAGCCCGTCCAGCTGGCCGACGGAAGCGCTGAAGGCCCAGGCTGTGGCGGCACGCTCATACGCCTACGAGGACGCCCACGCCGGGCGCGTGTTGCACTGCACAGTTTGGTCGCAGGTGTACAACGGGCACTCGCGTGGCAACACCAGTTACGAGCCGGCCTCGACGAACGCTGCCATCAACGCCACCAAGGGGCAGGTTGTCTTCCATCCCTCCTCATCGGCAGCGGTGAAGACGTTCTTCTCGTCGTGCTCCGGGGGACACACCGCGAACATCGAGGATGTGTGGCTCAGCTCCACGCCTCGTCCCTACTACCGAGGAGTCCCCGACGCCGACCAGGCTGCCACCTACTACAGATGGGGGCCGGTCACCTTCACCGACGCGCAGATCTCATCGCGGATCCGCTCCTGGGACCTCCGTGACGGTGACCGAGACTACTCTGCCGCCTCTGGAGTCGTGACCTCCATCCAGCCAGAGCGCGCGGCCTCCGGGTACGTCCGCCGAGTGCGCCTCTTCTGGTCGAACGGCTCCGACTATCGCATGCCCGGCACCTCGTTCCAGTCCGCGCTGGGCCTCAGGTCCAGCAAGTACTACATCAAGGCGCTGGAGAGGACTCCCATCCGCGCCGAGGAGAGCGATGCGCGCATCGCATGGGCCGGGGAGTGGCAGACCGGGGTCTCGACCGCTTTCTCGGGAGGCTACGAGGCGCGCTCGGAACAGAAGGGCGCGCTCATGCTTGCGGCTTTCGAGGGCAGCTCGGTCTCGTGGATCGGGAGCCTCACTCCCCATCACGGCCGAGCCAACATCTACCTGAACGGCCGCTATCAGAAGACGGTGGACCTCTACTCTCCTGTCTACCGATTCGGCCAGGAGATCTGGACGGCGACCGGACTCGATGACAGCACACACGTCCTCAAGATCCGCGTTCTCGGCTCCAAGTCGTCGGCTGCGACAGGGTACACGGTGGGTGTGGACGCCATCGATGTCAGCGGTGGCGCGCTCACGCAGGCCGAGTTCCCGACGAAGAGATTCGATCAAACCGACACCAACATCGCGTGGGAGGGCGAGTGGCAGGAGGGCACCAGTACGGTGCTGTGGGAAGGCAGCCAGCACTACGCCTCCGTGCCCGGCTCCCGGATCTGGATACGGTTCCGCGGAACAGCGATCTCGTGGATCGGCAGCCAGTCGAACAAGTACGGTCGAGCACGGGTTAGCGTCGACGGTGCCGAGCCCGAGGAGGTCGACCTCTACTCGGCCGACACAGGGTATAGGCGCACTCTCTGGTCGCGAACCGGCCTAGCGGACACCGAGCACACCCTCATGATCGAGGCTCTAGGACCGGCCGAGGGCTCCACAGCGCCCGGGTACGCCTCGGTCGATGCGTTCGATGTCGCAGGTGCGGGGGCCGCGCTGCTGCCGGCGGATCTGCCAGTGACACGGTTTGAACAGGACGACTCTCGCCTGCGCTGGACGGGTCCCTGGCTAGTCGGGTCGAGCCACGTTCTCTCTGGGGGGCATCAGTCGTACACGACGGCGGGCGACGCGCAGATGATGATGCGCTTCAGGGGAACCGGCTTCACGTGGATAGGCTCCAGATCGCCCTCATACGGTCGCGCGAACGTCTACGTGGACGGCCGATATGTCGCCACCCTGGACCTGTACGCCCCGCGCCCTCTGTACCAGAGCATCCTCTTCAGCCGACGCGGTCTTCCGCAGGGCGAGCACTCCTTCAGGATCCGCGTGCTAGGGAGTGGCTCGGCGCGAGGTGGCGGACGCACCGTCTCGGTGGACGCTCTCGATGTCTGCGGTTCGCTACTGCCCTAGGGGCCCCCTACCGGCCCCCCGACGCGTCAGCGCTTCGTCCACCTTCTCGATCATCTCGCGCTCGTCGCGGAAGAGCTTCTCGGCGTATGGCCCCAGAGACTCTCGGGAGAAGGAGTTCTCCTCGCGGTCTTCGGACTCGTACATGAACGAGTCCTCCAGGCCGAGGTCTAGACGCTCCCAGATGTAGGAGGACTGAAGGGAGACAGCCACCGCGCATTCGTAGACCTTGCGTCTCGAGTTCCCGGGTTCGTCGTCGAAGGACACTAGTCCTCCGTCGGCGACATCAGCGTATGGCGGGGCCACCCCGTGCTCGGCAAGAAGCGTCCTCTCGAAGGGGTGCAGGTAGACGCGCAGCGACCTTCCACGCTCTCGCGCATAGGCCGCGAGCGAGCGAAGAAGCCCCTGGCTGCGTACGGAGTAGAGGTTGCCCGCAAAGGCACCCCGCCGGATGGCTTCGATATCGCTGGACTGGTACAGCCCCTTCCACCTAGCCCACTCGCCTGACGAGAAGTACCCGATGTCCCAGGTAGGCTCTGCGGGTTCGAGTCCCTCGAGGTCGAGCGCGTACTCTGGTCCGTGGTAGGTCAGCTCCGTCGCTCTGAAGGTGCCCGAAGCGCGGTAATGCTCAGCCTCGGCCAGATTGACCTTCGATGTCACGACGACCGGCACCTCAAGGTGCAGGTACCGGCAGTTCCGATAGAGGGGGATGTTCTGGTAGACAAGAGTCACCGGCACCCCCGTATGTCGCGCGAGGAACGTAGCCAGAACGTAAGGGCGGCGGTCGTACAGGCCGAAGACGAACACCCGGTCGAGTTCGGGCAGCACGCGCAGGAAGCACTGGACATCAACGAGCACTCCTCCCAGCCACGCATAGCGCCTCTGCGACAAGTCAGTGAGCGCAAGGAGGGCGACCGCGAGTCCACGAAGGTACCAAGACAGCCATGGACCGCGCGCCTTGGCGGCGCGACGCTCTCCTCGGCCTACGAAGTCGGTGCCCACTCCGTAATGGCGCTCGATGAAGTCGGATCGGTACTCTACGAATCGCGGGTCGCGAGCTCGCGGATCGTACGCGACCGTCCCTGAAGCAAGAGGAGTCGCGGCACCGAACCTCGCGCGCAGGCACAACACCGTCGCCGCCCTCAGGAAGCGTGCCCTATCAGCTATGAGGCTCCGCGGACCCGCGGACGGCAGGAGCCTCAACTCGAGTGAGCGACGGAACAGCGGGACGTCGATGTCCCTGTCGATGGCCCGCAGCAGTGTGATCTCGGCGTCCAATGCGGACAGCGCTCGCTCAGGACTGTCCGGATCCGCAGGGCAAGCTCTCGGCGATCCGCCCGGACGCCCCGTGCGGCCCCCTCAACTTGAGTGCCCCCGACCCAGCGCTCATGCCTCGTCCTCTCCGCGATCGATATCGAAGAAACGCTTCCGAGGGTCCGCCAACTCGGTCCGGCGGTCGCGAAGGACCGCAACGATCCGCTGGGAAGTGTGACCGTCGCCGTATGGATTGGAGGTCCCGCGCAGAACCTCCCTGAACTCGGGCAACATGGCGCGCGCGAGGGCGCTGGCGATCGCGTCGGAGGTCGCCTCACAGTCGATGACCGAGGGCGGGCGAACTCTTCCGTGCTGCCGGTCGCCCACGTTGACGGTTGGAGTGCCTAGCGCGGGCGCCTCGATGATCCCACTCGACGAGTTGCCGACAACTGCATCAACGAGCTTGGCTGCGGACAGGTACAACCTGCTGCCCAGTGACGCGACAGCTGCAGACCTGTCCGAATGCTCGGCCACGAAGCTCCCGATCAGATCGCGTATGGCAAGGTTGTGCGCGTCGGCGTTGGGCATCGTGAAGAGGACACGCAGATCCTTGGCCGCGCTCAAGGTGGCGAGGAGCTCTCGTGCCTCTCCGGCTCCGCCGTCGGGCAGCAAGGTCACTGGATGGAACGTGACCAGGACCGATCGCTCGCCCAACTCGAAGCCGATCTCGCTCTCCAGCTCCTCTTGCCCGAGCAGCTCTTCCTCGCTGATCGCGTCGATTCCGAGCGCGCCGACGTTGAAGACCCGCCGGGGATCCTCCCCAAGCTGCACGACTCGGCGGCGATACTCCTCCGTCGCCGCGAAGTGGAGGAAGCTCATCTTCGTGATGGCATGCCGGATCGCGTCGTCGATGGCACCCTCGGTCAGTTCACCGCCGTGGATGTGTGCCAGCGGGATGCGCTGCAGAAGGGAGGCAGTGGCGGCGGCGAGCGTCTCGTAGCGGTCGCCCAGCACGACCACGAGGTCCGGCGTGATCTCGGCCAGTGCCTCAGCGATCCTCGTGAGCGCCAGTCCGGTGGACGTCGCAACCCCTAGCTCGGTGTCGCTCTCCAACGGGATCGGGACCCTGGCGGCGATGGGAAACCCATCGACCTCGATCTCGCGCACAGTGAACCCATGAGCTGCCGACAGGTGAGCGCCGGTCACCAGAAGGAACGGCTCGAACTCCTCCGCGCGGTCAAGCTCCCTCAGCAGCGGACGGAACAGGCCATACTCAGCCCGGGTGCCGGTAACTATGCAGACCCTTGTTCTCACAGCGCTACGGGCTCGTCCTTCTCGAAAGCTCGCGTTGCCCTGCGGCCGAGCACATCGTCCCACATCATCGGAGTGAGCCCCGCCGCCGGGCGCTTGGTGGTGAGGTTGTTCTCGTCGAACAGCTCGCCCTCGGCGATGTCGCGAGCCGCAACGATGCTCTTGCGCACCACCTCGGCGTTGCGACACTCGGCCGAAGTAGGGGCCTTGAGAGCGCTGCCTAGAGCCACCTCCGCCTCACGGATGGCGCGCACGATTCCCGCGAGTTCAGCAGGCTCCACACTGGCAGCATGATCGGGGCCTGGGAGAGTACGGTCGAGGGTGAAATGCTTCTCCACCACCTCGGCCCCCATGGCTACAGCGCATACCGGGACGATCAGGCTTCTCGTGTGATCGGAGTACCCTACCCTCACGCCCAGCTCATCCTTCATCGTCACCATAGCCCGCAGGTTCACTTCCTCTAGGGGCGTCGGATACTCGGTGGTGCAGTGCAAGACGACTACGTCGCCCCGCGAAGTCCCTGCTCCCTCAAGTATCTCCAGGGCGGCTCGGACCTCCTCGAGGTCCGCCATGCCCGTAGACAGCAGTACTCCGACACCCATGGCGCCGATCTTCCGGAGGTAGGGCAGATCCGTCACCGCTCCCGATGGGACCTTGATCGTGTCCACGCCAAGGGCCGCGAGTAGCTCGATGCTCGCCAGGTCGAAGGGCGAGGACAGGAAGCGTACGCCGCGATCGGCGCATCGCTCGACAAGCCTGCGATGCGCTCCTGCGTCTAGCTCGAGGCGCCGCAACATCTCTAACTGCGACTCCTCGGGTCCGGCCGCTCTGCTCTGGTAGTCGGCCTTGGGCGCGACCGCCGTCGCAAGGGCCTCGGCTGTGAAGGTCTGGAACTTCACGGCATCCGCCCCGGCGTCGGCTGCCGCGTCTACGAGCTGCAGCGCGCGATCCAGAGAGCCATCATGGTTGACCCCCACCTCAGCGATGACCATAACGTGGCCCGCGATCACTGAGCACCCTGCTCGCGGACGACCCGGCACGGCACGCCGAAAGCGACCACTCCGCCGGGGAGGTCGTCGATCACGGCGCTGCCAACGCCGATCAGTGTGTCGGAACCCACTTCCACACCGTTGGCGATCGACGCTCCGGTCCCGATGTGGGAGCGGTCCCCGATCGTGACGTCTCCACTCACCGAGACTCCGGGCGCAATGTGGGCGAACTCCCCCACCGCGCAGTCGTGATCGACCACCGCGCCGGTGTTCACTATCGAGAAGGCGTCCAGCCTGGCTCCGGGCCCGACGACTGCACCGGCCGCAATGAAGACTCCTTCGGCTAGCGTGGCCGAGGGAGAGACGACGGCGCTGGGATGCACCACCACCGGAAACTCCATACCCGCCGCCCGGGCAGCCAGAACCAGACGCTCCCGGACGGAGGTGTCACCGACGGAGCCGACACCAAGGACACACGCGCAGGCGAGCGAGCTGGCGAGCCGTTCGAGATCGTCGTCGCTCCCCGCTACCTTCACGCCCGCGACGAGCCCTGTGGAATGCGCGCCTCGGTCAACGACGCCAACGGGGTCGAGCACTCCGGCCGCGCGCACTGCGTCGATCACCACGCGAGCGTGACCTCCGCCTCCCAGGATGAGCACGGGTTCCATCGGATCAAACCTCTCCGAGCCGGTCCACAGCGTCGTGCAGCAGGTCCATCTCCCCCACATCCGTCCATGAATGGCCTGGAACCGGGTAGACACCGATCTTGACCTCGCGCGAGAGATACTCGTTGATGATGTCCGTCACGTGGAGGGGTGTGTCATCGGGCACATCATCGAGGACCGAGGGCTCCATCACGTAGAGTCCGGTGCTCACCAGGAAGTCAAAGTGCGGCTTCTCCCGTATTCTCGCCAACGATCCGCCCTCGCCGACGTCACAGACCCCGTACGGCACCGCATAGTGTTTGAGCGAAGCGACCACCGTCACTACGTTGCCACTCTCGCGATGAACGTCCACAAGATCAGCATAGTCCGCATCCACCAGCACGTCACAGTTAGTCAGCATGAACGTGTCATCGAGTCGGTCGCGGAGCAGACTGAGGCTCCCGCCGGTCCCCAGTGGTCGCGATTCCTCGACGAAGCGCACTCGGTAAGACATCTCCACATCTGAGAAGTACGCCCGGATGAGCTCGGCCTTGTATCCCAGGGTTAGGTGAAAATCCTCGCATCCGACGCGGGCGAAGCGATCCATGATGAGCTGGACTACCGGTGTGTCACCTACCGGGATAAGTGGCTTGGGCAGAACGCGAGTGTAGTGACCCAGTCGAGTGCCCGCCCCGCCGGCCATCACTACCACAGGCAGATCGATGGTCCGAACGGGACGAAGGTCCGCCTCGAAGAGGTCCAGCCACCACACCGCCGAGAGAAGGCGCCCCTCGCCGTCCACAACCGGGACACACTCGATGTGACGCTCGACCATGAGCCGCTCAACATCCTCGCGGTCGTAGACTGGACCCACGACTGACGGCTCTCGATTCATGACGCGTTCGACAAGCTCATCGAGACGCCCGCCCGAGAGTATCCACCGCCTGACGTCGCCGTCGGTGGCCACCCCGATCAGATGGCGCTCATCGTCGACGACCAGCACAATGCGCGCGGTCGACTCACCCATCCTCCGCATCGCGTCGGCGACCGAGGCGGTAGGGGCTATCAGCGCCCGCTCAACTAGCTCAACACTCATCAGTTCCCCACTGCTCCAAGAACGGTCGACGCCACCCGCTCGACTTCGATGTCCGAAAGATCGCTCGTTGAAGGCAGGTCGAGAGCCCTTTCCCAGAGCTGAGGGGCACGCTCGATGCGGTACGCCGGCGTGTCGGCGTATGGCGCCTGCATGTGATTTGGGACCCAGACAGGTCTGCTCTCGATGCCCTCAGCGGTGAGGGCGCTCATCACCGTCTCGCGATCGACACCTCCGTGCGGTTCGATGAGGACCACACTGAGCCAGTGATTGGCCCGCGTGCCGCTCGGCGCCTCCAGGAGGTTCACGCGAGTGCTTCGTGAGAACGCCTCGCGATACAGCCCGTGGATCCGGGTTCTCGATGCTATGAACTCCTCAAGACGCTCAAGCTGGGCAAGACCGACAGCCGCGTGCAGATTCGTCAGACGGTAGTTGTAGCCAACCTCATCATGGACGTACCGGACGGGGTCCGACTTGGCCTGATCGACCAGATGGCGTGCGCGCGCCGCCAGATCGCCATCTTCGGTCAGCAGCATCCCGCCGCCACCGCTGGTGCATATCTTGTTCCCGTTGAACGATAGCGCCGAGGAAACCCCTACCGTACCCGTGTGTCTTCCGGCCAACGGACCCTCGACCCACTTGGACCCAAGGCTCTCGGCCGCGTCCTCGATCACTGCGAGACCCCATTCATCGCCTATCGCGGCGATCAGATCCATTTTGCAGGGGTTGCCGAAAACATGAACCGGCACGATGGCGCGCACAACCGTACCGGTGGCTGAGTGCGCCACCCGCCCATCCTCGCGAACGCACTCCTCCTCAAGGAAGGCGCGGGTCTTGTCAGCATCGATGTTAAGGTGTTCGTCGCAGTCCATGAAGATGGGCGTGGCACCCGTGTAGGCCACGGCGTTCGCGGTCGCGACGAATGTGATGGTGGGAACGATCACCCCATCTCCGCGACCTAACCCCGCGAGCAGCAGCGCTACGTGCAGTGCAGCCGTGCCGCTCTGACAAGCGACCGCGTGACCGGAGCCGGTCACTTCTCGCACGGTGTCCTCGAAGCGACCGACGAACGGCCCAGCCGAGGACACCCAGCCAGTGTCGATGCACTCCTGCAGATAGGCGGCCTCATTCCCCCCGAGCACGGGAGCCGAGAGCGGTATCCTGCGACGTCCGGCAGTGGTGGCACCGGGGTCGGGGAAGTCAGACATTGTACAGATCCCACTTGTAGCGGGCACGGTTCTCCGGCACTCGGAACCACTCGACCGTGCGGGTCAGTCCCTCACGTAGATCCACCGCTGGCTCCCACCCTGCCAGCGCGTGCGCCAGCGAGCTATCGCACACTAGACGCTCTACCTCGCTCTGCTCGGGCCGAATTCGCGCATCATCGGAAACGACTCGTGCCTCTGTTCCGGCCACGTCAGCGATCAGGACAGCGACATCTCCGATCGAGACTTCCGTCCCCGACCCCAGGTTGACCTCAGCCCCGATGGCATCGTCGCACTCGGCGAGGGCGATGAAGCCGGATACGGTATCCGATACGTAGTTGAGATCCCGCGTGGGGTGAAGCGACCCCAGGCGTATCTCACCCGCCCCATCCAGCAGCTGCGTGATGATAGTGGGGATCACGGCCCTCGCGGACTGCCTGGGGCCGTAGGTGTTGAAGGGGCGCACTGTCACCACAGGCAACCCGAAGGAGCGGAAGAACGACTCGGCTATCTTGTCGGCCCCGATCTTGGATGCCGAGTAGGGCGATTGGCCTTGGAGCGGGTGTGTCTCATCGATGGGGACGTAGCGGGCAGTGCCGTAGACCTCAGAAGTCGAGGTGACGACCACCCGCTCGACGTCGAGGTCGCGGGCAGCCTGCAAGACGTTCAGGGTTCCCTTGACGTTCGTGTCCACGTAGCTGTCGGGCGAGTGGTAGGAGAAGGGAATGCCGATGAGTGCCGCCAGATGCATCACAGCGTCGACGCCGCGCATCGCCTCGCGAACTCCGTTGGGGTCGCGAACGTCACCGGCGAAGACGTCCAGCGATGCCAGAGTGTCCTCGGATAGCGTGTCGAGCCAGCCCCATGAGTTGAACGAGTTGTAGTAGACGAACGCTCGCACATCGGCGCCGTGAGCGACCAATGCCTCGGTCAGGTGACTACCGATGAAGCCGTCGGATCCAGTGATCAGCACTTTCTTGTTCGCGAGCTTCAAGTCCTCCCCTTCCGAGCCCTGGCGGCGATACCTCGCCGATGGTCACAGGCCATTGTAGATGGAGCCTTCTGCCCGACCAACCCAGCTCCCCACTGACATGACAGAAGTGTTGTCGATGCGTAGCCTATCTCGGTTCGCTCTGGAAGCCCGTGTCGTCTGCGGTATGGCCCGCCTCGTCCTCGGTCATCGCCTGTATGGCCGCCACCTGCTCCGGTGCCGCGGAGCGTCGACGCCGCGCAAGCCGCTCAACCAAGGACCTCAGGTCCCTGACTGACAGGACGTCCAGGGCGAACAGCACACCCAGGGCCATTGCGAAGACGAGCACCTTTGCGCCCAGGGTGAGCAACGTGGTCCACCCTGCAGCGAGCAGCAGCCGATCTGCTGCCAGTACCACCGCTACGACAGCAGCCGTCCGCAGCAGACGCGAGCCATCGAGCGTACCGGGCATCAGCCGGCGACTGACGAAGAAGGCAACGAAGGCCATCGCGGCGTACGCAACAAGTGTGTTCCATGCGGCCGCCCACATCCCATATCTGGGCATCAGCAGCAAGTTCAAGCCGATGTTCAACACCGCCGCACCCGCCGATATCAGGGGCACGTACTTCGTCCGCTTCCGGTAGAAGATGCCTGTTGAGACGACACTGTAGGAGGCGAAGCAGTAGTAGCCCGCCACGACGATCGGAACCAGCGGTGCAGCCGGCCAGAAGCGGGGCGCTGCCAACAACAGCACCAGCTCGTGGGAGAAGAGCACCAGACCGATCGCCGCCACAGCGACCGCGGCCCCATACACCACGGTGAGCTTCGGGAGCACCCGTGTCCGCTCCTCCGAATCAGCCACGTCGTAGTACACCGGACCCCAGGCCTGGTTGATCGAGAGCGATACGAGGTTCATCACCATGGCCACGTTGTAGGCGAGCGAGTACATCGCCACTTCCTCTAGGGTCCTTATACGCTCCAGCAGATAGCGATCGGAGAACGTGAGCATCCATCCCGCCACAAAGTGAGGCACGAGGGGCAACCCGAACATCAGCGACTTCTTCAGCCATGCGCCCGAGAAGCGCGGGCGAGCCTGACGGATGAGCACGACGAGCGCCACAGGGGCCACTATCAGGGCGGCAGCGAGTGTGCCCTTCAGGCTCCCGATCGCGCCCTGGCGCAAGGCCACCACGAAGTAGATCGTGAATGACATGTTGAGGGCGAAACTCGCCAGGTGGAACGCCGTGTGAGTGCCAGCCTGACCTCGGGCCCTATTCACAGCCTGGAGCAGTCCGAGTGGAAGCTGCGCATACGCCGTGACCAGAGCCACCACCAGGAACGGACTGAAGGTGAACTCCTCGGACTTGAACAGGGCCTGGGTGAGTGAGTGACCAACAAGGAGCAAGAGCCCCAGCACAGCAGCGCCAAATGACAGAACGAACGCGACCACCGTGAATAGCAGCCGCTTTCGCTCGTCTTCGTCCACGGACGTGTCGGACGAGCGATAGAACAGGGTTAGCGAGCCGTTCTGCCCCACAATCATCACGACGCCCACCATCGTCGTGACGAGAGTAGCGAGCGACATGATCCCGTAGTCGGCCGGAGTCAGGAACCGCGTGTATACGGGCAGGAGAATGAAGCCGGCTGCCTTCGGCAGCAGGCCGCCGAGGCCGTAGATGGTCGTATCCTTGAATACCCGCTTGAGCTGGGCGAGCACCGGTGCCTCTCCGACGGACTGCCGCGACCCCGAGTCATCCTAGCACCTCGACGTCGAATGGAGCCTTTCGGCACCATCCGTCATCATGCCGTCAGCTGGCCGTAGAGCGAAGAACACAGTCAGTTCGCGGGCGAGACACCTGCTCCAATCTACCCTGTGCTACCGTTTGTGACCGGAAAACGCCCACCTAACACCGGTAGCACAGCATGAGGATCCTCTACATCCACCAGTTCTTCGCAACCAGGGATAGCTCACATCCGACGCGCAGCTACGAGTTCGCGCGCCGCCTGGTCGCGCAAGGTCACGAGGTGGTAATGGTCTGCGGCAGCTCCCGCCTCGGAAGCCTGCACTCGGGAGGTCTGTTCTCGAGGAGCGCTATAGACGGCATCGAGGTTCGCTCGGTGCGCAATGAGTACTCCAACTACATGAGCTATGCACGCCGGATCTGGTCATTCCTTCTCTTCATGGCTGGCAGCACCTGGGTTGCGGCAACCGCACCCAGGCCTGATGTGGTGTTCGCAACGTCTACCCCGCTAACGGTTGCCGTCCCTGGGTGGATAGCCTCCCGGATCAGACGCGCGCCATACGTCTTCGAGGTGAGAGACCCTTGGCCGGACGCTGCGTTCCAAATGGGCGCCCTGCGAGAACGTAGCGCCCTGGGACGGATGGCGAGATGGCTGGAGCGCGTCACGTACCGCGCGGCCGATGAGCTCGTCGCGCTCTCGCCCGGCATGGCCGAGTCGATGACGGCACAAGGCGCCAACCCGGCCAAAATACACACGATCCCAAACTGCTCCGACCTCGATCTCTTCCACCCCGGGCCCAAGGACCCGGGGCTGGTTGAGCGCTACGACCTGGGGGGCCGATTCGTCGCGGGCTACACAGGAGCTATCGGCCCCGCGAACGCCGTCCATGTGATCATCGAGACCGCGAGCCTGCTCAGTGCCGCCAAGCGCGACGACATAGTGATCCTGATAGCTGGGGACGGAAAACGGCTGCCCGACATCCGCAAGGCCGTCGAGAGCGAAGGGCTCTCGAACGTGCGGCTGGTCGGATCGGTACCCAAGACCGAGATGCCTGCGCTCCTGCGAACGTGCGACGTCTTGCTCGCGCACCTCGCGAAGGTCCCGGTCCTCTACACCGGCTCGCCCAACAAGCTGTTCGACGGCCTTGCGAGTGGGCGACCGATCATCGTGAACTCCCCTGGGTGGACGAAACCTCTCGTTACCGATGCGGGTGCCGGGCTGTTCGTCGAACCAGAGGATCCGAGAGCGCTGGCGGATGCCATCGTGGCGCTCGCCGACGACCCGGCAGGCACCATGGTCATGGGTAGGAAGGCGCGAGCTCTCGCAGAGGCTCAGTTCGATCGTGACGCGCAAGCCGCCCGGATCTCCGCAGTGCTGGAGCATGTGGCCGCAGCGCGCGGGAGCAGAGGCTAGAGCGGGTTCTCCCAGTCCTTGCCCACCACTACCAGGACGTCTGTGTCGAACGAGTACATTCCCCGGCTCTCCACCAGCTTTCCTCGGCCAAGCGCGTCGGCCACCACAGTGGCTGCGGCTGCGTCGCTCGTGTACACGATCAACGTCGCGTCATAGACGAACTGGTTGGCGTTGCCGACGGGACCGACGGCGAAACCCGCCTGGCGAAGCCGTCCCGCAGCATCGGCCGCAACACCGGCGACACCAGCACCGTTGCGAACCGCCACCGACACGCTCGCCGGAACCACCGCAGGCTCGACGGTGGCCGTCGTCTCGATGTCTCCACCGCTCCTGAGCGCCTCGGACAGCCGAGTCTTCTCGTTCTCATTAGCGACGATGTAGGGGCTCTTCCACTCTCCTGGCAAGGTGGCGGTCTGGACGTCCATGTCCGATATGCCACGAAGCGCCCGGACCACATCGATGAGTTCCGTGATATCCATGTCGGTCGATGTGTACCTCGAGAACTGCTTCACCATGCCGGGCAATCGGAACACGTTGCCCCACCGCATAGACTGTTGCGCCAGGGCCTTGAAGAAGGTCTGCTGGTGCTTCATGCGAGCGAAGTCAGCGTCGGGGAAGTCTCGGCTCCGAACGTAGGTGAGTGCATGCTCGCCATCGAGCAGCTGATAGCCGGGCTCTATCCGTCTGGCGCGATGGCCCGGGCTCGCGGCCGCCGCTTTGTAGTCGTCGATCGCAACGTCGACATCGATGTAGACACCTCCCATCGCATCGACGATCTTCTGGAATCCGTTAAGGCCAATCACCATGTAGTGGTTGATGGGGACGTCCAACAAACCCTCTACGGTCCGGATGGCCAACGCCGGACCGCCTGCGAAGTACGCCTTGTTCGCCTTGCCCGTCCCGTGGTCGGGTATCTTGACCTTCGTGTCCCGAGGAATGGAGACCATCCACACTCTCTTGGAGGCCGGGTCCACCCTCGCGACTATCATCGTGTCGGTACGCTGCGCGCCCTCTGAGGGACGTCCGTCCACACCCATTATCAGGATCGTGAACGGCTCCTCGGACTTCGCCTCGGTGAGAGCCTGCGCGACCTTGGGGTCTGCGGCCACGGCCTGCTGCATCGTCCGCTGCACACCCCTGAGGAAGAAGAACCCCCATACGAGTGTGGTGATAGCCGTGAGGGCGATGAGCGACATCACCGCGTAGAGGGCGCGGCGAGCATTCCGTGCACGGCGCATCCGCTCGGCCCTGGTCTTGGGTGCTGCTTCGACCTGGCCCAGCCGTCTTGACTCGGAGGTCCGGCGCCTATCCGTGGCCGGCCCCAGCCGGTAGCGCTTTCGGCGCCCTCGGCTGGAGATAACGTCCGACCATCCTTGCTCGTCAGGCATCTCTCAGCAGCTCCTGTGCGCGGCCCACCCGCTCATAGCACTCAGGTGTAGCGACGCTCCATCGCGTCGACGATGAGTTCGGCGGCGCGCCCGTCGCCGTAGATGCTCGGCGCGCGTGTCGGCACCTTGAGGCTCGTTGCGGCGGCGACGATCTTGTCCTCATCGGTACCTGTGAGTGTGTTCCAGCCGAGTTCCACGGTTTCCACCCACTCCGTCTCGTCACGCAGTGTCACGCAGGGGACCCTGAAGAAGTAAGCCTCCTTCTGCATACCCCCCGAGTCGGTGAGAAGAGCCGCAGCCGCACCCAGCAGGGCGACAGCTTCCATGTATGAGACGGGCGGTGTTACCTTCACGTTCTTCTGCTCGCCGAGCAGCTCCATGAGTCCCAAGCTCTCCAGGTTCTTGGCCGTGCGCGGATGCACAGCCCATACGACCGGCAATGGCAGCCGCCCGAAGGCGCGTATCACGGACGAAAGCCGCTCGCGGTTGTCGCTGTTGCCCGCACGATGCACCGTCGCCACAAAGTACCCATCACGCGAGAGCGAGAAGTCAGCCAGCACCTTCTCGGCATCCACGTGTTCTGAGAAGAACCGAGCGGTGTCCAGCATCACGTCACCCACCAGCAGCACACCATCGGACACACCCTCAGCGGTGAGGTTGTTCACAGCGGCGCGAGTGGGACACAGCAACAGGTCGGCCATGTGGTCAACGAGTACCCGATTGACCTCCTCGGGCATCCTCCGGTTGAACGAGCGGAGACCCGCCTCGACGTGCGCGACGGGAATGTCCAGCTTCACAGCCGCCAATGCTCCGGCGAGCGTCGTGTTGGTGTCGCCGTAGACGATCACCACATCCGGCCTGAGCTCGATAAGAAGCTCCTCAAGCATCCCCAGCATCTCTCCGGTCTGCCGGCCGTGACGACCGGAGCCAACTGCGAGGTTGTAGTCAGGCTTGGGTATGCCGAGCTCCTCGAAGAAGACGTCCGACATCTCGTAATCGTAGTGTTGGCCCGAGTGGACAAGGACCTCCTCGTGATCGCGGCGAAGCGCCTTGCATACCGGGGCCGCCTTTATGAATTGCGGCCGTGCGCCGACGATCGATACCGCCTTCATTGCGACTCCAGCACCTCCCTGACCACTGAGACTACGGTCCGCTGCTGCTGCTCGGTTATGCCCGGATAGCACGGCAGCGCAAACACAGCTCCGCCGCACGACTCGGCTACCGGCAAGAATGGGGTCGAGTAGCCTTCAAGACCAGCGAGCGCTTCCTGCTCGTGCAGGGCAAGCGGGTAGTAGAGGGCGGTGCCGATGCCTTCGGCCGACATCGCGTCCATCACCTGTCGGGCAAGCTCGGGGGAGCGCGCCTTTACCACGTAGAGATGATAGACGTGCTCGCCGTATGACCGCTGCACAGGCAGCTCAAGGCCATCCGCTCCCGCCAGCAGCTCGTCGTAGACGCGGGCTGCTCTGCGTCGATCCTCGTTCCAGGCATCCAGATGAGGCAGCTTCACCAGCAGGATGGCCGCCTGGAGCGCATCGAGGCGGCTGTTCACCCCGAAGGCTTTGTGGAAGTACTTCCGAGTCGTGCCGTGACTGGCTATCGTTCGCGCCTTGGCCGCCAGATCCTCGTCGTCGGTGACGAGCATGCCTCCGTCGCCGGCACACCCAAGGTTCTTGCTCGGGAAGAAGGAGAACGCAGCCGCCCTGCCCAGTGAGCCCGCGCGACGCCCTTGATGGGTGGCTCCTATCGCCTGACAGGCGTCCTCGATGACTTCCAGTCCGAATCTGTGCGCCACATCGTCGATGGCATCCATGTTGGCGCACTGCCCAAAGATGTGCACGGGCATGATGGCCCGGGTACGCTCGGTGACCGCTGTCTCGAGCTGCGATGCATCGAGGTTGTAGGTACCGGGTTCGATGTCCACGAAGACCGGTCGGGCACCCACGTGCACGATCGCCTCAGCAGTCGCGAAGAAGGTGAAGGGTGTGGTGATGACCTCATCGCCCTTGCCATGGCCAAGCGCTGCCAGGATCAGGAAGAGCGCGTCGGTCCCATTCCCGCAGGCCACAGCGTGCGAGACCCCACAGTAGGAGGCGATGGCGTCTTCGAGCTCCTGTACTCGCGGGCCGCCTATGAATGCGGCGTCATCGATCACCGCGGCTATAGCTGTATCGATCTCGGAGCGTAACATCGCGTGCTGGGCCTTCAGGTCCAAGAGGGGTATGCCCATTCGGCAGGCTCCTTCTCTCTACGTCGAGGACAACGCTGCTTCGTCAGATAACGTAGTTGCGCCCGCACAATGATGTCACAAGGCGACGGCTGGGAGCCTGGCCGAGGCCAGTCGTTACTGGTTCTCCAGAAGCTCCTCATCGGCCACAAGGCGGCTCGGTTTCGCTGGAACGCCCATCACGATCGTTCTCGCTGGGACATCGCGTGTTACCACCGATCCGGTGGCCACGAAGGCCTCCTCGCCTATCTCGACCCCGGGAAGAAGGTGGGCGCCTCCGCCGACGCGCGCGCCCCTGCGTATCACCGGACCCGCGATCTGGGAGAACCGCTTCTCCGTCCGCCCCATGAAGTTGTCGTTCGTCGTCACCACCATCGGTGCGATGAACACGTCTTCCTCGATAGTGACGTGAGCCGTGATGTAGGCACCCGTCTGTATCTTGGTCCGAGCACCCACAGTCGTGTCGTTCTCGACCGTCACTCCTCGGCCAACGACTACATCGTCCCCTATAGTGCAGTGCTCGCGCACCCCTGCGCCGTCGCCGATGACCACGCGGGCACCGATCTCTGTCCCGGCCATCAGAACCGTGTGGCTGCCGATGGAGCAGTTCTCCCCCACCACAAGGCCGGGGAGGGGCCCGCCCTTGGCTGTGGAGCGAGCGGAGAGCGCCGGGCGCCTTCCCACGACCGCGAGATCCGCCACACGCACTCCTGGGCCGAGCCTGGTGTCTTTGCAGACGGTTGCGCTCCGACCAATAGTGCAGCCATCCCCCAGTACGGCTCCGTCCTCGATCACGGAGTTTGTGCCGATGACGCAACCTGCACCGACCACGGCCCCGGGCTCGATGACCGCGCCGTCGCCGAGTGCCACCTGCGCCCCGCTCACTGGGTCGTCGACCGGATTCACTTCACGACCCGGTCGCTATCTCCACGGGCGTTCCGCCACGCTCCATGGACCCATCTACGGCTTCCAGTACGCGCACAACCCGCAGCCCGTCGTGTCCGTCGCTCTGCGGCGTTCCGCCGTCAGCGCAGCAGTCCAGGAAGTGCTGAACCTCGGTCGCCAGGGGCTCCATCAGGGCTATGTAGGGAACGCGGATGTCGCCGAACCGCAGGGCCAGATCCTCGCCGTAGGCCATAGCGCGTTTCGGCTCTACGCCCCTGTCGAAGATCCAGACCTTCTCGGTGGCTTCCATGTCGTCGAAGACCAGCATCTTCTTGCTGCCAACAACGGTGAGCTTGCGCACCTTATGAGGATCTAGCCAGGACACGTGGATGTGGGCCGTGCGACCGCTTGGGAAGTTGAGGTTCGCAAAGACAACATCGTGCACCTTATGTTGCAGGTAGTGGGCCCCCGTAGCCGACACGACATCGGGTGTCTCGCCCAGGAGATGAAGGATGGTCGACACGTCATGTGGTGCGAGCGACCAGAAGGCGTTCTCTTCGCTTCTCACCTTGCCGAGATTCAGTCGCTGAGAATAGACGTAGAGGACCTCACCAAGCTCTCCCGAGTCGATGCACTCCTTCACCCATCGGATCGCCGAGTGATACACCATGATGTGGCCCACCATAAGCGCGAGATTGCGGCTGTCAGCCTCGGCAACCAGCTCCTCGGCGTCCGCCGACGTGAGGGCGAGCGGCTTCTCGACGAAGCAGTGCCGACCCGACCGCAGCACCTTCATGCCGATCTCGTGGTGGGTTGGAGCCGGCGATGACACGATCACAGCGTCCAGGTCGAACCCCCGCAGCAGTTCGTCCACGTCTGTCGTGGTGGCCACGTGCGGGTAGACACCCTTGAGCCGCGAGAGATTGGCCTCGGACACATCGCAGGCGGCAACGAGCGCGGCGTCAGGCAGCCGCTCGAGATTCCGTAAGAGGTTCGGACCCCAGTAGCCGTACCCTACGGCGCCCACGCGGATCGGCTTGGCTACCACTCTAGAGTCGCACCACCTTATCGCTCTCGTACGCCGAGAGCCGGTTGCGGGTGTCCAGGATGAGCTGCGCGTTAGCCACCACCAGCTCGTAGTCGACTGAGGCGTGCGCCGAGATCAGGACCACCGCATCGGTGCTCGCCACCTCTTCGGCGTCTAGCGCAACCTGCGGCAACGAGGCGCCCGCAGCGACGAACCTCGGCACGTACGGGTCGTGATAGACGACCTCGGCACCCTTGTCGAGCAGCAGCTCCGCCACCTTGATGGCGGGCGACTCGCGGACATCGTCGATGTCGGCCTTGTACGCCACGCCCAGGATGAGCACGCGGCTCCCCCGGAGCGCCTTGGTGCGGCTGTTGAGCGCGTCCATCAGCCTCTGCACGACGTAGTAAGGCATCGACTCGTTGATCTTCCCCGACAGCTCGATGAACTCGGTGTGGAAGTCGTACTCACGAGCCTTCCAGGAAAGGTAGAACGGGTCGATGGGAATGCAGTGACCGCCCAGCCCAGGCCCCGGGTAGAACGGCATGAAGCCGAAGGGCTTCGTGCGAGCGGCGTCGATGACCTCCCATAGGTTGATGTCCATGCGCTCCGAGAGAACCAGCAACTCGTTCACGAGCGCGATATTCACGCTCCGGAAGATGTTCTCGAGGAGCTTCGTCATCTCGGCGGCCCGAGTGGTCGAAACGGGGACGACCGTGTCGATAAAGCGCCCGTAGAACGCGGCAGCCACTCTGCCGCACCGGGGCGTAACGCCACCGACCACCTTGGGCGTGTTCTTCGTCTGGTAGGTGGGGTTACCCGGATCGACACGCTCCGGCGAGAAGGCCAGGTAGAGCTCCTCGCCCACCGCCAGTCCCGACTCGCCGAGGATCGGCATGACGATCTCCTCGGTGGTGCCCGGATAGGTGGTGGACTCGAGGGTCACCAGGACGTCCTTGCGCAGGTGCGGCGCGATGGCGCTGGCGGCGGCCTCGATGAATGAGGTGTCCGGCTCCTTCATCTCGTCCAGAGGCGATGGCACGCATATCGCCACGCAGTCGCACTCGGCCACGCGCGAGAAATCGGTGGTCGCCTCCACGCGCCCGACATCGACCTCGGCGGCCAGCTCGGACTCGGGCACATCGGGGATGTGGCTTCGACCGGCGTTGATGCCCTCCACTGTGTCGGACGCGACATCGATCCCGATGACCTTGTGTCCCGACTTGGCCATCTCGACGACGAGAGGCAGGCCCACATAGCCGAGGCCCACAACACAGAACACCGCACTGCCGTCGGCTATGCGTTCTTCCAGCGGCACAGATCGACTCCCTGTCTCACTCCTGAACGGTCCCCAGACCCCCGGGACCAGCGAGCGCCGGACAGGAGCCCGGCGCCTGGACTGACGCGCTATTGTACCGCAAACATGAACTCCCCGGAGCAGGCGAGCTGGTCACCTACGTAGGCCTTGGCCTCGCCGAATCCTATGGGACCGCGACGCTTGGTGAGCCGCACGTCCAGGGTGAGCGTGTCGCCGGGGACCACCTGACGCTTGAACCTCACGCCGTCCACGCCCGCGAAGAGGGCTACCTTGTCCCGGTTCTCCGGAAGCGATAGCAGGGCCACCGCCCCAGCCTGCGCGAGGGCCTCGACTATCAGAACCCCTGGCATCACGGGATGGTCGGGGAAGTGGCCGGGCACCCAGAAGGCGTCCTCCCGTACCCGAAGGTGCGCCACCGCGCGCTCGCCGGGCTCAAGCTCGTCAACGCCGTCCAGCAGCAGGAACGGCTCGCGGTGCGGGATGATGGTCTTGACTGCCTCAGCGTCCAGCATTCTCGCCCGCCCTCCTCGTGCTTCGGGGTGCGTTGCGGATCGCTAGTCCTCGCGTCTGATGTCGGCACCCAGCGAGGCCAGCTTCCCCACCAAGTCCTCATACCCTCGGTCGATGTGGTGCGCGTCGCTCACTGTCGTCTCCCCATCCGCCACAAGGCCCGCGAGCACCAGGCCCGCCCCAGCGCGCAGATCCGGACAGCGCACCGGCGCGCCTGATAGCTGACCCACACCGTTGATGAGGGCGTGGTGGCCCTCGATGCGGATATCCGCTCCCATTCGTGAAAGCTCGTCGGCGAACATGAACCGGTTCTCGAAGACGTTCTCCGTGACGACGCTGCCGCCCTCGGCGATCGCCATGAGAGTCATGAACTGCGGCTGCATGTCCGTCGGGAAGCCGGGATATGGGAGTGTCTGGATGCTCACCGAGCGGATCGGTCCTTCTCGGCGGATCGTGATCGCACCGTCGCCGGCCTGCACGTCAGAGCCTGTCTGACCGAGCTTGGAGAGCACCATCTCCATGTGAGCCGGGTCCGCACCACTGACTGTGACCGGGCCGCCGCACAGAGCGCCGGCCAGCAAGAACGTGCCCGCTTCGATGCGGTCGCCCACCACCCGATGTCGCGCGGGATGCAGCTCGGGGACGCCCTCCACCTCGATCGTAGTCGTGCCCGCGCCGGAGACCTGCGCGCCCATCGCGGTCAGGAACGCCGCGAGGTCCTGGATCTCGGGCTCGCGGGCGGCGTTCTCGATGATCGTGGTCCCTTCGGCCAGGACGGAGGCCATGAGCAGGTTCTCTGTCGCTCCCACGCTGGGGAAGTCCAAGAGCACGTGAGCACCCGAAAGGCCATCAGCTTCGGCTTCGATGTAGCCGTGCCCGAGCTCGATGTGCACTCCCAGCTCCTCGAGACCTCGTATGTGCATGTCTACCTTTCGCGACCCGATGTTGCAGCCGCCCGGCATAGCCACACGCGCTCGGCCGAACCTGCCCACGAGCGGGCCGAGCACCACGACTGACGCCCGCATGCGAGCGACGAGTTCGTAGGGAGCCTCGTGTGATGTGAGGCTGGTGGCGTCGACGGACAGCTCGCGCCCGAAGCGGGAGACGACTGCGCCGAGTCCCGAGACCACGTCGGACATCAGGACCACGTCGGCGATGTCGGGGACGTTCTCGATGGTGGAAGCACCCGGCGCCAGGAGGGCCGCCGCCATGAGCTTCAGCGCCGAGTTCTTGGCGCCCTCGACCTGTACGGTGCCTTCTAGCGGCCTGCCGCCGCGAACGATGATGGAGGACATGCCGATAGGATAGCGCGAGCGTCACCAGCCCGCTGCCGCAACCAGGCTGCCAGGTGAGACTACCCCAGCCGCAGCACGAAGCGCATCGCTAGCCAAGCGAGTCAACAGCGCGAGAACGAGCGGCGCCTACCTGAGCGACTGCCCGAAGCCTGGAGCACAACGGCATGTCCCTCAGTGGAGATTGCAGTCCTCGTAGGCGAAACAGGATAGTCCTCGCGTCCTGAGAGTGCTTCTTCACGGCGAGATGTGTACATGCGCACCCCCCTTGATCGCCCACACCTCCGTCGATTCCGGCTCGCGATCGCCATCCGACGACTCATCGACCTCGAATCACCCCCTGCCGACGACCTAGCGGAGTATGACACCAGCCCGAAAGGCGACGAATGGGACGCCTGGGACGCGCCCCCCATTCGTCTGACGCGCTGGCTGCCGCCAAACCAGCAGACCGCGCCGCTCGTC
>CAZWGV010000018.1:2681-36072 GCA_964633595.1 uncultured Coriobacteriaceae bacterium | reverse complement strand
CCTGCTCGCGTATGCCTCAGCCGCTGGGATCGAAGTGGTGGAACTGCCCTACCAGCCCCATCTATGGCACGCAGCGGTATCGGGCGAGGAAGGCTATCCGGAGGCGCGCTGCCGACTATGCATGGAGCTGCGGCTAGGCCTCGCCGCCGAGGTCGCCGCCGAGATGGGATGCGACGCCCTGGCCACCACCCTGACGGTGAGTCCCTATCAGGACTGGGACACGGTTGCTGCTTGCGGCACGGCCGCGTGTGAGCGAGCGGGTGTAGCCTTCATGGCAACCGACTTTCGTGATCTGTATCCGGGATCGGTGAGAAGGTCGAGGGAGCTCGGGATGTATCGGCAGTCCTACTGCGGTTGTCTGCCGAGCCTTGCAGAGGCCGAGGAGGCGCGCCGTGAGCGCCGCGTCCGGCCTACACCCTCGGACCGATAGTGAGGCGGTGAACGTTGCTCACTGAGGACTTCGACTACGAGTTGCCCAGCGGACTGATAGCCCAAGAGCCGGTTGAGCCGCGCGACTCCTGCCGCCTCCTAGTGCTCGACCGGTCGAGCGGCCAGGTGGATCACAGGCACTTCTCGGACATCGGCGAATACCTGAGAGCTGGCGACCTGCTCGTGGTGAACGAGACGCGCGTGCTGCCAGCCCGCTTGCACGGCGCAAGAGACGAGACGGGGGGTGGTGCCGTTGAGGTGCTACTCCTGCGCGAGCGCTATGCGGACGCGTGGGAGTGCCTCGTCAAGCCGGGCCGTCGGCTCAGGCCGGGCGCACGCATCTCCTTCGGGGACGGCTCCCTCAGTGGACTCATCGTGGATGTCCTCGAGGATTCTGGTGGACGGCTCGTACAGTTCAGCTATCCGAGCGGCACCTTCCTGGAGGCGGTTCACCGTGTTGGCGAGGTGCCGCTGCCACCCTACGTCACCAAACCGCTCGGCGATCCCGAGAAGTACCAGACCGTCTTTGCCAGAGAAGAGCGCAGCGCCGCTGCCCCCACTGCCGGCCTTCACTTCACGGCATCGCTACTGGAGAGGTTGCGGCAACAAGACGTGCGTGTTGAGAGAGTCAGCCTCGATGTCGGGCTCGACACGTTCCGTCCGGTCTCGGAGGAAGATCCTGCCAACCATGTCATGCATAGCGAGCGCTTCCGTGTGCCGGAGCGCACGGCCCAGGCCGTCGCGGACACGAGAGTTCGTGGTGGACGGGTCGTGGCGGTGGGCACCACGGTGGTGCGGGCGCTCGAGAGCGCGGTGCATAGCGAGAGCGGGGAAGTCGTGCCCACGGAGTGTGCGACGGACCTCTTCATCATGCCCGGCCATCGCTTCCGGGCTGTGGACGCCCTCGTCACCAACTTCCACATGCCACGTTCGACGTTGCTGATGCTCGTCAGCGCCTTTGCCGGTCGGGAGAACATACTGGGCGCGTACGAGATGGCTGCCGACGAGGGATATCGCTTCCTGTCCTTTGGGGACGCGATGCTGATCGTCTAGCGCCCCGGGGAGCGAATCTCACTCGGTGCGGACGGGTGCCCAGAAGGTCCAGTTGGGGTTGCCTGCCGCAGGATCAGCGGCAGATGTGCCAGGGGCGATGGCGTATCCAGTCCCGGGCGGACCTCCGATGGGCGAGTAGACCGTGACGCCGAGCTCGTCCTGGCCATCCGCCGCGAAGGTCGGCGACCCGTCGGCGGCTGCCGGTGCCGGGTAGCCGGAGGGAAGCTGGGGCCAGAGCCCAAAGCGGAACACGGGGTCGCTCCGCAAGACGTGGCGGACGCCCTTGATCGAGCGAGTCACCAGCCGGAACTCCAGCAGGCCACCAGTGTCGTCGTAGAGGTAGATCCTATCCGGCACGTCCTTGCGCGCGTACACGGGGCGCGCACGCGTCGCGCCCTGTCCGCCAAGAGCCGTCTCCGTCCTGCCTGACTCGCTCAGATCGCCCGCATCAACCTGCTGCGCGCCGCCAAGTGCGTGCACTATCCCGTCGACGACCACATAGGCGGGTCCTCCGGCGAAGGAGGGCGCGATTGCGCTCTCGGTCGCGGAGAGGGAGGTACCCAGACCACCCGCTTCCGAGTCGAGCATCCGCCCTTCAGGCAGGGGCGAAGCCAGTGACTCCGCACCGGTGTCTTGTACGGCGGCCTTCTCCGCCGAGAAGCCATCGCCACCCGGCGGACTCGTTATCGTGATGATCCCGGCGCGCGTGACGAGCGCGACTCCTGCGATAACTGCCACGGCTGCGGCGGCGGCGGTGAGCCGAGGTATCCACCACCCCTTCTGGCGGACACGGACGGCTGGCGCCTCCCGTGCCTTCGCGTGGGGCAGCGCGGTTCGGCTGCCGAGGCGAACCCGCTCGGCATCGACGCGCCCCAGGATGCGGTCGAGGACGTCCACACGTGCCACGGGTACCGGTATGCGGTCCAGGATAGCTAGTCCCGATGCGAACGCAGCGCAATCGGCGCAGCTCTCGCAGTGCTCGCGAGCCTCTTCTATCCCCGCGACGGCCGTCTCTCCGGAGTCGTGTGCTTCCGAAAGCAGCTCCATGGCTCTGAGGCAGTCCATCATGCCTCCTCCACACCAAGCTCGAGCATCGCTATCACAGTTCGCCTGGCGCGAAAGACCCGGGACTTCACCGTGCCCACAGGAACGTCGAGTACCGATGCGGCCTCGACGTAGCTCAGGCCGAATAGCGCGACGGCGTTTAGAGCGTCGCGATCCTCGGGCGGGAGAGCCGCGATGGCGGTCTCGACGGCCTCACTGTCTACAACGGCCTGAGAGAAGTCAGCGGACTCGGGATGGGGAGCCTCGAGCACGTCCACCGGTATGGGGCGGCGTCTGCCTTGACGGAACATGTCCAGGCATACGTTGCGCGTTACGCGATACAGCCAGGTCGAGAACGACGCACGGCCGTCGAAGGAGGCCAGAGATCTGAACACCTTCAAGAACACCTCCTGGACTGCGTCCTCTGCTGTCGCCGCATCGCCAAAGAAGCGCAGCGCATGCCCGTAGACCGCATCAGCATGCTCGCGAACGAGTCTCTCGAACGCCGTTGCGTCACCTGCAGACGCTTGAGCTACGAGAGCCGCGTCATCACCTCTGCCGAGTACCGCAGTCACCCCCTCTGACGGAGTGAAGCCCCCTCAGGTTCACGCAGCGAGCATATCGCAATGCCGGGGCTGCTAGAATCTCCCGCATGGCCGCGATAGACTTCGCCATCTCGGCGAGCGACCCGGGTTCGGCCGCGCGCGCCGGCGTGTTGCGCACCTCCAGAGAGAGCGTTCAAACGCCGGTCTTCATGCCGGTCGGCACGCGGGCTACCGTGAAGGGCATGACTCCGGAGGCTCTTCGCGCCGTCGGCGCCGAGATCTTGCTGGCGAACGCTTATCACCTCTACCTCAGGCCTGGCCCGGAGATCATCGAGACCGCCGGGGGGTTGCACGCGTTCATGAACTGGGATCGTCCGCTGCTGACGGATTCGGGTGGTTTCCAGGTGTTCAGTCTCTCGGATACCTTCAAGCTCTCCGACGATGGCGTGGAGTTCCGCTCGGTACTCGACGGGACGAGGCACTTCTGGAGCCCCGAGGACAACATGCGGCTTCAGGAGCGTCTCGGAGCCGACATCATCATGGTGCTGGATGAGTGCCCACCGTACCCGGCTGATCGCCACGTTGTGGAGCAGGCTGTGCGACGCTCGGCGATGTGGGCGGCGCGCTGCAAGTCTGCTCACGAACGTGCGAGCCAGGCGCTCTTCGGGATCGTGCAGGGTGGGGTCCACCCCGACTTGAGGTCTGAGAGCGCCCAACGGACCGTAGAGATCGGATTCGACGGGTATGCGGTGGGCGGCTTCTCAGTGGGTGAGCCGCACGGGATGATGTTGGAGTGCCTGGCTTCCGTTGCGCGAGAGCTGCCGTCTGGCAGCCCGCGCTACCTGATGGGTGTGGGAAACCCGACGAGCATGCTGGAGGCCATCGGGCTTGGTGTGGACATGTTTGACAGCGTGCTCCCGACCAGGACCGCTCGGCTGGGCACGGCGTTCTCCTCGCAGGGCAGATTGAACCTGCGAAACGCGCGCTTCGCCAAGGACACGGGTCCTCTTGACGGGCAGTGCGAATGTTCCACGTGCGCCGGATACTCCCGAGCGTACCTCCGACATCTTGCGGTCTCCAAGGAGATGCTGGGCGCCATACTGCTCACGTCTCACAACCTCCACTTCCTGATCAACCTGGCGTCCGAGGCGCGCAAAGCGATCGAGCGAGGTGAGTTTGCGCGATTCTTGCGTGCCTGGCGTGAGGGTGCTGGGGCCGAGGACTACTAGGGGCTGCGGCGCCTGCCCGGATCCAGTGTCGGGTGCACCGGCCGGGACCGCCGGGTGCACACTTGGAACGGGCGACTACAGCGCCCCTGACGAGTGGTATCATGGCGTGGCGTTGCTGGGCTACCGGTCTGGCACGCTACGCTATTCCTGGAGGTTTGAGTCGTGAACCAGTACGGGAGTCTTGCATACATTGCCATCCTGGTGGTGGCGTTCTACCTGCTGATCATCCGTCCCCAGCAGACGAGGCAGCGGCAGCACGCGCAGATGCTGGCCGCGCTCGAGGTAGGCGACACTATCATCACGGCGGGCGGTATACGGGGCGTCGTGCGCGAGATCGATACCGACACCGTGCGGGTTGAGATCGCCGAGGGCATCACTGTCGACCTCGAGAAGGGCGCAGTTGCTCGGAGAGTCGGGGCGTCTTAACGCATGGTAGAGGCCACCCGCACCCCCGTGACGCTCGCCGACGTGCAGAGCGACGAGGCCATCCTGGCCTACCTCGCGATGGGTGACGACTACCTGGGCGCGCTCGGATACACGGAGCACGGACTTAGGCATGCGAATCTCGTCGCCCACATTGCAGGGAACGTGCTCAGGCGACTCGACTACGATGAACGGACGGTGGAACTGGGTTCCATCGCCGGGTTCTTGCACGACATAGGCAACTGCGTCTCCCGAGAGGCACACGGTGTCTCGGCTGCGATGCTGGCAAAGGACGTCTTGTGGCGATTCGGCGCCCCGCCTGCCGAGATCGCGCTGGTGATGAATGCGGTGGGGAATCACGAGGAGGAGTACGGCACTCCAACAACCGTGGTCGGCGCGGCCGCGATACTCGCCGACAAGTCGGATGTGCACCATACGAGGGTTCGCAATCCGGACCCCGCTGCCTACGACATGCACGACCGCGTCAACTCGGCGGCAAAGAGGTCTTTCCTGCGCGTGGACGGAGATACTCGCCTGGCCACTCTCGAGATTGACATCGACACAACGACAAGCCAGGTCATGGAGTACTTCGAGATCTTCTTGTCACGCATGCAGATGTGCCGCAAGGCCGCGGCGGTCATGGATGCGACATTCAGCCTGGTGATCAACGGGACGAAACTGCTGTGATCAAGGCACTTGGTCAAGGCACCGGAGATGGAAGGCATCGGTAGATGGACCCAAGGCAACGCAACGCACTAATGCTCGTCGTGGTCGTCGTTCTGGTGGCTGTGGCTTGGTGGCTGTTCTGGCCTCCGGCAACGAAGATCAACCAGGCGCTCGACATCAAGGGTGGCCTCTCGGTCATCCTCACAGCGCAGCCTGCGACGGGACAGCCTGTTCCCTCGGCGGATCAGATGGAGCGCGCGGAGACCATCATCACAAACCGGGTCAACGGGCTGGGAGTTTCCGAGGCCTCGGTGCAGTTGCAGGGAAGCGACTCGTTGCTGGTTCAGCTTCCCGGAGTGAAGGACGCCGAGGAGGCCCTAACTGCGCTCGGCAGTGTCGGTCAGCTGGAGTTCGTTGAGGTGGCGAGCATCACCGACACGGCTGCCGTCTCAGCGCTCCAGGCGAACACCGACAACGTCAAGCTGGAGCCGGGGACGTACGAGCCGTTCATGACAGGCGAGGTTATAACGAACGCTTCGGTTGGAACGGGCCAGCAGAACGAGATCGTGGTCAACCTCACCATGAACCAGGAGGGTGTGAGGACCTGGGCTGACACGACTACACGTCTTGCAGCGACCCAGGCTCAGGTGGCTATCGTTCTCGACGGCATCGTTCAGTCGGCGCCCTCGGTGCGCGAACCGATCCTCACCGGCGACACGGAGATATCGGGCGCGTTCACTCCGGATGAGGCCAAGCGGCTGGCTGCAGTGCTTGAAGCCGGAGCTCTGCCGGTCGATCTCACCCCGTCGGACACGCGGGTAGTCGGTCCGACCTTGGGGCAGGAGTCGCTCCGGCAGGGCCTTCTGGCCGCGATAGCAGGTCTTCTGATGGTGGCCGTATTCATGGCGATGTACTACAGAGGATTCGGTGTGCTCAGCTGGTTCAGCCTCATGATCTTCGCTTCACTGTTCCTGGGAGTACTGGCTCTTCTCTCCAGAGCCGGTGCCTTTGCCCTATCGCTGCCGGGCATAGCGGGTATGGTGCTCTCCATCGGTCTGGCCGCGGACTCGTCGATCCTGATGCTCGAGCGCTTCAAGGAAGAAGTGCGCATGGGCAAGACGTATCGCAGCGCGGCGAAATCCGGTACGAAGCACGCCATTTGGACCAGCGTCGACGCCGACCTCGTGACGTTCGTTTCGGCACTCGTCATCTACCTGGTAGCCATAGGTCCCGTTCGGGGATTTGCGTTCACCCTGATGCTAGGCATCACGATCGATCTCACAGTGGCGATCCTATTCACCCGATCCATGGTGGTCATCCTCGCCGAATCGGCGGTGCCCAAGATGCCCGCCCTCTTCGGCCTGAAGGGGGGTGAGGCCGATGCGTAGGCCATACATCAACTTCCTCGGCTATCGCACATGGTTCTTCCTCGCTTCAGCTTTGCTGGTGGCCGCTGCCGTAGCGTCGATCTTAGTCATGGGCCTCAATCTGGGGATCGAGTTCCGGGGCGGGACGGTAATGGTGCTCTCGGGCAAGCCGGGTGTGACCACCGAGCAAGTGAGAGACGCGCTGGCTGATGCGGGTCTTGACGGGGTCCAGAGCGCAACCATCCAGCGCACGGACGAAGATGGCTTCATCGTCCGGCTGGGCGAGGGCGACGCCGGAGCCGCTTCGGAGGCGTTTAAGGAAGTAGTGAAGGCCCTGAAGCTTCCCGAGCAAGACGTCAACATCACGACGATCGGTCCCGGTTGGGGCAGGAATATCACCAACCGCGCGCTGCTGGCGCTGATCGTGTCGGTGGGAGCGATTCTCCTCTACATCTCTGTACGTTTCGAGTACAAGATGTCGGTGACCGCCGTCATCGCCCTTGTGCACGATGCCGCCATCGTGCTCGGCATCTACGCGCTGTCTGGTCGCGAAGTCACGCCCAACACGTTCGCTGCGCTGCTCACGATCATGGGGTACTCGCTCTACGACACCATCGTGGTGTTCCACCGGATACGCGAGAACAGCCAACGGATCGTCAAGCAGACGTTCATGCAGATGGCGAACGACTCCATCAACCAGGTACTCGCGAGGTCCATCAACACTTCACTCACCTCGCTGATACCGGTCGCGACGCTGTTCTTCTTTGGCGGGGACACGCTGAAGGACTTCGCGTTCGCTCTGCTCATCGGTCTGGCCTCGGGCACATACTCCTCGATCGGTGTCGCTTCGCCGATCTATGCGGCATGGAAGGAGCGCGAGCCTCGCTATCAGGCGCTCACAAAGAAGTACGGGAGGGAGGCGTCGTAGCGGCGCTTACAAGCACTTGAGTCTTGCACTAAGCTCCGAGGGGCCGGCATCCCTTGCCGGCCTCTCGACTGGGGGGACCAGTTGAGTCCGGATACCGGGAAGAAGACATGGCGGAGCGCTGAGGCCGACGCCGAGAGCGTCCACTCGCTTGCCGAGGCCACGGGGCTGTCACCCCTCCTTGCCAGGATACTCGCATCCCGAGGGGTGGCTGATGCCGCAACGGCCCGTGCCTTTCTGAGCCCTGACCTTAAGATCCAGTGGCGGGATCCCCTGGAGCTGCCGGGGATGTCGGCAGCTGCGGCAGCGGTCGCCAGCGCCGTTCGCGAGGGGCGAGAGATCGTCGTCTTCGGGGACTTCGACCTTGACGGGCTTTCGGCAGCGGCGATCGCTACGCTGGGACTGCGCCAACTGGGAGCACGAGCGAGGGGCCTTGTGCCACATCGCTTCAGGGAGGGATACGGGCTCACACCGGCGTCTGTCGAGCGGGTGCTGAAGCTGTCGCCCGACCTGGTCGTGACCGTCGACTGCGGCATCTCGGCGGGCTCAGAGGTGGCCGCTCTTCTCGATGCCGGAGTCGACGTGGTTGTGACCGATCATCACGAGCCGGCCGAGGCGGTGCCGCTCGGCGTGCCCATCGTGGATCCGAAGTCGCCCGGCGCAGCCGCGCACGTCTTTCGGGACCTCTCTGGCGCAGGCGTGGCCCTGAAACTCGTCCAGGCGGTGGGGAAGCTGCTGGGCGATATGGAAGTCTGGAAGTCCCTGGCCGACCTGGCGGCCCTTGGCACGATCGGCGACATCGTCCCCTTGGTCGGGGAGAACCGAGCGGTCGTGAGCGCTGGGCTGGCGATGATGCGCGAGAACCCGCGTGCTGGTCTCAAGGCTCTGGCGGAGGTTGCGAGCATCGACATCGCTGCAGCGAATGCCGATCAGGTTGCCTACGCTCTAGCGCCACGGCTCAATGCGGCGGGTCGCATGGGGGATTCCAGCGTGGCCCTCGAGCTGCTGATGGAGCCGGACCCCAAGGCCGCCTGGTTGCTCGCGAGAACCCTAGACGAGCAGAATCGCATCCGCCAGGCGGTAGAACAGGAGGTCCAGGCGGCCGCAACCGAGCAGGCCCAGCGCGTCTGGCGGCCGGGAGACCGCGTCCTGGTGCTCGCGGGTGAGGGGTGGCACGAGGGGGTCAAGGGGATCGTAGCCTCCCGCCTGGCGGGAACCTTCGGGGTGCCAGTCGTGATCTTCTGCCTGGTAGATGATGAGGCGCACGGCTCAGGACGCACCGCAGGGTCAGTCGACCTCTTCGCGGCCGTGAAGGAGTGCGCGCCTCTACTGACCAGATACGGAGGTCACTCGGCAGCGGTGGGCGTGACACTCCCGCGCTGTGACGTGGACAGGTTCGCGGCGATGCTCCGAGAGCAGCTCGGCAGGGTGCCCGAGGAGGCATTCCGAGTGGAGATGACCGTGGATGCCGAAGTCCCGCTGGAGGATCTCGGGGTGGAACTGGCAGCCGAGCTGAGCCTGCTAGAGCCGCACGGCCACGGGAACCTGCGACCACTTCTCGTCGCGCGCGGTGTGTTCATGGGCGAGCGCAAGAGAGTGGGACGGACGTCAGATCACCTCCGGTTCACTGCGTTCGACGGCACCGCCTCGGTCCCGGCGATAGCCTTCCGCTGTAGGGAGATCGAGACGATGGCTGACCAAGAGGAGGTAGTGGACCTGGCATTCGAGCTGATAGCCGATGAGTGGAGGGGTCGTCGGCGCGTGCAGCTCCATGTCAAGGATCACCGACTGCACGAACTCGCGCCGGAGGGCCCGGCGGCCAGGCTGGTCGAAGACCTCTTCGCTCACGCCGACGAGGTGCTCGCGGCACGCGACTACGATGGGATCGGTGAGGCCGAGGCGTTCCACACGAAGCTGGCGGGAGTCACCTTCGAGGGGCGTCAGGAGGTAGTGGCTCGCCTTGCGGCTGGAACGCCTCTACGTCTCGAAAGGCAGCCCGACAATCCTCACGACCCAAACGCATGTGCGCTCTTCGGGCCTTTGGGAGACCAGGTTGGCTATCTCAATCGCCGACTCGCGGCGGTACTAGCCCCGATAGTCGATGCGGGAGTGACATACGACGCGGAGATCACCGAGATCACCGGACGCGAGCGCGTCGCAGACGACCAGTCCGGCAGTCTCGGGGTCAACGTGCTGCTGAGTCGCCGCCAGCCTGAGGGACGAGATGAGGACCTCCTCGATCGGGGCGATCATCGGAGCGAGATCGCCGCGCTGTCTCGCGCTGATCGCGACGTGATCGTGGCGCGAGCGCTGATCGGGGACGCCATCCCGCATGACGCCCAGCGCGAAGCGCTCGCCCTCCTTGGCACCGGCATGTCGACGCTGGCTGTGATGGCCACCGGGAGGGGCAAGTCGTTCGTCTTTCACGCGCACGCGGCTATGTCAGCACTGGAAGGGGATTGGGCCTCAGTGTTCGTCTACCCACTGCGCTCGCTCGTAGCCGATCAGGCTTTCAGTCTCGAAGGCTCGCTAGGCTCCTTGGGCCTGAACTGCGCCGTGCTGACGGGCGACACGCCGCCGGCCAGCCGCGATGCCCTCTTCGAGGCTCTCGGGGACGGAGACGTGGATGTCGTTCTCACCACTCCGGAGTCGCTCGAGCGGCAAGTGGAGCGATTCGCAGCTTCGGGCCGCGTGCGATTCGTCTGTGTGGACGAGGTGCACCACATCTCGGCCTCAGCGAGCCACAGACCCGCCTACGCTCGCTTGTCTAGCGTTCTTTCGGGTTTGGGCCACCCGGTAGTCTTCGGCTCCACTGCCACGGCAGCCGACGCGGTTGTCGCCGCCGCCCGGGAATCACTCGGCATGACCGGGCTCGTGGTGGATCCGACTGTGAGGGAGAACTTGCGGCTCGAGGACCGCAGGGGCCGGTTGGGTGATCGGGAGTCGAAGGGCGCCTACTTATCCTCTCTGATCGCGCAGGGCGAGAAGGTCATCGCCTACGTCAACAGTCGAGAAGGGTCCGTCCGTATCGCGCAGGAGGTGCGCTCCAGGGTCCCTTCGGCCAGACATGCGGTCGCCTACTACAATGGCGGCCTCACCCGTGAGGCGCGCCACGCTGTGGAACATGCTTTTCGCCGAGGGGACATCCGGGCCGTCGTCGCCACCTCTGCATTCGGTGAGGGCATAGACGTCCCCGACGTCCGCCACGTTGTGCTCTACCACATGCCCTTCTCCGACGTCGAGTTCAACCAGGTTTGCGGCAGGGTGGGCCGCGACGGGCTTCCGGCCACGGTCCATACCATCTTCGGAGAGCGGGACGCCGGACTGAACGAGCGGATGCTCGAGTCTGTCGCCCCCCACGACGACGACCTGCGAGCCCTATACGTGGCGCTGAGGCGTCTGTGCGAGGAGGGGGATGGGGAGGCGGAGGCCGCGAACGCAACACTCGCCGAGCACGTTCGCTCAGCCCGCCGGGGATCTCGCATGACGGAGCGAGGGGTGTCCACGGGGGTGCGCATAATGCGCGAGCTGGGACTTCTCGATAGTGAGGGCACCGGCGGCTACCGGCGACTGCGACTGCGCGAGACACCGGGGACAGTGGAACTGGCGGACTCGGTGCGCTACACCGAAGGGCGCAGGGAGCAAGAGGACTTCGTGGCGTTCAAGGAGTGGGTGCTGGGTGCACCGGCATCCGAGTTGCTGGCGCGGTTCAATCGCCCTATCCTGCCGACACAGGCCTGACCGGCGCTCCTTGCCGGCCCACCAGCCACTCAGGAGGCCGCTCCGGTGCCCGCGACGATCGAGCAGATAGAGGATCTGGTACGCACGTACAACCCGCGAGCCGACGTCGAAGGGCTCGACAAGGCGTTCATCTATGCCACGGGTGCGCACGATGGCCAGGAGAGACTCTCCGGCGAGGAGTTCATCAGCCATCCGCTCGAGGTCTCTCTCATCCTCGCCGAGCTCAACCTCGACACCGCAACACTGCAGGCAGCCCTCCTGCACGACGTGGTCGAGGACAGCGGCGTAAGCCTGAAAGAGCTGAGAGCCGAGTTCGGCGATGAGGTGGCGGGGCTCGTCGACGGCGTTACGAAGCTGGGCCGGATCAAGTTCTCCAGCGTCGCTGAGGCGCAGTCGGAGAACATGCGCAAGATGCTCATTGCCATGGCGAAGGACATCCGAGTCATCTTGATCAAGCTCGCTGACCGGGTCCACAACATGCGAACCCTAGCGAGCCTCTCCGCCGACAAGAGGCGCGACAAGGCGATCGAGACTATGGAGATATACGCGCCGCTAGCGCATCGGCTGGGGATCAGTTCCATCAAGTGGGAACTGGAGGATCTCGCCTTCTACTTCCTGGAGCCGCAGAAGTTCCACCAGGTTCAGCGGATGGTCGCGGAGACGCGGGAGGCGCGCGAGAACTACCTCCAAGAGGTCATAGACATGCTCACGCGCGAGCTGTCGGCTGTTGGCGTGCAAGCGGAGATCTTCGGCAGGCCGAAGCACCTGTACAGCATCTACCAGAAGATGTCGCATCGCGGTAAGGACTTCAACGAGATCTACGACCTGATCGCGCTCCGGATAATCGTCGACTCGGTCAAGGACTGTTACGGAGCGCTCGGCACGGTTCATTCGATCTGGAAGCCAGTGCCCGGACGCTTCAAGGACTACGTCGCAATGCCCAAGTTCAACATGTATCAGTCTCTTCACACCACCGTAATTGGGCCCGCCGGTCGGCCGCTTGAGATACAGATCCGCACCGAGGAGATGCACAGAACCGCCGAGTACGGCATCGCCGCCCACTGGCGATACAAGGAAGGCGGCCGAGGCGGAGACACCTTCGATGAGCGTCTTGCGTGGCTCCGCCAGATGCTCGAGTGGCAAACGGAGCTGAAGGATCCCCGCGAGTTCATGGAAGCCCTGAAGATCGACCTCTTCGAGGACGAGGTCTTCGTCTTCACTCCCAAGGGCGATGTCGTTTCGCTCAGGCGCGGCTCCACTCCCATCGACTTCGCGTACGCGATCCACACTGAGGTGGGCAATCACTGCATCGGTGCCAAGGTGAACGGGTCGATCGTGCCGCTCACCTATGAGCTGCAGATGGGCGACCGCGTCGACGTTCTCACCTCCAAGAGCGGGTCGCCCTCGCGTGACTGGCTCGGCATCGTTAGGACCTCCAGTGCCAGGAGCAAGATACGTAGTTACTTCTCCAAGGCCAGCCGAGTGACGGACATGGAGAAGGGCAAGGACGAGATCCAAAAGACGCTCCGCAAGCAAGGGCTCTCTCTGGGCTCCCAGCCGGTCAGCAAGGCGGTCGCAGCGGTCGCCGAGGACATGAAGTACGGCAGCGACGAGGACTTGCTGGCCGCTATCGGCTCTGGGAAGGCGAGCGCACAGCAGGTTCTCACCAAGATCATGCGAGTCATGTCGGCCGCCGGCGAGCACGTTCCGGGGTTCTCACCCGAGCCCGAGGCGCCGCCGCTCCTGCCCACTCAGCCGATGACGCCCCCCCGTGGCAAGCGTCGGCGCTCCCCGACAGGGATTCGCGTAAAGGGCATAGACGACGTGCTCGTTCGGCTTGCAAGGTGCTGCAACCCGGTGCCCGGCGACGAGATAGTGGGCTTCGTTACGCGCGGTCGAGGCGTTTCCGTGCATCGCCGCGACTGTCCTAACGCGGCGGATCTGCTGAGGACCCCGGAGCGGATCCTCGATGTCGAGTGGGACCGCTCCAGTGAGAGCACCTATCAGGTCGAGATCATGGTGGAGGCGCTGGATCGCATGCGCCTGCTCCAGGACGTGTCTTCCGCGCTCTCCGAGGGCGGCGTGAACATCATGTCCGCCTCGGTCACCATAGACCGGCAAGGCATAGCCCACATGCGCTTCTTGTTCGAGCTAGGGAACATGGATCAGCTCAGTACCGTGATCTCAGATGTGCGCGCGGTCGACGGTGTCTTCGACGCACGCCGTATGATGCCGCACGCGACAGGCCGTGGGGGAGACCTGTGAGCTCGCCGAGCCGACCGTCCGGCTGCTCCTCGGGAGACCCGCTCGAATGAAGGTCGAGCGCCTTGTGCTGGGAGAGCTGGAGACCAACTGCTGGCTGGTGGGTCCCGAGGGCGCCGGTCCGTGGATCGTGATCGACCCCGCAGGGGATGCCCGCGAGCTGCTCGAGGCTCTCTCAGGTCGACCGGTGGCGGCGGTAGTGCTGACTCACGGGCACTTCGATCACCTTGGCGCTGCCACGGCGCTGATCGAGGCCACTGCCGCTCCGCTGGCCGTTCACTCCTTCGATGCCGGCAGGATCACCGACCCGGTCCTCACAGGGGGCCGGATGTTCGGCTTCGAGCAGACCGCGCCCGAGCCGAGCAGGCTGCTGGAGGATGGCGACGTCATCGAGACCGGGCCTCTTCGACTTGAAGTGATGCACACCCCCGGGCATTCGCCCGGCTCGATCTGCCTGCTAGGTGCCGCATCGCCCGGCGGTCAGGAGCGGCTGTTCTCCGGCGACACGCTCTTCGCCGGATCGGTCGGACGTACGGACTTTCCCGGGGGCGATGCGCGCGCCCTGCGCAGCTCCATCGGCGAGCGTCTCGCATCTCTCGCCGATGACACCCTTGTCCACCCGGGCCACGGTCCGGACACGACCATAGGTCGAGAGCGCCGAGTGAACCCGTTCTTCCCGAGAGCATGACGGGAGGAAGATGCTAGCGATGGGGGATCAAGTGCGGGCGCACACCGCAGAGGTGCTACTCGTGGTCGTCGGCGGTGCGATAGGGTCGGGGATGCGCTACGCGGTGGGCAGAGCGCTGGGCCCCACTGCCGGCGCGACCGTCCCCTGGCACACGTTCGCCGTCAATGTCACGGGTGCGTTCGCATTGGGTTTCATGCTCGTAGCAGCCGCGCGGTGTGGCTGGCCGGGATGGTGGAGGCCCTTCTTGGGGGTTGGTCTGCTCGGAGGCTACACGACATTCTCGGCGTACTCTCTCGAGGTAGCCGAACTCGCCATGCACGGGGCCTGGGCTACCGGTGTTGCGTACGCGCTGGGTTCTGTGGCGGCGGGTGTGCTCGGGGCAGCCTGCGGTATCTGGTTGGGCCGTGCCACGCTGTGAGTGCCGTGCCGCGAGAAGTGTGCGCTGACTTCGGCGAGAGGGTTGTCTTATAGTCGGTAGCCGCGAGACCGCTACCTGAGGGACGGAAGTCAGGCGATGGAATACCGCGCCCCGAAAGGCACCGCAGACATGCTCCCGGACGTCGCCGACGCCTGGGAGCACATGCAGCGTGTGGCACGGGAGCTGTTCTCACGCTATGGCTACGAGCCGATCTACACTCCGGCCTTCGAGCACACCGAGGTATTCGCACGCGGGATCGGCGAGGCCACCGACATCGTCTCCAAGGAGATGTACACATTCCAAGATCGCGCCGACCGCAGCCTGACGCTTCGGCCGGAGGGGACCGCGAGCGTTGTCCGGGCAGCACTCGAACACGGGCTCGTCCCGTCGGGTGCCATGGCGAAGTACTACTACTCAGGTCCCATGTTCCGCTACGAGCGGCCCCAGAAGGGCCGGATGCGCCAGTTCTGGCAGATCGGGGTGGAGGCTCTTGGGGCATCCGAGCCCAGCATCGACGCCGAAGTGGTGCTCCTGTTGGTGCGGTTCTTCGAAGCGGTTGGGGTGCCGCCCGAGCGGATGAAGCTCCTTGTGAACTCGATGGGAGACGAGGAGTGCCGCCCCGCCTATCGGGAGAAGGTGTCCGAGCATATCCGGGCTAACGCGACGGACCTCTGCGAAGAGTGCCAGCGCAGGCTCGACTCCAATCCGTTGCGAGCCTTCGATTGCAGGAACGAAGCGTGTGCCGGGGTTATGGCCGAAGCGCCGCTGCTCCGCGATGAGCTCTGCGACGCATGCGCGGAGCACTACCAGGTGTTCAAGGGCTACCTGGTGGATCTCGGCCTCACCTTCAAGGAGGACTCGACGCTGGTGCGGGGTCTCGACTACTACACCCGGTGCAGGCCGAGGGGCTCGGATCCCAGAACGCGATCGGGGGCGGCGGGCGCTATGACCGCCTCATGGAGGTCTACGGGGGGAGACCGACGCCTGGGCTGGGCTTCGCGCTCGGCTTCGAGCGCACGCTGCTCGCGATCAAGGCGGCGGGAGTCGAGTTGCCGGCCCCCGCACGCGCGGACGTCTTCGTCGCGCGGGTCGACGCCTCGGTCGCGGAAGATTCATTCGCCCTCGTTGCGGCTCTGCGAGACTCGGGGATCGCCACAGAGATGGACCATCAGGGCCGCAGTCTCAAGGGCCAGTTCAAGCTCGCGGATCGCCTCGGGGCTCGCCTTGTGCTCATCATGGGGCCGGAGGAGCTCGCCGCAGGCGAGGTGGTGTTGCGGGATATGGCCACTCGCGAGGAGGTTCGTATTCGGCTGCCCGAAGTGCCGGTGGGCATCGTCGCGAGACTGGGTGAGGCGTAGCGCGCGTCTCGGCGCTCGCGAAGTCCACCGAAACCGCATCTTGGGCTGGTGGCGAAGACACGTTGCCGTATACTCCCTGATTGCCGCAGTGCCTGAGGGCCCAGCCACTCTAGGAAGGGGAGTCCGCCTGATGTTCGACGCACGCTACTCCTTGCGCACACACGTGTGCGGCGAGCTACGGGGCGGCAGCTCTGGAGAGCAGGTCACGCTCGCCGGCTGGGTTCATCGCAGGCGCGACCACGGCGGCCTCGTATTCGTGGATCTGAGGGATCGCTCCGGGCTGATCCAGTGTGTCTTCGATCCCGAGCTCCCGGAGGCGTTCGCGCTGGCCGAGCAGATGCGTCCCGAGTGGGTTGTTCTGGTGAGTGGCGAAGTCAGACCCCGTCCAGCCGGCACAGAGAACCCTAATCTTGCCACCGGGGAGGTGGAGGTCACCGTCTCCAGCGTGTCGATCTTGAACCGGGCGCAGACTCCACCGTTCGAGGTGGAGGACGGCATTGAGACTGACGAGACCACGCGCATGCGCTATCGCTACATCGACATTCGCCGCCCGGAGATGCTCTCGGCACTCACACTCCGGGACAGGGTGACTCAGCGGTTCCGCAAGTCGCTGGAGAGCCGCGGCTTCATCGAAGTCGAGACGCCCATACTCACGAAGTCCACGCCCGAAGGCGCACGCGACTTCATCGTTCCCAGTCGGATGAACCCGGGCAAGTTCTATGCTCTGCCGCAGTCTCCGCAGCTGTTCAAGCAGCTGCTCATGGTTGGCGGCGCGGAGCGCTACTATCAGATAGCCCGATGCTTCCGGGACGAGGATCTCCGCGCGGATCGCCAGCCCGAGTTCACTCAGGTCGACATCGAGATGTCGTTCGCCTCACAGGAGGACGTCCTCGCGCTGATGGAGGACGTGATGGCCGAGGTGATGGAGGAAGCCGGCGCCGAGTTCCCCGTGCCCCTCCCTCGCCTGACCTACTCCGAGGCGATGGACCGCTATGGCTCCGATCGACCGGACATCCGGTTCGGTATGGAGCTCGTTGACGTCTCGGAGACTCTGGCCTATACGGAGTTCAAGGTCTTCGCCTCTGCGCTGGACAGCGGTGGAGTGGTCAAGTGCATCAAGGTGGACGGGGGAGGCGACTGGCCGCGCTCGCGGGTCGATGCGCTCAACCCCGTCGCTGTCGAGGCGGGAGCCAAGGGGCTCGCGTGGATCGCTCGCTCGTCCGACGGCGAGACGCTGTCACCGATCGCCAAGTTCCTGTCAGATGCCGAGCTTTCCGCCCTGTACGAGGCAGCCGGAGTTGGCCCCGGGGACCTACTGCTGTTCGCTGCGGATTCTCGGGACAGCGCCAATGAGGTCCTGGGAGCGGTGCGCAGTCACGTGGCAGACGAACTCGGCTTGCGCGAGGGGGAGCCGGTCGCTCTGTGGGTCATTGACTTCCCACTGCTCAAGTGGGACGCCGAGGAAGAGCGATACGCGGCCAACCACCATCCCTTCACCCAGCCATTCGCTGAGCACGCCGAGTGGCTGGAGGATAGACCCCTTGACGTTCTCTCGCACAGCTACGACCTGGTCATGGACGGATTGGAGATCGGTGGCGGTACGCTGCGCGTGCACGATTCCGAACTCCAGAAACGAGTTCTGTCGCGGTTGGGTCTGGAGCCGGACGAGATGGAGGACAAGTTCGGCTTCCTCCTGGAGGCGCTCGCCCTTGGGGCCCCTCCGCACGGAGGCATAGCACTAGGTCTGGATCGCCTCGTCATGGTGCTTGCGGGGAAGGATTCGATCCGCGATGTCATCGCGTTCCCCAAGACAGCCTCTGGTTCCGACCCCCTTACCGGTGCGCCTGACGAGGTCAGCGCGCGGCAGCTAAAGGACGTCCATCTCAAGGCCGATTGAGGCCAAGACGGGGAGTTGAGGACGAGAAGGGACCGTGTCTCGCCTTCATCCTCGGACAGAGTTCGTTGTTGCACCGGCTGGGCAACGGTAAGATGGTAGTGAGCTTCGCCTTGACAGTGACTTCGGCGGCATACGGTCGAACCAACACTTCGTTCGAGGGAGCCTCATATTTCCCGGAGGCGTGGCATCCCTCCCCGAGAGGGAAAGCGCAAGACCGGGATGCGGGCACCCACCTGCTGAGGCAGGTTCACCAGCGTCGAAGACACTTCAAGGCGGGGTTCGTCTCTGAAATCGCGGAGGAAGCAGCATGCGCAGACTGTTCGCAGCACTCGTCATGGTAGCTCTGGCTCTGGCGCTTACGGCTTGCGGAGGCGGAGAAGAGAGCGGGGCGCCGGCCGCTGGCGATTCCGACGGGACCGCACCGCCGCCCGCGACCCCGCCTGCCGTCGAGGAGATAGACCTCTCGGGTCAGCCGGTCGAGACCGTCTGGGAGCAGTTCCCCCAGGTCCGCGGTGCACTGCCCGAGACAGTAGCCGACCTCATCGAGGCCGGCCAGCCGATGCTCATCTTCTTCTATGACTCCCGCCAGTCCGACTCCGACGACCAGCGGGCGCAGATAGGCAGAGTCACGAAGAAGTACAGTGGCCTTATCGACCTCGTGTCTTTCAACGTATCCACGGCGCTCGATGAGGACTCAGTTGAAGACACATCGACGGCCGAGTTTTCGAACCTGGCTGGCGTCCTCGGCGTCGAGAACACGCCAACGATCATCATGGTGAACTCCGATGGGTACGTCACCTGGCGCGCTCGCGGCTTCGTGGACAGCAAGCTCATCGAGCAGGGAGTCCTGCGAACCACGCAGTGACGGGCTCCCGGCCTTCCGGTCGCGATTCGCGCCTGATCTGAGCGTTGGTTCTTCCGAGACGCGCGAAGAGCCCGCGTCACCCATGGCCATCCGAGAGAGCCCACGAGCGACCAGCAGTCCCCAAGGTCCACCTAGGGGCGTAGCTCGCGGCGCCGTTCAGCGCATTCACGGGGTTGCTTGCCGAGTCCGAGCGGTGGCCTGGTAAACTCCGGGGTGTTGCCATCACCTGCACCAACCCGCAGGAAGGACGGCACAGCATGCACGTCGAGCACCCGGTGTCATGAGCGTCCGGATCGGCAGGCGAGTCTGGCTATCTGGCCAGAGCACGGAGGTCACGGAGAGAAGTAGTCGAGCCGGGCTCCGGAAAGGGGCGTCCTGTCTGCCGGACACGGCAGGTCCCGTCAAGCAGGCCCCCCGTGAGTGCACTCGATCGCATCAACGGAGGAACCATGTCTGACCGAGTGGTGTTGACCGTTCCCGCCCGAGGTGAATACGCAAAGGCTGTCCGCATGACCGCAGCCGCTCTGGTGACCCGGATGGGCATGTCCTACGACGACGTCGATGACGTGCGCATCGCGGCAGAGGAAGCTTTCGTCTACGCGTGCAGCTGCACGACGGCGGAGGTGAGCGTGGACGTCGTCTTCTCCATCGACGATGACGAGTGCGCCATCGAGGTGGGCCCTGTGGAGCACGGCTCGAAGGAGGAGGAGGACGAGGAGAACGGGACGCTCGGACGGTACGCGCAGTTCATCCTCCAGTCGGTGTGCGACGAATTCGAGCTCACCGATGACGAATCAGGCTGCTTCATCCGCATGACCAAGCGTCGCGCGCCCGTGGAGGGCACGAGTGCCTAGAGCGACCAAGAAGCAACAGTCGCGGAAGCTCTCCTGGGACAAGGCGCACACGCGCGAGCTGTTCCGCCGCTATCGCCTTGAGGGCGACGAGGCTGCGCGTGATGAGCTGATCACGATGTACTTGAATCTCGTCAAGTACCTTGCTAGCCGATTCCGCAATCGGGGCGAGCCGGTCGATGACCTTATCCAGGTAGGCACCATCGGATTGATCAAGGCCATCGACCGATTCGATATTGACCGAGCGGTCGAGTTCACGACATACGCCACTCCGACCATCGTTGGCGAGCTGAAGAGATACTTCCGGGATAAGGGATGGGCGATAAAGGTCCCTCGTCGGCTTCAAGAGCTCAGCTTCAAGGTCAACCAGGCGATCGATCAGCTCACGCAGCGGCAACAGAGGTCGCCGACGATCCAGGAGATCTCGGAGTCCCTGGGTGTCACGACCGAGGACGTGCTGGAGGCACTTGAAACGTCCGAGGCCTACAACTTCGTCTCGCTCGAGGGTGACAGGAACGCCGACGGGGCGGACACATTCAGCATTCTCGAGTACATAGGCAACGACGATCAGCTGATGATGCTGGTCGACGATCGCGCGACGCTCGCCGCAGCCCTCAAGGGTCTCACCCCGCAGGAGCAACACGTCCTCCACCTTCGCTTCTTCGAAGGTCTGACCCAAACGGAGATCGCGACGCGTCTTGAGATATCGCAGATGCAGGTCTCAAGGCTACTCCGGAAAACACTGAGGATCCTTCGGGACACCCTCGTCCGTGAGGAGACGTGATGATGGACGTGCCGACAGACCCCACCTCAGCGCGCGAGCGCTGGACACGTCTCGCGATAGCGGCTTGGGCGATAGTCGGGGTTCTCGTACTGCTCGCAGCGGCTGGCTGGGTCCTTTGGCGCGTCTCTGCGGTACTCGTGCCGCTCCTTATTGCGGCTGTGGTGGTCCTGACCCTGCGCGGTCCCGTATACCGCCTGCAGAAGCGCGGCGTCTCCAGGGCACTGGGTGCGGTGATCCTGTACCTCGTGGCGCTCTTCGCGATCAGCTTCGCGGGCCTCTTTCTCGTACCTCCCTTTGTCGAGCAGGCAGGCAGCTTCGCTCGGGAGTTTCCCCGCTACTACGATGCCGCCTACGAATTTGGGCAGGAGCTCCTCAAGCAGTACAAGGAGTTCGCTCCCGAGTGGCTGTACGCCGCGTCTGAAGAGGTGTACTTGTCCCTCGGTGATCAAGTGGGCGCCGCAACTCGGGGTATGGCTCGTGGCGCGCTGAGCGCGGGCGGACGCCTGGTGGGCGGCTTGTTCAATCTCGTCTTGGGCCTGGTCATCGCGTTCTGGATGCTCAGGGATCTCCCTGCTATACGCGAGGAACTGCTCGCCCTGGCCGGGCCAAGAAGGCGAGACGAGGCGCGGCTGATCTTCCACGAGGTCTCCTTCGCTCTCGGCGGCTACCTTCGTGGACTCGCCGTCGTGTCGTCAGTCACAGCCGTTCTCGTGGCTTCGGGGCTCTGGATAGCCGACATACCATACCCGGTGATCCTTGGTCTGCTCACGGGGGTGCTGAACGTGGTGCCCTACATCGGGCCAGCGGTGGCCGCCGTGGTCGCCGCTATCGTCGCTGGTTTCGATGTGTGGTGGCTGGCGTTCGTGGCGGCCGGGATCATCTTCGCTGCCCAGCAGATAACAGACCTCTTCGTCACGCCGCGGGTCATGTCGGAACAGGTGGACCTGCATCCAGTGCTGGTCATCCTGTCACTGCTCGTCGGGGGTACCCTGTTCGGATTCTGGGGCCTGGTGCTGGCGATCCCGCTAGCCGCAGCGAGCAAGGGGCTGTTCGTCTACTACTTCGAGAAGCACACGAGTGCGCAGATCTCATCTCGGGATGGGGCGCTCTTCCGACACGGGCGATGCGCTGGTGAGTCTGCCGAGGCGACAGAGGATGCTGGCGGGCGTCTTGCACGGGCGAAGCGGATGACCTTTCGGAGAGAGCGCGCCGAGAGGGACGCCGGAGCTGCGGACACCTCTGTGGAGCCGCAGGACGACCCGCAGGTTCAGCAGTGACACGGCAGCGTGGTCACGGCCTCGCTGGAGGGAGTGACTGGTGAGGTCTGCCGAGATACGCGAGAGCTTCCTGGGATTTTTCGAGTCGAAGGGCAGCACACGCGTGTCCTCGAGTTCCCTTGTGCCCGACGATCCCTCTTTGCTTCTCACGACGGCAGGCATGGTCCAGTTCAAGCCTCTGTTCCTGGGCGTGGAGACGCGGGACTACACCCGGGCGGCCACGTGCCAGAAGTGTGTACGGACCACGGACATCGACATCATCGGCACCACGGGCCGCCACCACAGCTTCTTCGAGATGCTCGGGAACTTCAGCTTCGGTGACTACTTCAAGTCCGAAGCATGCGCATGGGCCTACGAGTACAGCGTTGACGTTCTCGGACTCGATCCAAGCCGGCTCTGGTACTCGATCTACGAAGACGACGACGAGGCCGAGAGCATATGGGTCAGCGAAGTGGGGGTGCCCTCGGACCGCATCGTGCGCATGGGAGCCAAGGATAACTTCTGGTCGGCCGGACCGACCGGCCCATGTGGACCCTGCTCCGAGCTCTACTACGATCAGGGGCCTGAGCTGGGCTGCGGCAGCCCCGACTGCAGGCCCGGATGCGATTGCGATCGCTATCTGGAGTACTGGAACCTCGTGTTCATGCAGTTCGACAGGCACGAGGACGGCACGCTGGTGCCCCTGCCCAAGCAGAACATCGACACAGGAATGGGACTCGAACGGATCGCTGCCGTGATGCAGGGAGTCGGGAGCAACTTCGAGACGGACATCATCAGGCGCATCATGTCGGTGGCCGAGGACACCTCGGGCGCGGGATATGGCTCCGATAGTCGCACTGACACCTCCCTGCGCATCCTTGCCGACCACGCCAGGGCTGTGGCGTTCATGGTGGCCGACGGGATCATCCCGTCGAACGAGGGACGCGGGTACGTCCTGCGTCGGTTGCTGAGGCGCGCGGTTCGGCACGGGAGGCTCCTCGGTGTGAGGCAGCCGTTCCTGACGCGGCTTACCCGGACCACCACGGAACTGATGGGTGACGCCTACCCAGAGCTAGAGGAGCACAAGGAGTTCATCGACCGGATCGTGGGCAGCGAAGAGGAGCGGTTCGGCGCGACTCTGCGCCAGGGGCTTTCCCTTCTCGAGGAGAAGCTGAGCGGACTCGATCGGTCCGCCACGCTCGACGGGCGTGTCGCCTTTGTGCTGCACGATACGTACGGCTTCCCGCTGGAGCTCACCGCTGAGATCGCTGGCGAATCCGGTGTCTCCGTGGACATCGAGGCCTTCGAGACGGAGATGGAGCTGCAGAGGGAGCGCGGGCGAGCGGCAGTGAAGGACGAGTCGTGGAAGACCTCTGATGACGGGTTTCGCGAGGTCGCCTCGGCTACGACGCCCAGCGACTTCGTTGGCTACGAACGTGACGATGCGGACGCGACGGTGGTTGCGATACTCGCAGATGGCAAGCCGGTCGAGCGGGCGGGGCCAGGCGATAGCGTGGAGGTTGTTCTCGACGCAACCCCGTTCTACGCCGAGCAAGGCGGCCAGACCGGCGACACGGGTGTGATCTCAGCGGAGGGCGTCGTCTTCGAGGTGAGTGGCACTCGGTTGCCGGTGCCCGGGATCGTTGCGCACGCCGGCACCATCGAGTCGGGTACCATCTCGCTCGGGGATGACGTGACAGCGTCGATCGACGTGGGGCGCCGGGAACGGATCCGGCGAAACCACACGGCTACCCACCTGCTCCATTGGGCACTGCGGCTTGTGCTCGGGGAACACGTCAAGCAGGCGGGTTCGCTGGTCGCACCGGAGCGGCTGCGCTTCGACTTCACTCACTTCCAGGCGATGAGTGCAGAGGAGCTGGAGAAGGTCGAGGCGCTCGTCAACGCGAAGATCATGGAGGACCATCCCGTACGCGCCTACGAGACGTCACTCGCCTCAGCCAGGGAGTCTGGGGTCACCGCGCTCTTCGGCGAGAAATACGGCGACTTCGTGCGCGTCCTGGAGGTGGGGAACTTCAGCAAGGAGCTTTGTGGCGGTACACACGTGGGCAGGACGACCGAGATCGGTCTCTTCAAGGTTATGTCCGAGGGCAGCGTGGGAGCGAGTCTCCGGCGGATAGAGGGCTTCACCTCTTTCGACGCTCTGGAGTACGTTACGTCCCAGCAGAAGGAGCTCGCTGAGGCCGCCGCCGCTCTCAAGGTCCGCTGGCCGGAGGTGTCAGAGAAGGCGCGGGCACTCGTGTCTCGCGTCAAGGAGCTCGAAGCCGGCGCAGCTCTGACCGGCGAGGCTGTGAGCGACGGTCGCATCGAGGAGTATCTGTCCCTTCGGTCCGACGTGGGTTACCCGCTAGTGGTGACGCGTGTGGATGGAGCCGACGCAAACGGGCTGAGATCCATCTCGGACAAGATGCGCTCTCGGATGGGGGGAGGGGCAGTCGTCCTTGCCACGACATCACCAGGCTCGAACGCCCCGCTTCTCCTCGCCGCCGGCTCAGCGGATGCGGTTGCTGCGGGCTTCGACGCTGGCGCCGTCATCAAGGGCATCGCACCGGCGATAGGCGGCGGTGGTGGCGGCAAGCCGGAGATGGCTCAGGCTGGCGGGAAGGATGCTTCGGGCATCGAGGAGGCGCTGAGACTCGCCAGCGAGATGCTCGGCGTGGACCGTTAGCGGCCGGATGCGCGTGCTGGGTCTGGACATCGGTGAGCGTCGAGTCGGGGTGGCCGCCTCCGATCCCGGTCGCCGAGTCGCCACGCCCCTGATGGTCCTTCCGGCGACCGATCTGGTTGTCGCCGTTACCGGTCTGGTCGAGGAGTATGGTGCCGACACTGTCGTGGTAGGGCTTCCCCTGAGCATGGACGGGAGCGAGGGTCCGCAGGCGCTCCGAGTGAGAGAGGCCGCTGACGAGCTGGCACGTGAACTGAAGGTGCCCGTGGCGTTCTGGGATGAACGCCTCTCGTCCGAGCAGGCGCGTCGTGCGCTGCGTGACGCGGGGCGCAAGACCGGGCGGCGCCGGAACGGGCAGGTGGACATGGTCGCCGCCACACTGATACTGCAAAGCTTCCTAGACGCCGGAGGGACCGTTGAGCAGGAGTAGCCGTCGTGACTGGGCAGGGAGTGCGGCGTCAGGTCGCGCTCGACCGATAGTTGTCGGAGTTCTCGCGTTTGCCGTGCTGGCAGCGTCAGTGGTGGCTATCGTGTGGTGGGCCCTGTTCGTGAGAGCGGCGGTTGACGTGCCGCCAGGCATCTCCGTTCAAGTGGAGATACCCAAGGGCGCAACGACGGCCGACATCGCCCACCAGCTGGCACGGGAAGGCGTGGTGGCCAACGCCAACCGGCTCAGACTGGAGTCGCGATCGCGTGGCGCCGACGGCCATCTGAAGGCGGGCGTCTACGATCTTGAGACTGGAATGGGATACGGCGAGGTTGTGGTGCGCCTCGTCGCCGGCCCACCGATCAAGTACGTGACGGTGACCATACCGGAAGGGTTCACCGCAGAGCAGGTGGCGACTCGCTTCGCCCGGGCCACGGGCATCGCCGAGGACGAGATCCTGAAGCTGGTGAAGACCGGTGCGGGCAGCATGGACCGGCCATACCTCAGGCGAGCGCATGAGGGCTCGCTGGAAGGCTACCTGTTTCCCAAGACCTACAGGGTGAAGGAGGGGAGCAAGGCGGCCGATGTGGTCGGGATGATGCTCGACCAGTTCGAGAAGGAGATAGCCGAGGTTGATCTCGACTTCGCGAAGTCGCGCGGGCTTGACCTCCACGATCTCGTCACCCTTGCATCTCTCGTCGAACGAGAGGCAAAGGTCGCCAAGGAGCGAGCACTCGTGTCGTCTGTCATCTACAACCGGCTCGAGCGCCGGATGCGTCTGGAGATAGACGCAACCATCGAGTATGTGTTGCCCGGCAACCGGTTCAGACTGCTCGAGCGCCATCTGCGTATCGACAGCCCCTACAACACCTACATGTATCCCGGTTTGCCGCCCGGCGCCATAGCGAACCCCGGCCTCGCGGCCCTGAAGGCGGCTGCTGCGCCGGCGGACACCGACTTCATCTACTACGTGCTCACGGGGACAGACGGATCGCACACATTCGCTCGCACGTCGGAGGAGTTTCGGGCCGCGAAGCAAAAGTCCAAGGAGGTATTCGGAAGGTGACGAAGTCGGAGGAGCAGGAGGCTCGCCGGTCGTCCGGGGGAGTGATGGACCCGCCGGCCATTCTTGTTGAACGCGCTCGCAAGACGTACTCGGGCTCCGGCGGACGCAAGGAAGCCGTGCGGGATGTGTCGTTCCATGTCATGCCTGGCACGATCCACGGACTTCTGGGTCCGAACGGCGCGGGCAAGACCACGACTCTCAAGATGCTGATGGGCCTCGTGCGTCCCGATGCGGGCGTCCTCGAGATCCAGGGTCGGCCAGCCGCGGAGCCAGCGTCACGGGCGGGCGTCGGCTTTCTTCCCGAGCAGCCCTACTTCACGCCCCAACTGACGGCGGCGCAGGTCATCAACCTCTATGGGGCTCTCTGCGGCCTTGAGGCCGGATCGGTTCGCAGGGATACCTCCGCGTTGCTTGCCAGAGTGGGGCTCGAGGGCACCGAGCGAACACAGCTGTCCGCCTTCTCGCGAGGCATGCTCCAACGGCTCGGGCTCGCCCAAGCGCTCCTCGGGGAGCCGAAGGTCCTGGTACTCGATGAGCCTGCCTCGGGGCTCGATCCGGTAGGTCAGCGGGACATCCGCAACCTAATGCTCGAGATGCGCGGCTCGGGCACAGCCGTACTCCTCTCCTCACATCAACTGTCCGAGGTCGAGGCGGTGTGCGATCGCGTGACGATACTCCACCGGGGTACCGTAGCTGCCGAAGGTCCACTGGACGAACTGCTCAACTTCGCGGGGCGGACCTCTGTGCGCGTGCGGGACGTCGGCGACCGCTTACCGCCGGGAGTGGAGCAGATGGTCGAGGAGGTGGCCGTCTCGGGCGGGACGTGGGTCTTCTCCGTCGCCGACGAGGACGTGAGACGAGTGGTGGACTCGATCGACGACGCCGGGGGCAGGATAGAGGCCCTGACGCCCAAGCGCGACACCCTTGAGGACTACTTCTCGCGGCTGCTATCGAGTGGTGAGGGGGGCGAGAACAGGTGACGCGGGCGGTGCTAGCCATCGCGAGTTCCGTAGTGGCTGACGCCCTGAGGCGTCGCATTGTGTACGTGGTGCTGTTCTTCGCCGCAGTGATGGCCGCGGCCATTCCGCAGCTCCCCAGCTACGGTGCGGGAGTCGACGCATCCGTCTTCCGAGAAGTGGCCCTCGCTCTGACCTACGTGGGTGCGCTTGTTGTCGTACTCGCGCTCTCGGCCAACAAGGTCTCCGGGGAGATCGAGCGTCGCACGGTCTACAACATCCTCGCCAAGCCCGTGAGTCGGTGGGAGTACCTGGTAGGCACGTGGATCGGGGTCTTTGCCGTCATGGGTGGCGTCGTCCTCTCATTCGCTGTCGTGTGCGTGGGCATCGGCTTTCTCGTATACGAGGAAGTCATGTGGCTCATGTTCCAGGGGGCACTGACGATATGGCTGGAGGCCGGAGTCGTCGCGGCCCTCGCGATCGTTGTATCCACTCGCATGGGTCCTGTCATCGTTACCGTGGCCAGCCTCACCTTCCTGTTCGCCGCCCACAGCCGTTCCGCACTGTTCCCCGATGAGGGCTCGCTCGTGGCCAGGCTGTATCCATCACTCGACGCATTCGACATCATCGCCCCGGTGGCCCACGGGGCCGGAGTCGGGCTGGCGTACCTGGGCATGGCTGTCGTTGTATTCGTCGCCTGGGTTGCGGTGCTGCTCGGGATAGCCATCCTGGCCTTTCGGGGGCGTGATCTGTGACTTTCCGAAGCCGTTGGGCGAGCACGGCGGCGATCGGGCTGGCGTTCGCTGTGCTCCTCGTCGCCCAGTCGATCACCGATCATCAGCTTCGCACCGAGAGAGTCCCGGCCCGAGGGGCAGTAGGGCGCGCGGGCTTCGCCTACCTGACAGGCCTTCGCACCTTCGGCGCGGCGGTGCTCTGGAACCGCATAGAGCCCGTCTTCCACGAGTACTACGAGGACGTCCCCCTCGCCGAGCAGACCTACATCCTCCCCACTATCTGGATGGCGGTGACTCTGGACCCCCAGTTGGTGCAGGCGTACTACGTGGGCGCTTTCCAGCTCTCGAGGCGCGGGATGGTCGAAGAGGGGCTCGAGCTGGCACGTGAGGGGGTGGAAGCGAATCCTTCCTCTGGACTCCTGCTGACGTCGTATGCGCAACTCCTGTGGCTGTACGGCAATGACATTCCTCTTGCGGTGGAGATGGCAGACGCCGCTCTTGACGCCGAGTGGGCCGATGCCGTCGAGCAGCACGACGGGATGGCGGTGGTCAGGGGTGTCTACGACGCTGCCGGGATGCACGCGAAGGCCGATGCGGTCGAGCACGTGATCGAGCTTCTCGACGAGCAGATAGGAGATGCGTTGCCTTCCGGGGCGCACGACCATGACGGTGACGGAGAGCCCGACCACTGATGTCGAATCCTCCCGTCGTCGGACGCGAGGCAGCGAGGGGCAGAATGCTCAGACCCGACCTCTACTACAGCAGCGTCCAATCCATAGACCTGGCCGACCTCTGGGGCAGAGGAGTGCGCCACCTCCTGGTCGATCTGGACAACACCCTGCTGCCCCGAGACACGAACGTGGTGTCCGATGAGGCGCGCAGCTGGGTCTACCGAGTCGTGCAGGAGGGCTTCTCAGTCTGCCTCGTCTCCAACAACTGGCACGAGCGGGTGTCTCGGGTGGCGAGAGAACTCGGCCTGAGCCTGGTTCCCAGGGCGCTAAAGCCCCTCCCGTTCGCGTTTAGAAGGGGCATGCGGCTGCTAGGCGCGAAACCGCGGTCGACAGCCGTGGTGGGTGACCAGGTGTTCACCGACATCCTCGGAGGGAACCTGTGCGGGCTGACGACCGTACTGGTAGTGCCGCTGTCCGAGAGCGATCTGCCGCACACGCTGTTCTTGCGATTCATAGAAAGGCGAGTTCTGGCCGATAGAGAACCACTGGCGTAGTCTTCGATTCGCACAGCCGCCGCAGTGCGTCGCGGGAGGGGTACCGCGCTCGTGGGACACAGTATCACGGGGCACACGAGACTAGCTGGCATTGTGGGCTGGCCGCTGGAGCATACCCTCTCACCGGTCATGCACAACGCCGCCTATCAAGCGCTCGGTCTCGACTGGGCATACGTACCGATCCCAGTCAAAGACGAGTCGCAGCTCGTCAGCGTGCTGGAGACCGCGGTAGCCGCAGACTTCGCGGGATTGAACATCACGATGCCGCACAAGCGTGCGGTCCTCGGCCTTTGTGACGATGTGGCAACCCCGGCACGCATGGCCGGAGCCGTGAACACGGTCCACGTGGCGGATGGGAGGCTGATCGGCTACAACACCGACGGACGGGGACTGCTCGAGTCGCTGGCGGAGGATGCGGGGTTCGACCCCGCCGGGCGCTCGGTTGCGCTTCTGGGCGCAGGGGGGGCGGCCGGAGCCGCGTTCGTCGCGATGGTCCTGGCCAACGCCTCCGAAGTTGCCGTCGTGAACCGCAGTCCCGAGAGGGCTGAGGCGTTGATCGAGAGGATGACCCCGCATCTCGGTCAGACGCTAGCACGGTCCGTCGAGTCCGGCTCGGATGCCGAGGAGGCCATCCGTTCGGCGGACCTCGTGGTCAACGCCACGCCTGTCGGCATGCAGCCGGACGATCCCAGCCCTGTGGACGCTGCGTGGCTGTCGAGCGGTCAGGTCATCGCCGACATGGTGTACACGCCACACCGCACTGGGCTCACGCGAGCTGCCGAGGCTGCCGGAGCTGTCGCGGTTGACGGACTCGGAATGCTCGTCTGTCAGGGCGCGCTGGCCATCGAGATCTGGGCCGAGGACGTCAACGTCCGGGCACCGCGCGACATCATGCGCGAGGCGGCGGCGGCCGCTGTAGGCCCGCAGCCCGAGAGGACAGGGCGATGACGGCCGCGAGCGGGAAGCGGCTAGGAAGACTCCTGGTGAAGGCTGGCGTCATCGACGCCGAGCAGCTGCAGGAATCGCTTGAGGGGATGGACGGACGATCTCTGGCCAGCGTGCTGGAGGAGAAGGGCTTCGCCACCGAGAGCGGGATCGCACAGGCCGTCGCCGACGAACTCGGACTGACCTTCATCGACCTGGCGACCTTCGAGATCGATCCTAATGCCGCGACGCTGCTCGCAGCCGATCTGGCGCGCCGCTACAGCGTGCTGCCGATCAAGATCCAAGACGACGAGCTCGTCGTGGCCATGGCGGACCCGGCCAACATCTTCGCCATCGATGACCTGCGAATCGTGACCGGGTACGAGATCCGGCCCGTGGTGGCGACCGAGAGCGATCTCGAGGCCGTGATCGAGAAGTTCGCGTCGATGAACGAGAACGTCGAAGACATGGTCGGGGATCTGGAGGATTCCCTGGGCGGGCACGACGACAAGTCCGAGGATGAGGACGCCGACGACGATAGCGCACCAGTGGCCAAGCTCATGAATCTGATCGTGACCGAAGCGATCAGGCAGGGGGCGGGCGACATCTACATCGAGCCGCAAGAGAAGGAGCTGCGAGTTCGCTTTCGCATCGATGGTGTCTGTCAGGAGGTCTTCCGCAGCCCGAGACGACTTCACCGACAGCTGATAAGCAGACTGAAGATAGCCTCTGGGATGGATATCGCCGAGAAGCGTGTGCCCCAAGACGGCCGCTTCGGTGTCACGCTCGATGGCAAAGCCGTCGACTTCCGAGTGGCCGTGCTGCCGGTCGTGCAGGGCGAGATGTCGGTTTTGCGGTTGCTGCGCCGTGACTCGATCATGATGTCTCTGGAGGACCTCGGCTTCCTCGACGAGCCACTCAACAAGCTGATGGATGCACTGGCCAGGCCATACGGTGCCATCCTGGTCACGGGACCCACCGGTTCAGGTAAGTCCACGACGCTGTATGCAGCGATCAACAAGACCAATGACCCGAGGACGAACCTCATCACGGTTGAGGATCCCGTTGAGTACCGGCTCGAGGGACTCTCGCAGGTGCAGGTGCACGAGAAGGCGGGCCTGACATTCGCTGCCGCACTGCGGTCCATCCTCCGGCAGGATCCCGACACGGTGATGATCGGTGAGATTCGCGACAAGGAGACGGGCACCATCGCCATCGAGGCCGCCCTCACCGGACACCTTGTTCTGTCGACACTGCACACCAACGACGCCCCTTCGGCTATAACGCGTTTGACCGAGATGGGCATCGAGCCCTTCCTGACGGCGTCTGCGGTGAACTGTGTTCTGGCTCAACGACTGGCGCGACGGTTGTGCTCGGAGTGCAAAGAGTCCCACACGCCTTCAGAGGAGTCGCTCGAGCGGGTGGGTTTCCCGTTCGAGCCGGGCAAGCCTCCCAAGCTCTACCGGGCTGTGGGCTGCAAGAAGTGCAGCGGTATCGGCTACAAGGGCCGAATGGGCGTGCATGAGGTCCTGTCGATGTCCGAGACCATCGAGCGCATGGCCGTCGAGAACGTCTCGTCCGACGAGTTGATGCGGCAGGCGATCTCCGAGGGGATGACAACACTGAAGGAGGACGGGTTCGCGAAGGTGCTCAGGGGGACGACGTCCATTGAGGAGATCATGCGGGTCGTCGTGTGAGCGCGCGGTCTTGTTGTTCGGCTGGGACCCTTCGTGAGAGACTGTGCAGGCGGTCGCGCGGCCCTACCGACTGGGTGCGAGTCTCGCGTATCTACCGAGGTAGCGGTGTGTGGAGGTGTACGCAGGATGACCGACAAGGGGATAGGCGAATACTACGTCGGCGACTTGGATGACGACGGGTTGGGCGAGGATGACGAGATCATCCGCGCACCGATCGTTGTGCCGTCCAGTCCCACGGTGGTCGCTTTCGAAGCACCCTCATCTACCATAGCAGCGCAGGAGGAAGTCGCTCCCGCGGCTCCTCGGCGGATGGCGGATGAGCCTGCCAGAGCCGTGGAGGCCGTCTCACCTCAGGCCCCCGTCGAGCCGGTCCTTCTGCCCGCTTCCGCCCCAGAGGTCGTGGAGGGGGCGACGCGCGAGCAGCGACTAGTCACCGCCCTCGATGAGCTGATGGAAGGATCGCCGGACATTCAGGCTGCGGCGTTGGTGAGCCTCGACGGCTTCACGATGGCTTCGGCTCTGCCCGATGGCATGGAAGAGGACCGAGTGGGCGCGATGTCAGCCGCGATCCTCGGCCTAGGCGAGCGCGCTGCTGCCGAGCTTGGCCGAGGGCGCCTCTCGCAGGTCTTCATCGAAGGATCGGATGGCTATGTTCTGCTGATGGCTGCGGGAGATCGTGCCGTCTTGACCGCGCTGGCGCACAAAGACACCAAACTCGGCCTCGTCCTCTACGACATGAGAGCGTCCGCCGCGAGGATAGGCGACATCCTCGCCTGACGCGCCCGACTCCGGAAGGTGCTGACGACTGAGAGATGGCCCTACGCGGCAACCTCAAGGACTTCAGTCTCCCTGACGTCTTCCAGCTGATCACGTTTAGCCGGAAGACCGGCGTCCTGCGCATCCGCGGGACCGAGGGAGCCGAAGGCAGCGTCTGGTTCCGCGAGGGGGACGTCTTCTTCGCGCAGTCCAACTGGCACGGAGAGCCTCTTGGCGAGCGGCTTGCCAATGCGAACAAGATCACTCCGGGCGCCCTGACGCGGGCTCTGGAGATCCGCAGAGCCGAGCCGGCAGACGGGCGCAGACTGGGTCAGATTCTGGTCGAGGAAGGCTACATCACCGACAAGGTGCTCGAGGCCTTCGTGCAGGAGCAGATACAGGACACCATCTTTGACTTGATGCGGTGGGACCAGGGGGACTTCGACTTCGAGGTGCTGCCAGAAGTGGTCGACGAGGACATCGGTCTGACCGTGTCCATCGAGAACGTGATCATGGAGGGCAGCAGGCGACTCGAAGAGTGGAACCGCATCAAGAAGAAGGTCCCCTCCATGGAGATGGTCTTCAAGATGGCCACTGCTCCAGGCGAGGGTACGTTCGAGATCTCCCTCAAGCCGATCGAGTGGAACCTACTGCTGCTCGTCGACGGCACGCGATCAGTGGCCGAGCTGGCCTCGGAGACGAACAGGACCGACTTCGAGGTGGCTCGGATCATCTATGGGCTGTTCTCGGCTGGTTTGCTCGAGGTCACGTCGGACGAAGAGGTGCAACGGCTGCGAGTCGAACGTGCGGAACGTGAGGAGCGCAACGCCGTGCGGCGCCGTGAGCTGGAAGCCGCACGGGCGACAGTCGAGCCGGCACCTCCCGCCGAGCCTGCGGCGGTGGTCGAGCCAGTGGTCGAGCAGCCCGCACCCAGGAAGCCACCTGAAGAGCCCGCGTTCCTCTCCGCCGAGTCTGTGGAAGCGACATCGGCCGACATTGCGGTATTCGAGGAGATGCTCGGGGCGGTCCTTGAGCGTCCGCCAGTCGAGGCACCTGCGCCCGCAGAGGAGCCCGAGCCCGCGCCCGCAGAGGAGCCCGAGCCCGCGCCCGCAGAGGAGCCCG